>DATLQC010000161.1:0-5281 GCA_035535395.1 Propionibacteriaceae bacterium | reverse complement strand
TGCTGCGCGATGATCTGTCGAACCTCGTGGACGTGTGTGACAACCTGCTGGGGTCCGATCCGCTTGCCGCTGTCAGAAACGAAACCAAGATCTACTATCTCGGTGACTTCCCTGATGAAGGCTACGCTGATGGGTTCTTGTCTGCGGCGCGCGAGGTGATCGATGCCTGGCGGCGTACTCCGGTAGAAGTGTCTGAGCCTGATGGCAGGCAGGGTACGAAAATGCGCGCTGAGCCGGTCTAAGACACCAGCTTGGAGGTGACGGAATGCAGGTGCGACTACTCCGATATCGTGCGCAACGCCCCCAAATCAACGCACGCATCCGACGCATCAACACCCAACGCCGGCTCGAACGTCGCGGCCGACCCGACGAACACCCGTAGCGGCATGACGAGCTTCCATCAACTCGCGCCGAGCCGGTCATTGAGCTCGTTGGTGAACTCCGAGACGTCCGGCAGCGCTGTGCCATTCACGGCAGTGATCGGAACCGCGCCACTGAGGCTGCTAGTCCAGAAGGCGCCGCGCGACTCGAGAAGATCTTGGACCGAGCAACGCCGGATCACAACCGGCGTCCGCTGATCATCAAGCAGATCCACTACCTCGCGCCGCGTTACTCCGGGCAGCACTTGCTCGTCGAGCGGCGGCGTGCACCAGAACCCATCTCGATCTTGTACGAAGATGTTTCCTCGACTCGTCTCACAGACGTCATCTGGCCGGATGCGCGAAGTGAAGAATGGCAGGTCCGGGCTGACCGCCGCTTCGGCCTCTTCGAACGCCAAGCGCTCGACCCACTTGTGCCGCCAAGAACGGTTGGGTCGCGACTGATGGCTGAGGTTCGAGCTGGCTGGCCTCGGGCCGAGTGGCCGAGTGTCGAGTCGCAGATCCAGCGAGTCCTCGATGGGTCGGGCGAGAATACGGATCGCCAGCCGTGGCTGGTCCGCATGCAGCTTCGCTAACTCATGCGCTGCGCCGGCAAGATCATCTGGAATCCCGTGACCGTACAACTCGCGGCAGGACCTGTCGAGCCGAGCGAGATGGGCGGCTAGGCGGGTGATCTTGCCTCGAGTCACCAAGATCGACTCGAAGACGCCAGACGCCAGGAGCGCGGGATCCGACGCCGCCGGCTCATCCACTAGTCGATGATCAAGCACGGATCCCGCCGCAGCTACCAGCGGTACTGCCTTGTGCAAACACTCATACCACTCCCGCATCGGCACGCTGTCGACCGTGATCCCGCCACCCACACCGAGCTCCAGTTGACCGTCGCTGATCTCGAAGCTGCGGATGATCACGTTGAAGTCCGCACCAGCCAGCGGGCTAACCATACCGATGCTTCCGGTGTAAGCCCCACGCGGTTCGGCCTCCAGATCAGCGATCCCCTGTTGAGCGGAGATCTTGGGTGCACCGGTCACCGATCCCGGTGGGAAAGCGGCATCGAGCACCTGTCCGGTTGTCACCCGCGGGTCAAGTTCCCCGCGTACGGTCGAAACAAGATGCCAGACGCCCGGATGGGGCTCGATCTTCAGCAGATCGTGAACCGCGACGGTGCCGGCTCGACAAACCCGGGACAGGTCATTGCGCATCAGGTCGACGATCATGATGTTCTCGGCGGCATCCTTCGCCGAGGCGCGCAGTGCCACCGCCCCACGATCGTCGGAGCCTCGGGGCGCCGTGCCCTTGATCGGGGCGGTCATGACTGTACGATCCCGGATCCGCAAGAACAGCTCAGGGCTGAAGCTTGCGATGATGCGCGGCGAACCGTGGCTGGTCGGCCCAGTGATCAGTCCACCAAAGGCAGGTCGCAATTGATCACTGAGCTGCCCGAAAATCTCGGCGGCGCTGCTGCGCACCTGCGCGTGCAGCCGGATACAGAGGTTCAGCTGGTAGTAGCTGCCGTGATCAATCCGCCTGATCACGCTTTCGACGGCGGCGAGGTAGCGATCTCGAGCGTCTGCAGCATCGCTGAAGACGCCGAAGGGTCCGATTTTCACCGGTGGGGTTGTTGCCGACGCGGCAGTGCTCAACGTCGCCATCCAGTACTCCACAGCTGCCTCGTTGTCCCGCTCCTGCCCGGCTAGCCCAAGGGACTCAAACCACCATCCACCGTTTGGCTGCCAGCGCAGCAGGGAGTCATAGAAGGCCAACGCTGTGGTCTTGGAGTCGTAGCCGAAACAGCTGAGCCATCCGCCACCAACGATCCCCGATGTCGGTTCAGGTCCCACCAGCCTGGGCTGCTCGTCGAGGCAGTCAAACCCGTCAGACGCATCGACCGGCTCGGCTACACGCAAGGGGCGACGAAAGATCAACAATCCACCGCCGAACCAGTCGCCCCACAAAGCACCAGGGCGATCAGCAGTGCTGAGCTGGGCGATCACCGCAGCAGGAGGGGCCGCGGAGCTAAGTGCCAGTCGATACGGCCGTGCCGTTATCAGCTGCAGATCGGGTGCCAGGGTCTTAAGGGTCATTGCTGAGGCTGGCTAGGACGCGCTCGGCACTCCCGCCGAGGCCCAACAGCTCGGTGAGCTCAGCAAACAGTTCCGGCTTGGCCGGTGCCACAGGACAAACAAGATCATCAAAGGAGACACCAAGATCAAGGTCACGTACCACAGCCACCACGGACGGGGCGACCGCCAGATAGTCGATCGCGGCACCGAGCTTGGCAGCGACTGCGTTGCTGATCTTGGGCTTCGGCCCGCTCGCCGCCGCCAGGATGCCCTCCAGATTGCCATAGGAGTTCAGCAGTGTGGCGGCTGTCTTGTCGCCAATGCCGGAAATCCCCGGCAGCCCGTCAGAGGCATCGCCGCGCATGGTGGCGTAGTCCACATACGCGGCCGCCGGTATCCCGTACTTCTCTTGCACCCACGCGTTATCGACAACCTCATGCTTGCCGACACCTCGTGCGATGTAGAGCACTCGTACCTGACGGTCGTCGTCTACCACCTGAAAGAGATCGCGGTCGCCAGTAACTACGTCGACCGGCATCGGTGCGATGCTGGCCAGGGTTCCGATCACATCATCGGCCTCATAACCATCCTTGCCGACAACGGCAATGCCGAGAGCGTCGAGGACCGCCAAGATCAACGGGACTTGTACGGCGAGTCCCTCTGGCGCTCCTTCAGGTGTGGTGCTCGCCGAGCTCGCCATCTCGGCCACAACGGTGTCGCCGGACTTTGCGACCCGATGAGCCTTGTACGACGGGATTAGATCAACACGCCACTTCGGACGCCAGTCATTGTCCCAGCAACACGCGAGATGGGACGGTGAGTAGCTGTTGAGCAACCTGCTGATGAAGTCCAGCAGCCCACGCAACGCATTGACCGGTGTGCCATCTGGACCACGAAATGAATCGGGTACGCCAAAAAATGCACGAAAGTACAGCGAAGCGGTGTCCAAAAGCATAATTTTGCGTGAGCGCACACTCGAATACTGGCACGATAGCCCCCATGGAAAAGCTCGACCGTCGTATTCTCTCGCTGCTGGCGCGCGACGGCCGGATGTCCTATACAGACATCGGCAAGGAGACCGGCCTGTCCACATCCGCTGCTCAGCAACGGGTTCGGCGCCTGGAGCAGCGTGGCGTGATCAAGGGCTACACGGCCAAGCTTGACGCTGCTGAGCTTGGTCTATTGGTCACCGCCTTTGTCGCGATCAAGCCATTTGATCCAGGCCAGCCCGACGACGCACCGGAGCGTTTGCAGCATATTGAAGAGGTCGTTTCCTGCTATTCGGTGGCGGGGGAAGCCAGCTATCTGTTGAAGGTGCAAGCGCCGACGATGGCACATCTAGAGTCCACGTTGGCTCGTATCCGAGCCGCGGCTAAAGTGTCCACAGACACGACGACGGTGCTTTCGATCCCCTTCGAGGACCGCCCGCAGATCTAACCCAAGCACTCACCCCTGGACTGACTCGTGATCTTCGTCGGGGGACGCGTTTACGCGCCCGGCCAACCGGATGCGACTGCTGTTGTAACCGACAAGAGATTGATCAGCTTCATCGGGAGTGAAGAGGGAGCCCGACGGGCAGCGCCCGGACAAACCGAAGTTGATCTTCAGGGACGGCTAGTCACCCCGGCGTTTGTCGATGCTCATGTGCATCTCATTCAGACCGGCCAAGCAATGGCGGGCCTTGGCCTGCAGGATGCGACGAGTCGAGAGGATGCAGTGCAGCGGGTGGCCGCGTACGCGCGACGCCATCCGGATGCGCACATCATCGTCGGTCACGGCTGGGACGAACGCGCCTGGCCGGAGCCGCTGCCTCCGACACGCACCGAGCTTGACCGGGCAGCCGGTGGAGTCGCGGTCTATTTGGCCCGGGTCGACGTCCACTCTGCCGTAGTCTCAACCACCCTCCTTGATCAACTTCCAGGTGTCGTCACAGCAATCGGATACCGCCCGGACGGGCTGCTGACCCGCGAAGCTCACCATCTGTGCCGCGGCAGTCTGGACCGGCTATTCACCGACGAAGAGCGTCGGTCCGCAGCACGAGCCGCGCTGCAAGCGGCCGCAGCGCAGGGTGTGGCCACAGTTCATGAGCTCGGCGGTCCACACCTCGGGCCTAGGGAGGATCTGAGGCGCGTGCGGGAGGTCGCAGCAGAGCTGGGCATGGGCGTTGTGAGCTATTGGGGCGAGCTTGCCACCGAGCCCACCATCGAGTGGGCGCAGCAAGCGGGCGTCGCAGGGCTTGCCGGTGATTTATGTGTGGACGGCGCCATCGGCTCGCGTACCGCCTCTGTGCGGGAGCCGTATGCCGACGCGGAGACCTGCGGTGCCCGCTACCTCTCCGAGCAGCAGATCGCAGATCATGTCATCGCCTGCACTCAGGCCGGACTGCAAGCTGGTTTTCACTGCATCGGAGACGACGCCGTTGCCGCTGCGGTCTCAGGGCTCCGCCGGGCGGCGGATGTGCTCGGTGTGCCGCGAGTACGCGCGGCGCGGCATCGCCTCGAGCACGTTGAGATGATCTCGGAAGCTGACATCGCTACCTTGGCCGAACTCGGTGTAGTAGCCAGCGTCCAGCCCGCCTTTGATGCTGCCTGGGGTAAGCCTGGCGAGCTCTATGAGCAACGTCTCGGCCCACACCGCGCCAAGGGCATGAACCGGTTCGCCACGTTGGCGACCTTCGGCGTACCCCTAGCCTTCGGCACCGATGCACCCGTCACGCCACTCGCCGGCTGGGCGACCGTACGTGCTGCGGTGCAGCACTGCCAGCCGAGCGAGCGGCTCAGTGTGACGACCGCTTTCGACGCGGCAACCAGAGGCGCACACTGGGCTGCCTTCGCCGAC
>DATLQC010000160.1:0-8240 GCA_035535395.1 Propionibacteriaceae bacterium | reverse complement strand
CTGGCTGGCGGCATGCTAGCGCTAGGAATTGGGATCTTGGTGCTCCGAGCGCTCTACCTCGATACCCGTCCTGCCGGAGTACTGACCTATGAGGCCGCGGCCGCTTTCTACGACACGCTGGTGCGGTTCCTGCGGCTCGGGCTGCGTACGGTCCTGGTCTTTGGCCTCGTTATCGCCTTGGCCGGA
Organism: Propionibacteriaceae bacterium; assembly: GCA_035535395.1. GTDB lineage: Bacteria > Actinomycetota > Actinomycetes > Propionibacteriales > Propionibacteriaceae > Microlunatus. The sequence continues at coordinate 8,054 of DATLQC010000160.1, read as the reverse complement.
TTCTTCACCGGTCGCTCGGTCACCGCAGTGCGGGCTCGCGCAGGCTTGAGCAGAGGGATCGCCTGGCTGCGAGGCTGTGCTGAAAAAGCCGGCTTCCGCACTGGACCGGTAGTTGCCTGGGTCTACAGCTACAAGCGGGTGCTGCGGATCGTTGTGATTGCGATAGCAGCCCTGGTGCTGGTCTTCTGGGATCAGCCGACCGGGAAGGTGATCATCGGCATAACTCTCTGCGTCTTGGTTGTCTTGGTGATCATCGAGTTCTTGGGTCGACCGCCTAGCCCGGTAGCTGCAGAGCCCGTCGAGTCAGAAACGCCTGCCCCGGCCGAATCGCTCAGCCCTTAAGCGCTCACCACACACCGAAAGCCAATGTGGGTGGTAGAGGTGTCAAGCGACTGGGGTGACCGCGCCGCCGGGCGATATCGCAGGCAGTATTCCGGCGCGCACAGGTGTGATCCACCCTTTAGTGCCTTGCGGGTGTTTTGATCAACCGATGCAGAAGTCACTGTGGACGGGCCACAGCATGGCGCCGCCACCACATGCCTTGCCTGATAGGTCGTGGTCGTCCACTCCCAGACATTGCCGATCATGTCGCTCAATCCGAACCCATTCGGTGTGAAAGAACCCACCGGTGAGGTGCCGACCCAGCCATGAGCGCCGGCGTTCTGGTAAGGGAAATGCCCTTGCCAGGTGTTTGCCAGCAGCTCGCCGCCCGGCTTAACTTCCTCGCCCCAGGCGTACGTCGTGGTGCCGCCAGCGCGTGCGGCGTACTCCCACTCGGCCTCGGTCGGTAGGCGCCGGCTAGCCCAACTCGCGTACGCCTCCGCATCCTCATAGGCGACCTGGACCACTGGGTGATCGGCCTTGTCGTCGAGGTTGGAGTCAGAACCGAAGGGATGTCGCCAGTCGGCTCCTGTCGACCAGCGCCACCACTGACGCCAGTCGTTCAAATCGACCGGCCCGCTGGTGGGCGTAAACACCAGTGCGCCGGGCTTTAGATCCTCGGACGCAAGGTCAGGAAACAAGGCCGGCTCGAGTGGTCGCTCGGCCACCGTCACATACCCGGTATCGGCCACGAACTCCGAAAACTGGGCGTTGGTAACCGGATGCTCCTCAATCGCGAAGGCCGTCACCTGCTCGTCATGGACGGGTCCCTCATCGGGATAGAACTGCTGCGAGCCCATCTGGAAGGCTCCGCCAGGCAGCTCAACCAGATCCGACAGCGTGGCCACGAGGATGACGCTAGCTAGCCAGGTACGCGACCAAACGTCAGGGGTCGCTACGCGGCGAGAGTCGGAGGGCGCGCCGACGAGTGTTCGGGTGGCATACTGCCCGAGTGACGAGCTCGGCTCCCGGCGCACCAGGCACGCGCTGACCCGATCAGGGCGTGCCGGCTCCCGATACTTGCAGCCATTCGGCTGAGATTGCCGTCAACCTTCTGCCTCCTTAGGCGGACCGGGCAGCGCATACCCACTTGCTGTTGTCGTCGACCTCGAGTGGAAAGCCGTCGTCCGTGTTCTTTGTTCTTGCTCTCCTTGCGTTCTTCGCCATTGCTCTCCCAGACGCCATGCTGGGAGTCGCGTGGCCTTTCATGAGGGTTAGCTTCAACCAACCCCTTGCGGCGATGACCCTGGTACTGCCGTTCGGCGTTGCCGCCACAGTGATCTCGACCAGTTGTCGGACCTGGGCGGCGACACTAATCGGTTTCGGGCGGCTGCTGGCGGGCAGCGTGGCCATCTCCGCGACGGCCCTACTCTGTTGCGCGCTCGCACCTGCCTATTTGGGTCATCGTGGCCTGCGCAGTCTTGTTCGGGCTTTCCGCTGGAGCCGTCGACGCTGCGCTGAATGCCTACGCCGCCCGGCACTTCGGCGTCCGCCAAGTCAACCTCATGCACGCCGCCTATGGAATCGGAGCGGCCACTTCTCCATTGATCGTCACCGCCGTGATCGGCATGGGAAGGAGTTGGCGCTGGGCCTACATCACCGTCATGGCCATCCAGGCGCTGTTGGCCGCTCTATTCGCCGGCACGTTGCGGCGATGGAGGGACGCGTCAGCCGAGCCTGTCGCTGTGGCCGCAGCATCGACAGAGGACCAATCCTCGGGACGGCCACGTTGGTGGAGGCGAGCTCCGGCGGTCGGAGGCCTGTTGGTCGTCGCCGTACAGATCGGCCTTAAGTCTGCGATAGGACTATGGGCGTTCGTTTACCTACTCAGCGCGGTAGCCCTACCCGCAGCAACCGCCGGCGTGATCGTCTCGAGCTATTGGGCTGCCATCGTGCTAGGCCGAATCCTGCTAGGAGCGCTAGCCCAACGAATAGGCATCTGGCCCGTTCTGGGGACACTGACCACCGTCGCGGTGACGGCGTCCGTGTTGCGCTGACGCGTCAACCAGTGCTTGCTGCCGGGGGCATCATCCTGCTCGGGTTGGCACTCGCGCCGGTCTATCCACTCCTCGTCCTCACTACTGCAGAGCGGACGACCGCAGGCGCAACTGACCGGCTCGTCGGCCTCCAGGCCGCCGTCTCCACAATCGGCGCTGTGGTCTTCCCTACTGCCGTCGGATTGATCATGGGCGTCAACCCAATGGCATTCGCGAGCTGCGTCCTCGTCCTCGCACTCATCAACAGCGGTGGACTCTGGACACTACGTCCCGGACGCCGCCAGTGAAACTGCCGATCCACAGCCACGGCGAGCGGTGTCCTGTGAAATGGGCTAGAGGCAAGATCACCCAGGAAGAGTGATGCCCGAGCCGCCCCATAAGAGCAGTGTGCCTTTATCTCACTATCGCGTTGCGAGTCAACGTATGGAGGCAGCATGTCCCTAAGGAGCTCCAGAGCAGAGAGCCCGTGGGCGATCGGCATTACCGTCTTCGCGGCCGCGAAGATCATGGCAGGAGGATGCCAATTCTTTGCCATCGTTCTGATTGCCATCGATGTGCTTGTCATATGGGCCCTGGCGTCCACCGGTCAAGCGGCTGCGGCACGGTCATGACTCGGGGCGCGGAGCGCCTGACATATGAGATCCGGGTCCGCGGTGCTTTGACCGATGCGCTAGTTGCAGCGCTGGAACCGCTAGGACTGCACGTCGAGCAAACGCCCAGCGGTCCCATCCTGGTGGGCGCGTTCCGCGATCAAGCTGAGCTGCATGGCGCGCTGCAGGCCATGCAAGATCTTGGGGTTGAGCTGCTGGAAGTACGGCAAAAAGCAGCCTGGACGTGAAATAGCTGCGCCCGTAGCATGGATCCCGGCGCGTTTTCGGGGGAATTTGACGAGCCGACGATCGTGGGGCGAGCCAGGGAACAGGGAGGACGAAGTTCGAGGCCGACCATCGAAGCAGCCCCTGGCAGTTCACGATTTGCCTTCTACGGAGGGACGGCTATTTCACAAGACGGTGTGATCGCACGCCGGAGGCTCCTCCAAGTCGGTAGGGGAGCTCCTGAACCGATCACGCTCATTTCCGCCCCCGCGGGTTACGGCAAGACCACGCTGTTGCGGCAATGGGCTTCAAGCAGCAGCCCGGTGGTTCGCCTCGATCCAGCGGAGATCATTGACCAGTGGCAGCTGTGGCAACAGGTCGGTGAGGCGCTCAGTCGGTCCGTTGTCACGGTGATCATCGATGACGTGCACCTGCTGGAGCGTGATCGTGGCACGATACTGCTTCGGGACGCGCTGCGTCGGGCGGGCGGGAAGCGACGGCTTGTGATTGCTACGCGGAGTGATCCCATTCTGGCCCTTCACGAAGCGCGGATGGCTGGCAAGGTTCTGGAGATCCGTGCCGACCAGTTGGCCTTTGACGAAGATGAAACGCGGCTGTTTCTGGCGGCGAACCACATTGCCGTCAGTGCCGAGCAGGCGTACGCCCTGTGGGTTCATACCGAGGGCTGGCCGGCCGGTTTGAGGCTCTCAACGACGCCACTGATTAGCGGAGCTCATTCCGAAGAAGCGTTTTCGACGCTGCTGCAAGGCGACAGTGCGGTGGGCAGCTATCTGATGGGCCAGGCACTGGCCTATACGGCTGATGATCTTCGCGAGTTTCTGCTGCAGACTTCTGTCAGCGAATTTCTGGACGCTGAACTGGCTGACGAGCTCACCGGCCGTTCCGACAGCGCCTTGCTGCTCGAGCGGGCGCACATCCAACCGGGTTTTCTCCATCGGCTCGCGGATAGACGTTGGCCCTATCGCTACCACCCCATGTTCCGGGCTTTACTGCTTGCTGAACTGATGCGTACCGCGCCTGATGAAGTCCGGCGGCTGTCCGCGCTGGCCGCCGACTGGTTCTCGCGGCACGGCGAGCACGTACGTGCGGCGCCTTTGGCTGTGCAGGGCCAATCGTGGGAGGTGCTTGCCGACTCTGTGCTGGCTGGTTCATGCGTGGCACTGGCGACCGGCGACTGGGGATGGGTACGCAGTACCTTCGCACAGTTACCTGATTCCAATCTTGAAGCCAGTCCGAGCCTGCGGTTGGCATCGATCCTGGTCAAGCGAGGGGCCGGTGCGCGGACGGAGGCAATCGGATCAGCAGCGTCGATCATCGACGACCCACCTCTTGATGGGACGAAGCTCCAGACTGCCGTCCTGAAGTTCGTGGAGGCCTGGCTGCTGGCCGAGCGGGGTGAGACCGATGAGGCGCTCCAGATCTTGGAGGTCCATCCCGGTCGCGATTCAGCACCCGCTTCAACGGCTGCAGTGACAGGGCTCCGGTCGGCATGGCATCAGCTGCAGGCAGCCAGCCTCTTCGCGGATGGTGCGCCGAATGCAGTGCAGGCGGTGTTGAACGAATCTCGTGATTCAAGCACCGAGTCGTACGCAAACGCGCAGCTCGGTGATCTTGAGATCCGAGCGTGGGCAGCAGTTGTTGCTGGTGATCTTCGATCGGCACAGCACTATGTCAATCGCGCTGCAGCAATAATCGAGCGCGAGAGTGCTCGAGGTGCTATCGATCATGCCGGTACGACATGGTTCGCACGGCAATGGGTCGAGATGGAGACTCATGATCATGCACCGATGCAATTTGATCATGCAGCGGAGCGCCACAGTCGATCAGCCTTTCCGCAACCGATTAGCCAGTCGCTGGAAACGATCACCGACGCGCGCCTGCGCTTGATTCGGGACCATGACTCCCGCGGTTGTGCCTTGATGCTCGATGATCTCATCTCCGCTAATCCGCACATACCGCAATGGTCGACGATTGGGTCATTGTGGGCAATCACTCGGATCGACGCCTATCTGGCCGCCGGTGAATTTTCCAATGCGCTCGACATGGCCCTGAATTCATCGACGGCGAACTCATCGACCGACTTTAGCGATGGATCGCGTAATCAGTCTTATTTGTGGGCATGGGCCATGCAGCGTGCGGCGCTAGATCCTCGAGCCGGCATGCTTGGGATGAATCCGGAGCTATTGATCAGCAGTCTGCCTCTTGAGTCAGCACTCCTGACCGGTAGATCGGAGGCATTACGCGTGCGCGTGCTGCTCGGGGCGGCAAGCCTGGCGTTCCGGGCAGAGATGCTGGACCGAGCGTTGCACTATCTCCGGCTCGCCTTGCAGAGCACCGAGGCACACGGCTGGCGCCGACCGTACATTGAAATCGCCGCCGCGATTACGCCTGTCCTGGAGGCGGAGCGGCGTCGCATCACCTCGCATGGGGAGCAGGTGATCGAGTTGCTGACGTATCTCCGGCGGCAGCCGATGTATGGCGGTCAATTGCCCGATCCGCTGTCGGTACGCGAGTTGGAGATTCTGCAATATCTGCCGACCCCACTTGATCAGCGCGAGCTTTGCTCCGCTTTGTTCATCTCGCGGAACACACTGAAAACCCATCTGCGATCGACGTACCGCAAGCTCGGCGTACAGACGCGGCGGGAAGCGGTGCTGCGCGCGGAAAGTCTCGGAATCCTCTAAGGTCCTAGGGGCTGCGTCGGCTTGACGGCAGCCTCGGTTGCTTGGATCGCATTCACGCCCTCGACTTGAGCCACCTCAGGCTCTTCATCGCGTTTGCCGCCGCTGGATAAAAGAGGTTCGACCCAGTCATGTTCGGGATCAACATCGACAAACAAGGACTTTACAAACAGGCTCATTGGAACAGCAAGAAAGGCGCCCGGAGCGCCCAGGAGTGTGGCCCAAACGATCAAGGACAGGAAACTGAGCGTAGCCGAGAGTCCGACGGTCGTGCCGACAACTCGAGGTTGAATGATAGTTTGGATGACGAAGTTCAGCACGGAATAGACTACGACGACGATAATGGCAGTCACCACGTCGTGATCAAGCAGGGCGATGATCGTTGGCGGTATCAATCCGATAATGAAGCCGATGTTCGGAATGTAGTTCGTGATAAACGCCAACAGTCCCCAAAGCCACGCGTAGCGGATGTCGAGAATCCAGAGTGCTATGACGTCGCAGAATGCGACAATCACGCCGAAAATGGTGGCTACCGCGAGATATTGGCGGCTGCCATGAGCGAACTGCCGGAACGCACGGACGAGCCGCTCGCCGCGTACTGAGATGCGTTCGAGTTTGGAGGCGAACTCTCCGGCGTCGGCAACTGTGAAAAACAGCAGCACGATAAGAAATAAGACATTGCTGAATACGCCGGCGATGCCGCCCAGTACGCTGCCCGCAAACCCCACAACCCGGCTTGGGTTGAGGTCCTTAGCCATGTCCTCCAGCTTCTGCTGGCTTATCCCGACCGACTCCAGGACTTGGACGGTCTGCTGCAAGAAGGCCTGAAACTGAGGGCCGTAGTCCTGAAGTAGCGTTGCGAACTGGATGCCTGCGATGACCAAGATCACAAAGAGCCCGACGACGATGCCGTAGACCGCGATGAGGCTTAGGATCATGCCCAACCATGCGGGCAACCGGTAACGGTCGGCGAGACGCCGAACCGGGTGAACGGCGATCGAAAGCACCAGTGCTAAGAAGACCGGCCCCAGGATCTTCGAGAATTCCCTCATGGCCAGGGCCGCGCCCAATGCGGCGGCGACCCCGAGGAGGATGATCAGGCCGCGTGGCAAGGCCCAGCGGTTGGAGACCTCAATGTTCTCCGAGCTCATGCTCATGTGATGAGACTAGGGGACTTGCCCTGTTCGCAACTCATCCCTGATGGGCGATGTCGGGCGGTTTCTCGGCATCTCCTCCTCACCACACCGACTTGCCTGAGCCGGCTCAAGACGGCTGGCGAGGGGTCAAATGCCGCTTGGGACACTTGTTTGCCGTCTTGCGACGGCAAACGTGGAGTAGGAGAGGTAGCGGCACCTAATCACGTAGGCGTACGGTGCGGTCCGGCGTCGGGGCGTTTTCGAGAAAGGCGAGTACGGCGACGACCCGGCGGTGCACCGGCGCCGCCGAGATGCCGAGCTTGGCGAAGATCGAGTTGACGTGCTTCTCGACTGTCGACTCCGAAAGGAACAGGGCTTGCTCGATGCCTGCGTTGGTCTTGCCCTGGGCCATCTCCCGCAGAACATCGAGCTCACGCGGGGTCAACGAGCCGAGCGGGCTCGTCGAGCGTGTCTGCTGCCGCGCGACGAGGGTGTCGATGATCAGCGGATCGACGACCGATCCACCCGACACCACTTCATTGAGCGCGCGTACCAGATCCTCAAGATCACCAACTCGATCCTTGAGCAAGTACGCCAGACCGGCGGAGCCGTCGTTGAACAGGGCCCGGGCATAGCTCTCATCGGTGTGCTGCGACAGCACGACGACGCCGATCTTGGGATGCTCGGTACGGATAGTGCGAGCGGCCTCAATCCCCTCCATATGGTGACCGGGCGGCATGCGGATGTCGGTCAGAACAGCGCTCGGGCTCAGTCGCCGGACCGCATCGAGCAGCTCCCGCGCATCACCGACGCAGGCCAGGACCTCCACCTGCCCGGAGTCTTCCAGCAGGCGGCGTACGCCTTCGCGGACCAGGTAGTTGTCCTCGGCAATGACCACCTTGAGCCGCTCAGTCATGTTGATGTAATGCGCGCTGAGCCCGTCGATAGCGGAAGCTCGGCACGGACGCTGGTTCCCGCACCCAAGCGACTCTCGATGGTGAGCCGGCCGTGTAGCGCCTCGAC
>DATLQC010000159.1:0-2765 GCA_035535395.1 Propionibacteriaceae bacterium | reverse complement strand
ATGAACAAGATCGATCCGATCATGTTCAGCCAGACAATCCACCATGGCAAGGAACGTGCTCGAAGGCTAAGGAAGCGCCCAATGGCGAGGATGGCGAAGACGCTCGCTACCATGAACAGCGTCGACCCGTAGAAGTCAGGGCGCCAGATGCGCCGGTCCTCCTGCTTCACGGTTGCGTTATGCACAAGTGCCGCCGCAGTGCTGATATTGAAGAACAACGTGCCGGGAAACTGTGTGATTGCGGCAAGCCAGTTGCGATCATGCGGTAGCCAAGCCCTGAGACGAACCGGCGCCCGCTGATGCTGTGAGTCGACGTCAATCTCGGTCATTGCCGGTGTCTGGGCTTGCACGAGTTGCGCGAATGAAGCGGCCGTGAAGAAGATCGAGCCGACGAAATACGTCACGCTATCCGCAGTCGTTCCGACCGCATTCGCGTACGCCGGCACCGATCCAAGCGCGAAGAGCGCCGACCCGATGATGAACAGACCGGCAACCGTTGCGTTGAGCCTGGCCGGCCGCACGGTCATCCTGGTCCCTTCGTAAGGCGGGTAACACCAATCTGCAGGCAGCGTGCAGCGACCGGCTCACCCACCGAGGGTGATCTCCCGAATTAACGACCAGGTGACGCTAGTTGATCACTACGGAGAGACGATCCTGGGCTGCTTGAGGTCGAAGAACTCGGTTTCTCCGACGGATAGCTTGTTCATCTCCTCCATTTGTGCCTGCAACTCCGGCGGTGGCTCCTTGCGCTCGGCTTCGCGCGCCTCCGCCTCGGAGGTGAAGTACATGACCATCGTGTAGCCCCCATCTTGGTGGCCTATCGCGACGCTGCCCACAACATCCGGACGGAATTCGGCCCATTTGTCGGAGTCTTGGTCCATCAACTTCCGGGCACGTTCCGGATCACTGCTACGTCCTTGCATCACTTGGACGAAGCTGGCTTGATCGGGATCGCCCTGAACATCGACGGTCACGTCGGTGCTGTCGCGGAAGGTGGCCTCGCCGTCGAAGATCTTTGAGGTTTCAGACCACCAGCGATCCTGTTCAGGGCGATTGCTGTTGCGGCGCGCATCCTCCTCGGACTCGAATCGGACGACCGCGATGACTCGGCCATCTTCGGTAACTCCACTCGTACTGCCAAGCCAGCCAGTCGCTCCGGCTGCAAGATCTCGCTGCCACTGGTTTAGCGCAGCATCCAGCGCTTGTGGGTTGGATGTCTTGCCCTGGATGACCTGAGCGAACATGGCGGTGCCTCCGATTGATGTGGTTGGGAATTGAAAACCTCTGCTCTGGGGACGTTACGACCGCAGGATGTCGGCGTCAATACGCAAAAATGCTGGAACCCTTTTGGTCGATTGGACTAGCGGGGGTAGGGCGGGATCTTTGCCCGGCACCGTGTGGGCAGTGGCCTCAACGTCTGCGACTCTGTGGCAGAGTCACCCGCCGGGTAGCCGGCGCGGAGGGTGGCGGCACCACGGGACCGACATCGCCGTCCGGAGCTTCATCCAGGTCTACGATGACCGGCGCATGATCACTCGGCCCGGAGCCCTTACGCGCTTGCCGGTCAACCCATGCCGCCCGTACCCGCTCGGCGACCGGCACGGTTGCCAGAACAAGATCAATCCGCATGCCGAGGTCTTGGTGGAACATACCCGCGCGATAGTCCCAGTACGTAAACACCCGCTTGCCCGGCCAGCGATCCCGGACAACATCACGCAGTCCAAGCGCTTCGAGCTGAGCCAGCGCCTCCCGCTCCGGGCCGGTCACGTGGGTCTGGCCGATGTACGCCTCAGGATCGAAGACATCCTCATCGGCCGGTGCGATGTTCATATCGCCACATACGACCGCGTTCTCTGGGCCAGCGCTAACGTCCTGAGCCAGCGCAGCCAGCCAATCCAGCTTGTATCGGTAGTGGTCCGAACCAGGCACACGACCGTTCGGCACATACACCGAATGCACCCGAATTCCGCCGCACGTCGCCGTCACAGCACGCGCTTCCGGATTCGGAAAGCCGGGCGCTCCGGCCACCCCGAGCACGACGTCGTCCAAGCCGATCTTGGACAAGATCGCAACGCCGTTCCACTGCACCTCACCGTGCGTGGCGAACTCGTAATCACGGCTCACCAGCTGCTCGGCCAAGAGCGCGGCAAAAGCGTCGTCGGCAAGTTTGGTCTCCTGCAGGCAGACCACGTCCGGTTGCCGCTGATCCAGCCATGGCAAGAGTCGCGGTACCCGCTGCTTGATCGAATTCACGTTCCACGTGGCCAACCGCACGCACCCCACGCTAGCTGGTGGCGAGCGACGCCCGTACGTCCAGATGTGGACTCAGAGGCTAGCTAGTACCCAGCAAGCCGAGCTCGCTGGCCCGCCGAGCCGCGTCGGCCCGGGAGCGGCAATCGAGCTTCAGCAGAATGCTGCTCACGTGCGACTCCACCGTACGAGGGCTCAAGAAGAGCTCCCGGGCAATCTCGCGGCTGGTATGGCCCATGGCAACCAGCCGGACCACCTCGATTTCCCGGCGGGACAGACTCCCGTTTGTGGCCTGCGCCAACGAGCGACGGCTGAGCCGCCGCTCGGCGCGTTCGCCTAGCTCCGCAAGGTTCGCGTTGACCCGTTCCAGCAGTGGCCGAGCACCGAGCCGCCGAAGCGTACGGTGAGCCGAGATCAGATGCTCAATGGCCTCCTCGCGGCGGTCGAGCATGATCAGCGCCGCAGCCGCGCGACGCTCTGACTCTGTTCGATCGATCGGCGCATCCACCCCATGT
>DATLQC010000158.1:0-4089 GCA_035535395.1 Propionibacteriaceae bacterium | reverse complement strand
TGTGATCGCCAGAATGCTGCTCACAGCTGATGCTCCACGTCAGATCGCTCTCGCATTGAGCGGGGAAGAGCGCGGCGAAATGGCAGCAGTTCGGCCTCGAAGTCGGCGTCTGGAAAGAATCCAGCGGGCTGGCTCCCACTTTCTGAGGCGTGATAGGTGAGGTGGGTGACTGGCCGACCGTGCTCGATTGCCCGTGCCACCTGCCGGATCTCCGACACGTAGCGGCGACGCGTGCCACCTTTCCATGTCTCGTCCACCAGCTTCACATAGATAAAGAGGTGAATGTTGTGGGCAATTTGACGATAGGCCTCCTCCACCGTTAGCACACCACCCTGAGCGACTCGAGACGCCAAGCGGTCCATGGTCGACTCCGCGGAGTGCGAATGCGTGGTGCTGAGCGTGCCGGTACCTGCCTGCATGGCTTCGAACATCGCGGCTGCTTCACCGCCGCGGACCTCGCCGATCACCAGTCGCGACAGGTTCTGCCGCAACGCTTCCGGCACCAACTCCGAGATCGTGAAGTCACCAATCCGAGCACCGCCGGACGTCTCACCATGGCCGACGCGAGCCTGCAGGGCGAGGATGTTCTCGCGCCCGGGCTGTAAGTGAGTCATCAGCTCGTAGTCGGTTTCCAGCGTGCCAAAGCGTTCATTGAACGGGATCGAGTTGATCAAGGCACGCAGCAACGTCGTCTTGCCAGCGCCTTGATCGCCGGAGATCACCATCGACTTTCGGGCCAAGATCGCCGCATCCAGAAACTGTGCAACCTCGTACGGCATCAAACCGTCGTCAGCAAGATCGGCCAAGGACACATCGGTGAGCGTGTGCTGGCGGATCACAATGCTCGGCCGGTATGACAAGCCGAAACCCATGGCATGCAAGCGGAATCGCTCGCCAAGGGCCAGGGTCATGGTGGGATGCGTGTCATCGAACGGCCGGGATGGTTCGCTGTTTTGGCCGAGGAAGCGAATTGCTTCAATGAGCTCCGCATCGCTATCAGCGACCGGCGACATTCGCCTGCGACTTCCGTCGCCGAACTGAACAACAACGGAGTCCCAGCCGTGGATCTCGATGTTTTCTACGTCGGGCATCTCCAGTAGCGACTGCAGCCGGCCATAGCCGAAGATCGAGTTCTCGACCGCGGTGACGTAGGCCTCCTCCTGAGCTGGCGACCAGAGTTCAGCGCCGCTTCGATGGAGGGAACGAACATGATCGGCGACCACGCGGCGAACAATCGAGCGGCCAAGCAGGAGCCGGTCTTCGCTGACTAGCGGACGGCCACTCGACCGGGCGTATTCTTCGGCTTCCTCAGTGATGATCTCCGAGGCACGTCGGCGAAGATCAACAACCTGGTTCCAGTCAAGATCACCGGTCGGCAACTGAGTGGTCTGGGATCTGAGCTCGTCAGAACTGTAAACCCCAAATGGTTGGCTGTTAGTCGGTGCCGTACTGGGTCTTGGGCTGGCAGCCGGCTTGGAAAGTTCCTTGTCGTACTCCGCAAGCATCGGAATGTCTTTCAAGCAGCCGGCTGCTCAACCGAGGTCTGTTCCTTCATGTTGGGTCACCGACCAGCTCGGCCGACTGCTGCAACATCACTGCGAGGTTGGATGTGGCGTCGCGAATGCTGCGAATCAGCGGTGAAGTCTCGAATCGCCGGTGTCGCGGCCGTCCATCGGATAGGTGCGCAGCTGTGTGCCCGTCATCGGCGATGCTGGTGATCACCGGTGCATCTAGGGCCTTGGCGATCTCACCGCTCCGATACGGCCTTCCCTCACCGACAATGATCAAACCGAGGTGCCCGCGATCGGTCGAGGCCAGCCGTGGGTGATCACGAAGCGTCGGCATGTGGACCCGGGCGCTCATGACGGACCGCAGAGTCGAATTGAGGACGACAACGGCAAGGGCACTGCGTTCGATGAGCGCCGGAGGCAGGCCCGACGGGCCCATGCGACCGCCGTCAATGATCACGTCGATATCGACGTCGGCCAGCCGGTCGAACGCTTCCGCGAGATCTTCCCACACCGCACCGAAATGCATTGCACTCCCCGGTTTGGTAAAGCCCGGTAGGAAGAGCCTGCGGTCGTGCTCCTCGGCTGATAGTGGCAACGTCTGGTCGAGCACCACCTCGCGCAGCGGGCGACGATCACGGTGCGCTTCAGCCACGCGTAACAAGCCTTTACCGCTGGTGGAGCGACCAGCGAGATAGCCAGCCAGGATGGCCTGATGCGCGCCTGGATCGCAATCGGCAAGCATAATCGGCCGCGGCCAGGTGAGGGCAAGACCGACGGCTAAGGTGGTGACGCCTGGTGATCCGCCGGTGGAGGTCAACAGCAGTATCGCCATCGTCGATCACCTACCTGCGTCACGCACGACAGCGATTCGATCTTGGGCGGCTAGCGTCGCGATGGTCGGCGCCGCAGCCGCGTCTACATCGACATTAACCAAGATCGAGGTGCCGTCGGGGGCCTGCGATTGGTCGATCACGCTGCCAACGAAGATGCTCCCGGCGAGCTTGTCGGTTGTGGAGCCGTCAGCGGCGGCCGGCATTGCAATCAGCCGTACCCGGGAGGCTGGCAGCAACAAATTACCTGGCGCGCGGCCAAGCGTGAGCTTGAGACCGATGATTGCCCGCCCTTCGGCCGGAATAGCGGCGTCGGTGACAGCGGCCGAAGAAATGACTGATCCTTCGACAAGATCAAATGCAGCCCACTTGCCGACAAGATCATATAGTTGGGTAGCCGGAATCGCGTGTGGGAGGGTGCCGCCGCGCATTGTGATTGTGGTGAGATCGCTCTGCTCAATCGTCTCCCCTCGATAGACGGTGTGAGCAGCCGCGACCACGGCTGTTTCGGTGGCTACCCGGACGTAGATGACATAGGACAGCAGTCCGCCAAGGCAGAGGGCCACAATGCCGAGCGCGATCCATTTGGGATTGCGGCGGCCGGGCAAGCGAGGTGGTTGCGGAATGATCGATGATTCTGCAGCCGGACGTTCTTTACGTTTTCGTGTGTTTTGGGATGAAGCGGCGGTGCGTGGCTCGATGTCAATGGTCATTGCTTCATCCCATGGTTTGAGGTGCCTGGCATGATCATCGGGAGTCTCCAGTCGGGACGATGTTGGCCCGGGCCGAGCCCTGCCCGCTGACCGAACCGATGCCGATGATTGACAGCAAGATTGTTGGCTGCTGGGCGCTGGTGGTTACTAGCACAACCCCGTTGGCGACGGAAACGACCCCCTGCACCTCGGGCTGGCCGGCAAGGTAGGTCTTCGCTGCCAGCACTGCGGCACTGGCTGGATCCGCGCCGCCCAACTGTTGGGTGGCAGCCGCATTGCCGGCGGCACGACTGGCGCCGGCAGCGGCGGACTCGGCCCGGCTCGTCGCTGCGATCTTCTGACCACCATCGATCACCAGTCCAGTCGTGATGATCAAAGCGCCCATGATCACCAGCACGAAGAGGCTGATGGACTGCCCGCGTTCATCACGACTGACAGCCGTCGCATTTCTCATAATCGACTTTTTCATGATCACCGACTGCGATAGGTGTCGAGGGCGGCGGATCCGCGTCCAGTGAGTTCCATGGAGCCCGGCCAACCGGGGAGCAAGACGTCGGAGAAGTCGACGACGCACGAGATGATCGAGGTGACTGTTGATGGCGTCCCAGCAGACACCCCGAAAGCCGTCGTGTTGATGACGACCGATGTCGACCGGCAGCGCAGGCCAGCAGTGGTCAGCGACTGTACTCCGGCCTCTCGTCCCGCGGTGGTGGCAGTGTATGTGGAGCGGGCCAGGGATGCGGCGCGAGCCGCGGTCTGGGCGGCCTCGTTCACCGTCGTACGCGCGAACCAGAGTCGTCCGCCTGCTACCAACAAGCCGAGCATCAGGACCAGGGCCGGCACGAGCAATGTGAGCTCCACGGCTGCGGCTCCACGCTGGCCGCGTACGGGTTCTGAGGAACTGTTGATCATGGCACGGTGACCCGTTCCATGGGTGCAGCCGCTGTTTCAGTGATCCGGCCGAGCTGAAGGTCGAAGATCATCGGTGAACTTGCGGAGACATCAGCGCTCACCGTCGTACCCGTTCGCTGGACA
>DATLQC010000157.1:0-5720 GCA_035535395.1 Propionibacteriaceae bacterium | reverse complement strand
GCTGGTCAGGTGGTAGGGGACGCTGCTGACCATGACGCCCGGGGTGAAGAGGAGTCGTGCTTTCAGGCGGAGTGCGCTTTGGTTGTGTAGCAGGTGTTCCCACCAGTGGCTGACGACGTATTCGGGGATGAAGACGCAGATGGCGTCTCGGGGGCTGTCCCGGCGAATCTTTCGGATGTAGTCGAGGATCGGGGTGGTGATCTCTCGGTAGGGCGAGTTGATGATTTTCAGCTCGACGGGAATCTCGCGTGCGCGCCATTCGTCGGCGAGCGCGTGTGTTTCTTGCTTGTCGACCTGAACGGTGAGTGCGGTCAAGGTGCTGGGGTGGGTGGCGCGCGCGAACGCGAGGGTTTGCAGGGTGGGCAGGAGCAGTCGGCTGACGGGGACGATCGCGTGGATGCGGCTGGGCAGGCTCACACCGGCCGGGGTCGGGGTGAGTTCGGCGGTGACGCGGCGGTAGTGGCGTCGGATGCCTTGCATGGTGACGAACAGCAGCGGCATGGCGATGGTCACGATCCAGGCACCATGGGTGAATTTCGTGATCAGAACGATGATCAAAACGATGGCGGTGAAGGTGGCCCCGGTGGCGTTGATCGCTTGTGAGCGACGGATCCTCGTGCGGGAGCTACTGGGGTTGCCGCTGGCTAGTTCGCGCTGCCAGTGCCGGACCATTCCGAGCTGGGAGAGGGTGAAGGAGACGAAGACACCAATGATGTAGAGCTGGATGATCGAGCTGACGTTGGCCTGGAAGGCAACGATTAGGGCAATAGCAAACAGGGCAAGCAAGATGATGCCGTTGCTGTAGACGAGGCGGTCGCCGCGGTTGCGTAGTTGGCGGGGCAGGAAGCGGTCGGTGGCGAGCAGGGAGGCCAGCAGCGGAAAGCCGTTGAAGGCGGTGTTGGCGGCCAAGATCAAGATGGCAGCTGTGGCTGCCTGTATGTAGTAGAAGAGGGGACCGATCCCGAAGACTGTTTGGGCGATCTGAGCGAGCGCAGTTTGGGTGGGTGTGTCGGCGGGCAGCCCCAGGTCGGTGGGGCTTTCGGCCACATGGACCTGAAGGGTGAGCGCGAGCACCGTGATACCGATGAACATGGTGATCGAGAAGAAGCCCATGATGGCCAGGGTGTCGGCGGCGTTTTTCGCTTTCGGCTTCTGGAAGGCAGGCACGCCGTTGCTGATCGCTTCGACACCGGTCAGGGCGGTGCAGCCGGAGGCGAATGCCCGCATCGCCAACAGCACGACACCAAGGCCCACGTAGGAGTGCTCGGGATGGATCGGTAGCCCGGCGGTGGGTGCCAGCAGGTGCTCCCCGGACAGCGTCCGGTAGGCGGCGACAGCGAACATGACGTAAATGCCGAGCAGGAAGCCGTAGGTGGGGACGGCAAACGCTGTTCCGGACTCTCTAACGCCGCGCAGGTTCATGACAGTGAGCAGCACCACGAAACCGACTGACAAGGAGACGGCGTGCCGGGATAGTTCTGGAAAGGCCGACGTGAGCGCGGCAACTCCCGCGACGACGGATACGGCGACAGTGAGCACGTAGTCGACCAACAGTGCGCTGGCGGCCGCCAGCCCGGCTGACTCCCCGAGGTTGGCGCGGGCGACGGCATAGGCGCCGCCGCCGTTCGGGTACGCCCGGCAGGTTTGCCGATAGGACACGGTCACGACCGCAAGAAGGGCGACAATGACGGCCGCCACGTACCACGCAAGGTGGAGAAATGCGAGCCCAGCCAGGCTCAGGATCAGCAGAATCTCTTCGGTGGCATAAGCCACCGAGGACAGCGGATCGCTGCAGAAGACAGGCATCGCCAGCTTCTTCGGCAACAGGGTCTCTGAGAGCTGGCTACTGCGCATCGGCCGCCCCAGGAACAGCCGTTTAGGCCCTTCGCGGAGAACGCTCAACGCTGGCCGCCTCGACTCAGGGGAAACAACGTGATTACCACACGCCTAGTGCATCTCGGCTGGGTGCCGATAACGCCTGTCTTAACGGCTTCTTGACGGCTAGGGGACGGATCTTGACGCCTGCTTCACGGGGGGCGCGGGGTGCGTGGTGAGCTGCGATTGCGGCAGTCCCAGGGTTGCGTTGACCGGCTGTCTGGGTGGCTTGCATTGAAGGCATGGCGCGAATGGCCTGGGCACTCGTGGAATCCAGATCCCGGCTCTACAGGGCACGCTTGATCAACGCGGGGTGGATATTCACCCGCAGTGGTGCTCGTCGTCGTCTTGATCACCAAATTCACCCTTGGTGCTTACCTGGTCGTGATTTCCATGCCGGCCTTGTTCTTGCTGATGAAATCGTCGTCGACATTCCGGAGTACGTCGTCGGCGACGCCTGCGAGCAGCTGCTGCACAACCCAAGCGCTCGGCGGCTCAAGGCGACGCGTCCCTTCCAACGCGTTGTGCTCGTCACCAGCGTCCCTGGCAGCTACAGTCGAGTCGGCGAAGCGAGCAGGCAGAACAGCGTGCACTCGGGCCGAAACTGCTCGCTCTTTGGCGGGATCGTGACCTTATCGTCGGCGTTGGGCTTATCGCGAGCGCGTATTTGGGCAGGTCTAGCCGGCGGGGCCGGCAGTCTGATTTTGCTGACGGTTTGGCTGGTCGCAATTCGCGGCACGTTCAGCTTGGCCGATGTCGTCCTGCTTTACCTCATCCCGGTGGTTATCGCCGCGGTGGTTGGTGGCCTATGGGCGGCGTTGCCCGGCGCCATAGCCGCGGATCTTGTCGTCAACTTCTTCTTCGTGCCGCCTTACTACACATTGATCGTCGGCAGTGCTGAACATGTCATCGTGCTTCTCACGTACGTTCTGGTTGCTCTGGCTGTCAGCCTCGCCGTCGACTTTGCGGCACGGCAGCGAGCGCAGGCGACAAGGCGGGAGACCGAAGCCGGGCTGCTAGCTCGCGCGAACACGGCTCCGCTCGGCGAGGGCTCGCTTCCCGAACTGCTCAACGACATTAAGGACACTTTCGGAATGACCGGTGTCGCTCTGCTGGAGAGCGGGGCGATTGGTGAAGAGGAGGTGGCCTCAGTAGGCACGGTCAGCCAATCGCGGCCGGTTCTCTCGGCGGCCGCGGGGGATAGGTTTCGGCTTGTCGCCTGGGGCCCTGAGGTGTTTGCTGAGGACGCGGCAGCGTTACGGCGGATGGCCGTTGTGGCGGCGCGGGCTCTTGAGGCGCAGCGGTTGGCGGCTGACGCAGCGCGCGCCGACGGCCTCGCTCAGATCGATCGTGCCCGCTCTGCGCTACTCGCGGCCGTCGGCCACGACCTCCGTACACCGTTGGCCAGAATCAAGGTCGCGGTCTCCAGCCTTAGGCAGTCTGACATGATTCTGCCGCCGGCCGAGCAAGCCGAGCTTCTCGCAACCATCGAGGAGTCGGCCGACACGCTAAGCGAGCTTGTGGACAACCTTTTGGGGTTAAGTCGGCTGCAAGCCGGGGTGCTAAGCGTGCACCTTGACTCGGTACCCCTCGACGCGGCGGTGAGTTCGGCGCTGCTCCACCTCGGACCAAGATCAAAGGAATTTATTGTCGAGGTGCCGGACGATCTGCCTATGGTCTGCGCTGATGCCGGCCTTCTCGAGCGCGTTTTGGTGAACATCCTTGCGAACGCCCAGACCGCGAGTCCGCCGGGCCGTCCGGTTGAGGTGACCGCTGAGGTAAACGTCGAGCAGGTGAGTGTCATCATTGCCGACTCGGGATCAGGGGTGCCGGCGGAGGATCACGAGCGGATGTTTGAGCCTTTTCAGCGGTTACATGACCGCTCTACCACAGGACTAGGCCTCGGCCTTGCCATCGCCCGGGGGTTCCTGGAAGCGATGGGAGGCAAGATCAGGCCCACCGACACTCCCGGGGGCGGCCTAACCATGATCATTTCCCTGCCCAGGGCGGACCATGCGCTGGCTTCTGACACAGCACCGGTTGATGATCAGCGATGACGCGCGTTCTCGCAATCGATGATGATCGACAACTGCTCCGTGCGCTGCAGATCACGCTAGCCGCACGCGGTTACGAGGTTGTCCCGGCCACAACCGGTGCAGCGGCTCTGGCAGCCGCCAGCTCCTCGCCACCTGATGTCGTGATCTTGGACCTTGGACTACCCGACCTCGACGGGGTTGCTGTGATCGAGGGCCTGCGCGGATGGTGCACTGCGCCGGTGATCGTTTTGTCAGCTCGCCAGGAAGAACGGGCGAAGGTCCGGGCGCTAGATGCCGGAGCTGACGACTACGTCACCAAACCATTCGGAATGGAGGAACTTCTCGCAAGGCTGCGCGCGGCCGTACGCAGATCAACTCCGGGAACTCCCGCCGCCAAGGTGACGACTGCGGCCTTTACGATCGATCTCGCCGCCCGCCGTGTCATGGCAGGACAGACTGAGATCCGCCTGACACCCACCGAATGGCAGCTACTCGAAGTGCTCGTCCGCCACTCCGGGAACCTCATTACCCAAGGTCAACTCCTACAACAGGTGTGGGGCCCAAGGTATGGCACAGAGACCAACTACCTTCGAGTGCATATCGCTAACCTGCGTCGCAAGCTGGAGCCGCATCCCAGCCGGCCGCGATATCTGATCACTGAGCCAGGCATCGGATATCGCTTCCTGTCCGATCCGGATCAGGACTCCAGCTAAGCGGCCGGTCGTATCGCAGAATCCGGAGTCGAGGCCCTGAAAATCTCTCGCCGAGCACCAAGCGACGGAGCACTTGCCGTCGTCATGACACTCGGCTGGTGGCGGCGTGCCGAGGCACGCTGAACGCTGACCCCCTCCGCGATCCGCAATCACGCCGAACGGCGCCGCCTTCAGCGTTGATGCGCTGCGTCTCTCAGTCCGGAATGCCGGCGATCTCCTCGAGGTCGCCAGACCCGGCAAACACCTTCGGCCCGCGGCCGGCCTAACCACAAAAGACCACGCTCAGGTAGCACAGAATATGAGCTCGCCCAGCGGAAGCGGTTTCCGGATCGCTGAGTCTAATCAGATGACGCGGGCTAGCCGATTCTGTCGTGCCCGTTGAACGATCAGCGTCAGCACGCCAGCCAGAATGATTGAGGTGAGGTTGATCAGCAGCTGAATGCTTGATCCAACTGCCTCGCTGGGCACCCAATAGGCGACGGCCACCGCAGCATTTGCCGCGGCAGGAACGGTGGTGACTGAAATTAACACCCCGACCAATGCGCCGGACTTGGCTGAAGTTAGCGCCAAGACGCCAGCTATGCCGGCGAGGAAGCCGACGATCCAGGACAAAGCGTCAGGCTGCCAAATGAAGCTGGTCATCGGTCGTTCTGCGATCAACATCGATTCGTGCACCAGGCCGAGAGCCGTCAGGACCCAGGTGAAAAGCACGGTTGCGGCCATTCCGAGCAAAAACCCCAGCACCAGTGCGCCGAGGGCAGCTCTGGCTTGACGAGGGCGGCGAGCCACAATACTTACACAGAGCGCGACCAGTGGTCCGAACTCTGGGCCGACCACCATGGCGCCGACGATCAAGATTGGCTGATCGAGGAGTACCCCAATACTCGCGATCAGCATGGCTATCACCATGAACGTTAGGTAGCTGACCGACAGTCGGGTTTCTTCACCGGCATTCTGCTCCAATTCCTCCCAGATCAAGGCGTCGGCGCCCTCGCCAGGGGCGTCTCGTTCAGCGCGGTCAGCCGCCGCAGACAAGATAATGTCCAGCCGCTCAACAACGATGGCGCCGTCGCGGGATAAGCCCAAGTCCCGAAGC
>DATLQC010000156.1:0-6538 GCA_035535395.1 Propionibacteriaceae bacterium | reverse complement strand
GCGAAGTTGATCTTGGCCTGACAACTCGGCGAAGGCTGATTGTGCTGCTGCGCGGCCTTACTGGGCGTCTAGGTGATCCGGTACGTGCGCAGCTGACCGCTGCGCTGGCTGATCTTGCCGGTGATCTGTCGAAACTTGATCGTGCGGAGGAAGCTGACGCGGTGAGCACCGAGGCGGCTGCGATCATGCCGCCCGAGTCGGCACCGGTCCAAGATCTGACTCGCGGAGTGGTGTCTCGCGGCACGCAGGTGATCACTTGGAGCCCGCTGCCCTCAACTGCCTCGTACGCCGCAACAACCGCGGCCTCCCTTGACATGAAGATCGTTGATCTTGCTGCGCTCCAGAGGGCCTGGCAGCAGAGGACCGCGACCTGGCTACAGTCTGAGCGACCCCAGGCGCAGCGGCTAGAGCAGGAGCGGATGGAGCAGGCGCGAATCGAGGCTGAGGGCCGGGAGACTGAACGGGTTGAGGCCGAACGGGCTGCCGCAGCGCAGCGGGCCGCTGAGCAGGCTAAGGCAGCAGAGGCCGAACGCCTCGAGGCCGAGCAGCGAGCGCGTGCTGAAGAGGCTGCGCGGCTGGAGCGTAAGCGGCGCCGCGAAGAGCGCCTGGATGCCCATCGGCTGGAAGTTGAGCGACGGGAAGCCGAAGAGCGTGAGGCCGAGCAGCTCAAGGCAGAGCGGCGAGCCGCTGAGGAGCTTGCGGCCGATCCTGCCGAGGCTGAACGGTTGGAACTAGAGCGCCTGCAAGCCGAGATAGATGAGCTCGAGCGCGCCGAACAGACGCCCCGTGACGGAGAACCACCGCCAAACGCGCCCTGAGCTAGCCGAAGCCGGGTCAGAACGTTCCCGCGGGAACGTGATCGACTGTGATCTGTCAGTCGGGAGCACGATCGAGGATGTCAGCCATGTCTGAATCCGACGTCCAGTCATACCCGGGCGGAGGCTGCCGACTCCACGGCAGATCGGACCGATACACCTCCACTAGGCGCGTCGTCCCGCCCTCACCCTCGACGGGGAAGATCTGTCCAGCATCAAGTTCAGCGACGACTTCCATCGTTGTCTCGGTCAGGGTCGTGAAGCCGTGCAGAGTGTCGGCGGGGATGATCACCACGTCGCCGGCCGAGCATCGTCGCCGCTCACTGGCGACCATGACGTCGACCTCGCCGGACAGTATTCGAAGGATTTCCTCGCCGTGGTGAAGGTGTACCGGCCCACCCTCGTCGGCGCCTAACTGCCCGGCCGCGAGCACGATCTGTCTCAGACCGTCGTCGCGGCCCGCCACCGTGACGAAGCCGGAGTCGGGCTCTTGGTATCTCGCGAAGTAGGTCACCAAGCGATCATGGCAGAGTGCATTTATGCGGCGCGACGGACTGACCGTACTGATTTCAGGTGCCGGAATCGCGGGTGCGACGCTCGCGGCGCTGCTGGCTCGCGGCGGACATCGTGTAACTGTGGTGGAACGTGATCAGGGCGTCCGGTCGAGCGGCAATCCGGTTGATGTCCGCGGAGCAGCGTACGAGATTGCGGAGCAGCTGGGCGTCATGCCGCGGCTGCAGGACGCCGCGACGAAGGTACGTGAGTTGATCTTCGTCGATGATGCAGGGCGACGTGTGGCGAGTATCCGCACTCGTCAGTCAGAAGATCGCGAGGTGGAAGTGCCGCGGGCAGATCTCAGCTCGATCTTGGTCGGATCAGGGCGCAATGATGCGGAGTTCCTCTTCGACGACATGATCACTCAGCTAACGCCGGATGACGGCGGCGCCGATGTGGTCTTCGACCGAGCAGCTTCTCGACGATTTGATCTCGTGGTTGGCGCGGACGGTATCCACTCGAGCGTCCGCCGCCTGGCCTTCGGCCCGGAAGCCGACTTTGCTCAACATCTTGGGATGTATGTTGCCACGGCCAAGCTCGGACTTCCGCTGGAACGCGACGACACAGTGATCATGCACAATGAGCCGGGGACGGCAGTCGCCTTGCATCCGGGTACCGGAGAGTCAGGGGCAGCGTTCCTGTTTCGATCCCCAGCCCGCATTGATCATCACAGCGCCGAAGCAGTCCAACAACTGTTGAAGCGGACTTATCGCAATGTCGGCTGGCGTACGCCGGAACTACTAGCTGCTTATCTTGCGGCTGATGATGTCTACTTCGATAGCGTCACGAGGATCCGCATGGACTCCTGGTCGCGCGGCCGGATCACGTTGGTCGGTGACGCCGCTTCTTGCGTCTCACTGTTCGGAGACGGCTCCAGCTCCGCCATCGAGGGCGCTGCCACACTGGCCTCAGTATTGACCAGCTCTCCGCTCGACATCCCGACCGCCCTCACCCGATATGAGTCGACGCATCGCGCGGCCACTCGTCCCCGGCAGCGCGGCGTCTGGATCGCTTCCCATCTGCTGATCCCAAGTTCACGACTTGGCATTTTGCTGCGAGATCAAGCTCTCCGACTTGTCGGCCGGCGATAGCAGAAGATCATCCTGACATTGGGGCAGGTAGGGCAGACAGGAGGTCACAGTGCCATACGTACAGGTTGATGGGCTGCCCACGTGGCACGAGGTACACGGCGAGGGCCCGCCTGTCGTCCTCCTCCATGGGGCTTTCGCCGGCGCCTCCTCGTGGTCGTCGGAGACGCCGGCGCTGGCCGAGGCCGGTTATCGGGTGCATGTGCCGGAGCGACGGGGACATGCACACACGCCCGATCGGCCGGGTCCCTTGACGTACGGGCTGATGGCTGACGACACCGTGGCCTACCTCGACGCTGTGGTTGACGGTCCAACGCACCTAGTGGGATGGAGCGATGGCGCCGTTGTTGCACTGCTGGTGGCAATGCACCGCCCGGATCTGGTAGATCGGCTGGTGTTGATCGGCCAGTACTACAACTCCTCCGGCAAGGTGACGAACGGGATTGTCGACCAGTTACTTGGGGGCGGAGACAAGGTAATGGCGTATCTGCGTGGCGGCTATGACCCGTTTTCACCGGACGGCCCGGAGCACTTCGAAGTGGTCTTCGCCAAGACCATACAGATGCTGGCTACCGAGCCGGAGATTGAGTTCGAGTCGCTGGCGACGGTCGGGGCCCACACGCTAGTGCTCCAAGGAGATCGCGATGAAGTGACGCTCGAGCACGGGGCAGCCGTCGCCGCAGCGCTGCAACACGGGCGGCTGGCGGTTCTCCCCGGCACGCATCTCTTGCCGATGGAGAATCCGAGTCTGGTGAACGCGCTGCTGATCTGGTTCCTCGCTGGCGCTGACCCGGCAGGCTCCAGCTAGCTGGGGAATGCGCGGCGACGCGTCGCCTTGCAATCTTGAGCCATGATTGTGAAGATCACTTAGCGAGCAGCCGCGTACTGCCAGAACGCACGCATCCACTCCGGCGGTGTAGGACTGTCTGCCGCTACCTGGGTGAGCAAGACCGCGATCGTTTCCGTAGCGGTCGTTATGTGCGCCGATGTCCCGGTCCCACCGACCCAGCCGTAGCGTCCGTCAACGTTCCATGGATCGATGGACGCGATGTCGACTGAGCCGCCGAAGCCCCAACCCTGACCCTCGAGGAAGAGCTCCCCGATCTTGCGCTGAGCAGGCGTGGTGTGGTCGGTGATCATGAGCTGCACGGAATCGGCTGACAGCAGCCGGCGGCCGCCGGCGGTGGTGCCGCCTGTCAGCAACATGCGAGCGAAGGCAAGCCAATCGTCGACAGTTCCTGCCAGGCCTCCATTGCCCAAAGGAAACGGTGGCGGGGTGCTCCACTGCCCGTCCGGTCCGTCGGCGAGCTCCAGGCTCCCCGTAGCAGTGGTTCGGTAGTAGCTCGTCAGCCGCTTCAGCTTGTCGGCCGGCACGGTGAATCCGGTATCCACCATTCCCAACGGCTGGAATATCCGATCGGCCAGGAAATCCGGTAGTGATTGGCCCGAAACCCTGCTGACCAGCACCCCTTGCAACACCGAGCAGGTGTCGTACAACCACGCCTCGCCCGGCTGGTACAGCATCGGAATCTCGGAGAGCGCCGCCATCCACGCGTCCTGCGGCAGGAAGCTGTGTGGTTCCCGCCCGTCCTTTTGCACCTCGAACAACTGCTGGACCGCCGGCAATGAGAAGTCGGATGAGAAGCCGTACCCTGCACGGGCAGTCAGCAGATCGAATACAGTGATCGGCCGGGTCGCTGGGACAAGATCATCAATTGGGCTGGCTGGTGTTCGGACAACCTTTGGCTCCGCCAGTTCCGGCAGCCACAAGTCCACCGTGTCCTCCAATGAGATCTGGTCATCATCGACCAAGATCATGACTGCTGCCGCGGTGATCGGTTTGGTGATCGAAGCGAGGCGGAAGATCGAATCCCTCGCCATCGGGTCGCCGCCGACTGCCGCTGAGCCGACGGCAGCCACCTCGATCTCGTCGCGATGAGCCAGCAGGGCCACGGCTCCTGGCACGGATCCATCATTGACGTAGCGTTCGAGAACCTCGTGCAAGTCAGTCATCCGATCCATCCCTCTCGGCCAGGCAATCTGTTTCAGACTCATTCAATCCAAGACAATGCTGCGGTGGGCGAACTGGTGGTAGTTACGGGACCTCCTGGGGCCGGCAAGTCGTCAGTATCGGAACATCTGGCCAACGGTTTCAACCCAAGCGCGCTCGTGGCCGGCGACGGCTTCTTCGCCATGATCAAACGGGGCTACATCCTCCCTTGGCTGCCTCAGGCGCGCCGACAAAACACAGTCGTCATCGAGTCAGCTGCCGCTGCGGCGGGTCGGCTGACTGACATTTGCACCGTGGTCTATGACGGTGTGCTCGGGCCATGGTTCTTGCCGACGTTCGTACCCGCGACCGGTTTGGCCTCTGTGCACTATGTGATCTTGCTGCCCCCACTTGACGTATGCCTGGAGCGTGTTCAGGGGCGGATTGGTCATGGTTTCAGTGATTTGTCAGCCACGCGCGACCTGTACGAGCAGTTTGCCAACGCTCCCATAGATAGCAAGCACGTGATCACTGAGTCCCACGATCATCCGGCACAGCTGGCCGAGCTGATCACTCGAAGGCTGGAGGACGGTTACTACCGGTACGCCCTGGCTGGATCCGGAGACTTCGATTAATGCGCTGCTCACGCCTCGCCATCTACTCACTGACCTTCTCGACGCCGCGCTGCCCATCGACCACCCGGCGGCCGGTGAGGACGCCATCGATCTCGCCCGGCTGGGCAGCGAAGACTGGATCGTCGGCAGTCCCGGCACTTCCTGCTACGACGTTGTGATGGTTGCGTGCGGCGCCGCTGGGTTCACGCCGCGCGCCATTCACTACACCAGCGACTGGGTGGCGGTCGCAGCTCTGATAGCTGACGGATCCGCCGTCGCACTGATCCCGCGCCTGGCGCAAGCTCTGGTGCCCAGCGGAGTAGCGCTACTGCCACTTCGAGATGCCACGGCCGCACGGCATATATTCGCCGCTACCCGCCGCGGAAATCAGACGGGGCCCACCAGCGCAAGCGGGCTGGCCTGTCTGCGATCCGTTGCCAACGAGCCAGGTAGAGGGGCAGCTACGGGCGGTGGGCAGTTCTCGGGCGCGAAAACGTCGGGAGGGAGCGCTGCGGCGGCTGCTGTGGCAACTCCTGCCGAGGCGTGACGGCGTTTGCGGACTTCGTAGCGCAGGTACCAGAACAACATCAGCGCCGAGCTCACCACGTAGAAGCTGTGCAGTGCCCAGATCGGCCCGAATGGCATGCTGAACACATAGATGGAGTAGAAGCCGTTTCCGACGTTGGCCAACACCAGGTAGCCGAGGCTGTAGCTCCCAAGCTCCTTGGTGCGAGCTGCCTTGTAGAGCATTGGCAGCGCGCTCACGACGAACAGCGCGGTCGATATCGATCCAGCGACTACCGCCACGCTATTCATCGCTTGCCCTGCCCTCATTCACGCCGACCACGTCAGGATGGCGGGATGTTGTGGTTGATGTGGAATAGGTTGGTCGGGTCGTAGCGACGTTTGGTCTCGACCAGCCGGTCGTAGTTGCCGCGGTAGGCGGCCCTGACCCGGTCGCGTCCGTCGTTCTCCATCATCATGTTCACGTAGCCGCCACCGGCTGAGGTGGGGTGCAGCTCCTGCCAGTACTGCTCTGCCCAACTCTTCGCCGCTGGAAGATTCGCGGGGTCCGGGTCGATGCCGGTGAAGACACCTACCCAACCGCCATTGCGGTAGGCGAAGACGGTCGCATCCTCCGGCACCCGAGCCGCTGCGCCGCTGATCGGGTACATATGCATGGTCGACAGCGGCGTCGGGATTGCCTCACCGAATCGGCGGTGCGCTGCAATAGCATCGTCGGTGATCTCCTCGAAGATGTCGACCTTCCAATACCACTGCAATCCCTTCGGTATGAGCGCGTCGAAGGCGCTCTGCAGAACCGAATACGGCATGGGCGCCAGCCCCACCAACAGTGGATCGCCGAAGTCGCGTATCGGAGCAAGCGCCTCATCGGCTCGATCATGGGGGCCGGAGTAGCACCACGTGGTGATGCAGACCTTCCGCGACCAGAGGTGTTCAGGGAATGGCGGGGCG
>DATLQC010000155.1:0-3255 GCA_035535395.1 Propionibacteriaceae bacterium | reverse complement strand
CAGGCGCGACCCTCGGCGATCGCCCAGACGATCAGCGACTGCCCTCGACCGGCATCCCCGCAGACGAAGACACCATCCACACTGGTGGCGTAGTTCTTATCCCGCGCCACGTTGCCGCGCTCATCCAACGCGCACCCCAGCTGGGAGACAACGGTGTCGGTCTCCGGACCAGTGAAGCCCATTGCCAAAAGAACGAGCTCTGCCGGAATCTCTCTTTCGGTTCCCTCGACGGGAACGATCTTGCCGCCCTCGAACTGCACTTCCGACATCCGCAAGGACGCCACGTTGCCGTCGTAGTCACCGATGAACTCCGACGTCGACACGGAGTAGACCCGCTCCCCCGCCTCCTCATGTGCGGAGGAAACCCGATAGATCATCGGGTACGTCGGCCAGGGCTGGTGCGCCGGCCGGTCCTCGGGCGGTGTTGGCATGATCTCCAATTGCACGATCGACTTCGCCTGCTGCCGGATGGCTGTGCCCAGGCAGTCAGCACCGGTGTCCCCACCACCGATGATCACAACGTGCTTGTCCCTGGCGGTGATCTGGTTTTCCACGTACCGCCCCAGCGAAACGCGGTTGGCCTGCGGGAGGTACTCCATCGCCTGATGGATGCCATTGAAGTGACGGCCCGGCACCGGCAGGTCTCGCCCGATCGTGGAGCCAACCGCCAGCACGATGGCGTCGTAACGCTCCTTGAGCTCAGCACCGGTGATCTTGACGCCAACCTCGGTTCCGCAATGGAAGTTCGTGCCCTCATCCAGCATCTGCCGAATGCGGCGGTCCAGCACCGATTTCTCCATCTTGAACTCGGGAATGCCATAGCGCAGCAGTCCGCCCGGAGCATCAGCCCGCTCGAAGACTGCAACGGTATGCCCGGCTCGGGTGAGTTGCTGGGCGGCTGCTAACCCGGACGGACCTGATCCGACTACTGCCACCCTCTTGCCGGTATGCCATTCCGGTGGCTGCGGGTCGACGCGGCGCTCATTCCAGGCCTTGTCGATGATCGCGACTTCGACGTTCTTGATCGTCACGGGTTCGCGGTTGATGCTCACCACACAAGCGGTTTCGCAGGGCGCCGGACACAGCCGGCCAGTGAATTCTGGGAAGTTGTTAGTCGCGTGCAAGCGCTCCAGCGCTTCGTCCCAATCGCTGCGCCAGACCAGATCGTTCCACTCCGGAATGAGATTGCCCAGCGGGCAGCCGGTGTGGCAGAACGGGATGCCGCAGTCCATGCATCGACCGGCTTGATCAGAAATGATCGGCAGCACGGCCAGCCCAGGAGTACCCGGATAGACCTCTTTCCAGTCGTGAATCCGCTCCCCGACCGGCCGCCGCGTCGCAACCCGTCTCGGCGTGGTCATGAATCCTCTCGGATCAGCCATGAGCTGCTTCCATCATCTTGCTGGTGATCACGGCCTCGTCGAGACCCTCGGACTCACCCTGCTGGCGCGCCGCGATCACTCGCGCGTAGTCGCGTGGCAGCACCTTCGTGAAGCGCCTACCGGACGCATGCCAATCAGCAAGCAACGACTCCGCAACATCGGAATCAGTCTCCTCCCGATGCTGCACGATTAACTTCCTGAGGAATTCAAGATCAGCATCGGTTGGCACGAGCGCGTCCACCATCTCGGTGTTGAGCAGTGTCGGGTCGAGGTCGAGGAAGTAACCGATGCCTCCGGACATGCCGGCCGCAACATTGCGACCCGTCATGCCGAGTACGACGGCGATACCGCCGGTCATGTACTCGCAGCCGTGGTCGCCCAAACCTTCCACCACAGCGATTGCACCGGAGTTGCGTACGCAGAACCGCTCACCGACCTGGCCGCGAATGAACAGCTCACCCGACGTCGCGCCGTAGCCGATCACATTCCCGGCGATGATGTTGTCCGCCGCCACGAACCGAGCCGTACGCGCCGGCCGCACCACGATGCGACCACCCGAAAGTCCCTTAGCCAGGTAGTCATTCGCATCACCCTCCAGGCGCAGCGTGATGCCGGCGGGCAGGAAGGCTCCGAAGCTTTGACCGGCCGAGCCTTCGAAGGTGATGTCAATCGTGCCGTCGGGCAGGCCCTCGCCCTTGGTGGCCTTGGTGACCTCGTGGCCCAAGATCGTTCCCACCGTGCGATCAACATTGCGAATGGGCAATGAGGCGCGAATGGCCTCACCGGTTTCCAGCGCCGGTCGGCAGATTCTGATCAACTCTTGGTCCAGCGCCTCAGCGATTCCGTGATCTTGAACAGTGGTGTTGTGCAATACCGCGCCTTTTCCAAGATCAGGCTTGTGCAAGATCGGCCGTAGATCGAGGCCGTGCGCCTTCCAATGTTGCTCAGCCCTGCTTGTATCGAGCGCCTCGACGTGGCCGATCGCCTCTGCAAGGCTACGGAAACCTAACGCCGCAAGGTGTTCCCGCACTTCCTCAGCAATGAACTCGAAGAAGCTGATCACGAACTCCGGCTTTCCGGAGAAGTTGGAGCGCAGCTCGGTATTTTGCGTCGCAACTCCTACCGGACAAGTGTCGAGATGGCAGACCCGCATCATGATGCAGCCGCTGACCACCAGTGGCGCGGTGGCGAAGCCGAACTCCTCGGCTCCGAGCAGGGCGCCGATGATCACGTCTCGACCGGTCTTCAACTGGCCGTCAACCTGGACCACGATCCGGTCTCGGAGTCCATTGAGTAACAGGGTCTGCTGGGTCTCGGCAAGCCCGAGCTCCCACGGGCCACCGGCATGCTTCAACGACGTCAACGGGGCCGCGCCGGTACCGCCGTCATGTCCGGAGATCAGCACCACATCGGCCTTGGCCTTGGACACACCGGCAGCGACCGTGCCGACACCGACTTCAGCGACCAGCTTGACGTGGACACGGGCCGACGGGTTCGCGCACTTCAGATCATGGATCAGCTGCTTGAGATCCTCGATCGAGTAGATGTCGTGGTGTGGCGGCGGTGAGATCAATCCCACGCCCGGGGTCGAGTGCCGGGTCTGGGCGATCCACGGATACACCTTCTGCCCGGGCAGCTGACCGCCCTCTCCAGGCTTGGCGCCTTGGGCCATCTTGATCTGCAGATCGGATGCATTGGTCAGATAGTCCGACGTCACACCAAAGCGCCCCGATGCCACCTGCTTGACAGCGCTCCGCCGCTCCGGATCGTAGAGCCGGTCCTTGTCCTCCCCGCCCTCACCGGTGTTGGACTTGCCGCCGATCCTGTTCATGGCAATCGCCAGCGTTTCGTGCGCCTCCTTGCTGATGGAGCC
>DATLQC010000154.1:0-8666 GCA_035535395.1 Propionibacteriaceae bacterium | reverse complement strand
AGGGCATGATCGCGCGGTGGCGCCGGTTCCGCCTACGCGGCGTCGACGCGTAGATCGAGCCAGGGCAGCGACCAGCGGTCGCAACTAAGATCGTGAAGCGTCCTCGTACGCGCAACGGACGTTTCGGTAGCTTCCCGCCCCGAGAACCTCCATGAGGCCTCCGAGCGGTCTTGGGCCCTCTCAATATCCGAACCGATGAAGGCAACGAGCTGCCCGACCAGGTACGAGCCGCGGACCTTGGCGCCCTGCATGTTGGTGAACTTTGGGCCTCCCGGCCGGGCGGCGCGAATCGTACCCGCCATCACATCCAGCGCATGGAGGCGGACCTCGTCAAGGTCGACGTGGTTGCGCAAGGCGAGGTCGACATCGAACAAGACGGCCGTCAAGCCCGGCTCCATGCCGGTGACTACGCTTTTGTCGATCTCGCCCGCCCCGCCCATTGGACCAACTCATCGTCGGTACGCGTCTTGGCGATTGCTTTCCCGCGCCAGCTCCTGCCGCTTCGCACCGATGACACGACGAAGCTGACTGCAGTCGGCCTGAACGCAGACGACGGACCCGGTGCCCTCTTCTCATCGACGGCACGCCAGCTTGCCCGCCATCTGGATCATTTCGACGTGGCGAGCGGAGTCCGAGTGGGAACAGCCACGCTCGATCTGCTCACCGTTGCACTCGCCGGCCGGCTGGACCGCGGCGGCGGGCTGCCGCCGGACATTCCCCAGCGGGTGCTGATCGTACGGATGCGCGCCTTCATCGAGGACCAGCTTGCCGATTCTGATCTCACGCCTTCGGCAATCGCCCGCGCCCACCATGTCTCACTCCGCTATCTGTACAAGCTGTTCGAGGGAGAGCAGAAGAGCGTGGCGGGGTTGATCAAGGAGCGTCGCCTGGAGCGGTGCCGCCGCGACCTGCTGGACCCGTCGCTGCGACACCTGCCGGTGAGCGCCATCGCGGCCCGCTGGGGCATGCCGAACGCGGCACACTTCAGCCATGCCTTCCGGGCTGCGTACGGTATGGCGCCGGTGGAGTACCGCCGGCTGGTGGCAGGGACTCGGTTAGACGAATTCGGGCTCTCGAGCCGCCAGTGATAGAGGCGTATTGCCGCGGATGAGATCGGCAGCACGTTCAGCAATGGCGATGGTCGGGGCGTTGGTGTTTCCTCGCGGTGTCTCGGGCATTACGGACGCCGTCCACAATGCGCAGACCCTCCACTCCGCGTACCCGCAGCTCCGCGTCGCATACTGCCTCCGCATTACTGCCCATGGCGGCAGTCCCCGTCGGGTGGAACATCGTCCCGGACGTGGTACGGATCCATTCCCGGATCTGCTCATCGTCATCCACATTCGCACCGGGCATCATCTCACCGGCCGTGACGCCGGCAAGCGGCTCGCACTCGGCGATCTCGCGGGCGATGCGAACTCCTGCCACCAGAACATCGAGGTCCGCTTCGTCACCGAAGTAGGCAGGATCGACAATCGGCTTCGCGTAAGGATCGGCGGAGTTCAGCGTTACGCGTCCACGGCTCCGCACCTCGACTGCGCCCACGAGGGTGCCGACCGCTCGTTCCGTGGGCGGACCGAACTCGGGGAGCGGCGGAGGCCCAGGGATGGCACCGAACTGCAGATCTGGTGCCATGCGATCGCTGAAGCTGCGGCCAAAGCCTCCGAAATCGGCGCCAAACGTCGCCATTGGACCGCGCATCTCGCGCTGCCAAAGGTGCAGGTTCTCGGGGGTGATCTCTTCCCATAGATTGCGTACGCTCGGTGTACGCCAGCCCGTCAAGACCATTGGGTGATCCTGCAGCCCAACACCGACCGACGGAGAGTCCACCACTACAGGGATGCGGAGCGAGCGCAACTGATCAGCCGAGCCAATCCCCGACAGCATGAGCAGCTGCGGCGTCTTGACAGCTCCCAATGCAACGATGATCTCCCTGGACGCATGAGCTTCGCGAACCGCGCCATTGCGGAGGTAGCGAACCCCTGATGCTCTGTCACGATCCAAGATCAATTCAGCGACGTAGGCGTCGGTCTCAACTGTCAGGTTGGGGCGTTGCATGGCCGGTCGCAGATAGGCATCGGCAGTCGACCAGCGGCGGCCATCACGCTGTGTCATCTGATAGGGGCCAACGCCATCCTGGTGATCACCGTTAAAGTCTTCGTTGTAGGGCAGGCCCGATGCGATGGCTGCTTCTAACCACATCCGGCTCAGCGGGTGTTGGTACTTCTGATCTTCTACGCGCAACGGTCCACCGGTGCCGTGGTATGCAGAGGCGCCCCGCTGCTGATCTTCGGCTCGCATGAAGTAGGGCAAGATATCGAGATAGCCCCAGCCGGCGCAGCCATAGGAGTCGCGCCAATTGTCGTAGTCGATCTTGTTGCCACGCATGTAGATCATGCCGTTGATAGACGAGCTGCCACCAAGCGTGCGGCCGCTCGGCCACGGTATGACCCGCTGCGCAGCGTGTTGTTGCGGAACAGTCGCGCTGTCCCAGGTCAGCGGACCACTCCACAGCGTCGGGGTGGCAGCCGGCATGGCGATCTCCGGCAGGTCGTCGGACGGTCCGCCCTCGAGTACCAGCACGCTGCTGGCTGGGTCCTCGCTGAGACGAGCCGCGACAACGCTGCCTGCGCTGCCGGCGCCAACGATGATGTAGTCGTACATGCTGTCCAGTCTTGTGACGCCGTGCCTATTGGCCTTCTGTTCCCGTGCACGCTTGTTGTTCGTTTGTGCATAGCTGACGGCTAAGGGCGCAGCCGCGGATGATGAAGCCACCATGCCCTTTCGCTACCGTGTCCGTCGCAGAACCGGCCGCGCCTCTGAATAGCAACTGACCGGCAATTGGCCTGGCCGTTGACCACAATCGCCGCCAATGATGAGCGACAACTCTCTAATTCGGAGGAGAATGTTCATGTCTGCATCGCAATCGACAGCCACCCCAGTGTCGACTCGCAGATCCTCGCCTATCTGGCGGCACTGGCCCGCGGCCATTGGATTGCTCGGCGCGGCGTTCGCGGCCATCGCCGGCGCCAATCGCGAGACCGTCGTGATTAGTCTCCTGGTCGCTCTACTTTGCTATCTGGCGGCGGCCGCGCTAGGTGTCAAGTGGGTGGCCTGGGCCGCTATCCCGGTTGCCAGCGCCCTAGTGGTGGCCGGGGCGCTCATCGGCATCGAGCCGTGGTTCGTACTGGGCGGCGTTGCGATTGCTCTTGTGATCGTAGGTCTGGTGGCTCGGGCGTCCCGGACGGCTCTAGCCGCACAGTCCCTGGCACTGGTGGCGTACGGGGGAATCGCGCTGATCGGGCTCGCGCTCTCACCTGCGGTCGGCGCCGTTGTTGCATCACTGACTCTGATGACGCATGCCGTTTGGGACGTCATTCACTACCGGCGCAATGCTGTGGTATCTCGCTCGCTTGCCGAGGCTTGCATCGCATTCGATGTGCTCCTTGGTCTAGCCGCCATCGTTCTTGTGGTTGGTGCGCCCTGAGCTGGTCGAAGGGGCGCTGCAACCGGGCTGAAAGTTGAGCAGCAATTGGACTCAGACTGGCCTAGTCGATGGTCAGGTGCCGGACGCATCGTGGAATGAGCCACACAAAGAAAGGGAAAACTCGATGAGCAACGATGTTGCAGAGATCTCCGAGCTTGGGAAGCGCTGGGTTGAGGCCGAACTCGCCGGGGATACCGCTGCCATGGATGCCTTGGCCCACAACGATTTCTTGCTGGTGGGGCCGCTGGGCTTCATCTTGGACAAGGCCCAGTGGCTGGAGCGCTATAGCAGCGGCGCCTTCGTGACCTCCGCACTCGATTGGCGTGATACCACGGTGCGGGTATTCCGAGATTGCGCAGTTGTGATCGGCGTTCATGATCAGGAGGCGGCATACCGCGGCCAACCGAACAATGGGCAATTCCGCGCCACCCACATTTTGACCCGCCGGGACGGCGGATGGCAGCTCGTCGGTATGCATCTCAGCCCCATCGCAACACCGCCCACGGCACCGCAGCAGGGGAGATGATCATGATGGAATCGCTACTGAAATGGGTCCAGTTCGTCAGCATCATGCTGTACGTCCTGGTGGCAGGCGTGATGTGGGGAACGTGGCTCTCCTTGGCCCGCACCATGACGGAATACGACGCCGCGACCTTCCTGACAGACGGGAAGCACATGATCGAGAATCTGGCGACGGTCATGGCGGTGCTGATGATCTCCGCGGTAGTGATCGGATTAGTGGTAGTGGTGCTGCTGTTCAGGAGCCGATCTACGACCGCCGCCTGGCTTGCAGTGATCGGCCTACTGCTCATGATCGCCGTGATGGTGATCACGCTTGCCGTCGAGGTGCCGATCGACAACTTGATTGCGAACTGGACCGAGGCGACACTGCCTGCTGACTGGCAGGAGATCAGAGCACGCTGGGCCACCTTCCACACGCTGCGTACCTTCCTGTCCCTCGGCGCTGTGGCAGCGGCTGTTGGCGCCGGGTTGACCCTCCTTACGCCCACCAGGGAAGCGTCAAAGCCGCCCGTGGTCCAGGCTGATCACTCGGCCGTGTAGTTCCGAAGGTGGTCAGGAACGACAGCCATCCAGCCTGGTTTGTTGGCGTTTCCGACCACTTTTCGGTGGGGACGAGCAGAACACAAGGAGTTACGATGACGTCCAACACCCGACCCGGCACGATCGACTTGTCGGCTGGGCCAATTGACTACCTCGACACCGGCGGCGACGGCTCGACTGTCGTGCTGCTGCATGGCGTGCTGATGAATCACAGCGTGTGGCGTGGTGTGATCACGAAGCTTGCGCCAACTTTCCGTTGCATCGCACCCACACTCCCCCTCGGTGCGCATCGGCAGCCGATGCGGCCGGGAGCCGACCTCAGCATTGACGGCATTGCCTTGCTGGTGGCCGAATTCCTGGAGCGCCTCGATCTGCAGGATGTGACCCTGGTCATGAACGACTGGGGTGGTCCGCAACTACTGGTTGATCATGGTCGCACTGAACGGATCGGCCGACTCGTTCTCGTCGCCTGCGAAGCATTCGA
The DNA here is from genome assembly GCA_035535395.1 of Propionibacteriaceae bacterium. Taxonomy (GTDB): domain Bacteria; phylum Actinomycetota; class Actinomycetes; order Propionibacteriales; family Propionibacteriaceae; genus Microlunatus. The sequence continues at coordinate 3,633 of DATLQC010000154.1, read as the reverse complement.
GAACTTCCCGCCCGGCGCCCCCGGTCGGCGGCTCGCTAAGCTGGCCGCCACGCCTGGTGGGTTCGCGCTGCAAAGTCTGCTGATGCGGTCGGCGGCCGTACGCCGCTCCGTGGCGGCCGCGCTGGTCAAGCAGCATGTGCCAGACGAGATGTTGCGCGACTGGTTCGGGCCATTCATCCAAGATCGGGAGATTCGGCAAGATCTGCGCAGCTACTGCCTCAGCGTCCCGCTGGACAGCGGCCGCAATTGGTCAGCCGGGCTGGTCTCCTTCGACAAGCCGGCCCTAGTCGCCTGGGCGCCAGAAGATCAAATGATGCCGCCCGAGCATGGCCGCCGGCTCGCCGACCTACTGCCCGATGGGAGGCTGGTCGAGATCACCGACAGCTACACCGTCGTACCGCTGGATCAGCCAGAGCAGTTGGCCGATGCGGTCGGCGCCTTCGTCGCCAGCACCGCGGAGAAGCCGCGGTGAGTTCCGCACCGGTGGCAACCAAGCCGGCGGCTCGCCAGGCGACTCGGCAGGGCGGCTGGCGGTTCGGAAATCGCCTTCGCAAGACGGTGCTGCTGCTCCACATTGTGGCCGGCGGCACCTGGTTTGGGCTCGACGTCGCGATGGCGGTGCTCGTCATCACCGCGATCGGCACCGACTCAGCCGCAGTCCGGGCTCATACCCTGCAATCGGTGCAGTTGATCACGGTTTGGCCCATGTTCAGTTCGGCGATGCTCAGTTTGATCACCGGCATTTTGCTGGGGCTCGGCAGCAAGTACGGCCTCGTCCGCTACTGGTGGGTGGCGATCAAGCTGGTCCTCAACCTCCTACTCGCCACCCTCGTCGTCACCGCGCTTCGTGGTGAGGTGGTCAATGCAGCCAGTCTGGGCGCCCAGCTTGCCGGCGGAGCCGATGTCGAGTGGAACTTCACGAACATGATCTATCCGCCGATCGTGTCACCGACCGCACTCACCATCGCATTCCTATTGGCAGTCTTCAAGCCGTGGGGACGCATCCGACGCCGTGCGTCGACAAGCTCAGGAGGTTGAAGTGTCATTCATGCCACCCGACCGATGAGTTTCCAGGCCGAAGGTCGTCCTTCTTGGAGTGCGTCCTTACACAAACAAAGGAGTAGCCGTGTCATCAACGCCGCAGCAGTCGCAGTACATCTCGATCACCGATCTCCGCTCCGACCTAAATGGCGAGGTGATCGGCCCAGACGATGCCGCATACGACGAGGCGCGCCAGGTCTTCTTCAGGGGCGTCGATCGCCGACCAGCCGCTGTGGCGAGGGTCGCCGGCGCGGATGACGTCGCTCGCGTCGTCACGCTCGCCCGCGAGAGCGGCCTCGAGCTGGCCGTTCGCAGCGGCGGCCACAGCCGGGCGGGCTACGGCACCAGCGAAGGCGGGATCGTGATCGACCTCTCTGGCATGCGCGCCGTCGAGATCGATGCCGGCGGGAAAACCGCCTGGGTTGAGACCGGGATGACGGCGGGTGAGTACACCAACGCCGTCGGCGAGCGGGGGCGTGCCACGGGCCTGGGCGACACCGGCTCTGTCGGGATCGGCGGGATCACCCTCGCGGGCGGAATCGGCTTCCTGGTCCGGAAGTACGGGCTGACGATCGATGACCTGCTCGCGGCCGAGGTGGTCACCGCCGACGGCGAAATTGTGCAGACGAGCAAGGAGAGCGAGCCCGACCTCTTCTGGGCGATCCGCGGAGGCGGTGGCAACTTTGGCGTCGCCACCCGCCTCCAGCTGCGGTTGCATGAGATCTCGGAGATCGTCGGTGGGATGCTGATGCTGCCGGCCACTCCGGAGGTGATCACCGGCTTCATCGAGGCGGCCGCGGCCGCGCCTGAGGAGCTCTCGACAATCGCCAACGTGATGCTGGCGCCGCCGATGCCGTTCATTCCCGAGGAGGCGCATGGCAAGCCCCTGCTAATGGGGATGGTGGCCTACGTTGGCCCGATCGATCAGGCTGACGGCGCACTGGCGCCGTTCCGGGCGCTCGGCGATCCGTACGCCGACATGGTGCGGCCGATCCGCTACCCGGAGATATACGAAGGTGAGGGACCGCCGGCCCGCTACGGGGCCGGGACCAACTTATTCGCCGATGCCCTCGACCCGGCGGCCGCGGCGACGATCCTCGAGCAGCTGGACCAGTCGACGGCGATGATGAAGGCCGTACAGCTGCGGGTGCTCGGCGGGGCGCTGGCGCGGATCCCAAACGACGCCACCGCATTCACCCACCGCGACAGCGGGCTGTTCGTGAACATCGCGGCGATGTACATGGATCCGGGCGAGAAAGACACCCACGACGCATGGGTCGCTGGCGTGGCCGATTCACTCGGCAAAGATGAAGCGGGCGGCTACGTCGGGTTCCTCGGCGAGGAGGACGAGGGGACGGTCCGGGCTGCCTACTCAGGCCCGACCTGGGACCGGCTCCGCGAGCTGAAGCGCCGCTACGACCCGGACAACCTCTTCCGGCTCAACCACAACATCCCGCCGGCGGACGGCTGAGCACTCGGCGGGGCAGAGCCAGGTGATACCGCCTGGTCCGCGTACCGTGGCCGATCTTGCTGTGGCCGACCGGTAGTAGACGAGCTCTACAGGTTTAGCAGGTCGCAGCATTGCAAGATGGTTAGGAGTCCTAATAAGCTTTACCTATGCCTGCGGACGATCCCCTGCCGCTCGATGAGCCGCTCGACAAGCGGGTGACGACAGGGCTGGCCAAGATCGGCATCGCCCTCAAGCAACAGGCGTGGGTCGAAGCCGGTGGCCGCGGTCTGACGCCGACTCAGGGCCAAGTGCTCGCGTTGCTGCGGGCGAATCCCGGCGGTCTGCGCCTGGGTGTCTTGGCCGAACAGCTCGGCGTCACCGCTGCCACCACGTCCGACAGCGTGACCGCGCTGCAGCGCAAGGGTCTGGTGGCCAAGGAACCGACCGCGGGCGACGGCCGTGGGGTTGCTGTTGTGCTCACGCCGGCGGGGAGCCGCGAGGCGGCGGCTGCCGCCGCTTGGCCAGACTTTCTGCTGGAGGCGGTCGACGAGCTTTCGGCCGCCGAACAGGCGACCTTCCTGCGTGCTCTGGTCGCGATGATCCGCACACTTCAGGAAAAAGGCCGCATTCCGGTGGCCCATATGTGCGTGTCCTGTCGCTTCTTCCAGCCTTTTCGCTATGAGGATCCGATACGCCCGCATCACTGTGCCTTCGTCGACGCCCCCTTTGGCGACGCCGAGTTGCGCCTGGACTGCCCCGACCACCAGACCGCCCCAGCCGACCAGGCAGCTCATAACTGGCACGTCTTCCGAGCCCCAACCGCAGCCGATCCGAGGAGCACCCCATGATCAAGACAGACATCCCCGGCTACACGTACGGAACCGACGTCGTTCCCCGATCGCCCGTCAGCATGGACGAGCTGCAGCTACTGCAGGCCACCCTGCTGCTCGGCGAGGCTGACCGGGCCGCGCTGCGCCGGTCCGGTGACCTGCTGGCTCCACGTGTCGAGGACATCCTCGACGTCTGGTATCGCTTCGTCGGTGCCAACCCGCACCTGCTGGCAGCCTTCAGCGGCCCTGACCGCCAACCTAACCTGCCGTATCTGGCCGCTGTACGGCGCCGCTTCCGCCGCTGGATTCTCG
>DATLQC010000153.1:0-7390 GCA_035535395.1 Propionibacteriaceae bacterium | reverse complement strand
TCATCGTTTTCAACTGGGGCAACGGCCCCAACGGTGCCCGGGACCTCGAAGGTGCGAACCGGTGATAGAGCACCGTCGTCGTTGATCTTGTCGCGGTAGATTCGCCCAGCGAGTATGTCGACGTGGAGCAGCTCGTGATACCGGTCGTCCCACCGAGTGCCCTCGCCGAGCTGGGACTGCTCCGTGGTGCAGGCGACTGGGTTCGATCGAGTCACTGCCTTCTCCTCTCGGGCGGGAGCAGGCCTCCTGGTTGCAACCTACGTGTACGTAGCTTGCATGCGGTCTGCACAGGTTGCAACGTATGCAGACCGTCAGCAACCTGTGCAGAGCTCGACCTAGAGCACGTCGTCAGTCTTCCCAGGGCGGCGTGCGATCCATCTTGCGGTAGTACTTCGCGAGGTGGCTCTTCACTCGATCGACGTCTGACTTCGGTATGTCGACGCCGCCGCGAGCACCCTGCATGATGCCGCCGGCGGCCATCACCGCGCGCGGCACGGCGACCGGCTTGCCTTTGACGACATCGCAAATCAGCAGCTTGTACGCGGTGAAGTTGTCCTTGTTATCGGCGTCGTACCAAACGTGCGCGTCGCGATACTTCTGATTCGGCTCGTCTTCCGCATCGGCCCACTTGCGGACCCGCTTGTCGGCCGCGTCACCGTCCCACTCACGGTCGGCATCGGCCAGCTCGAAGTCTTGGAAGCTCGTGACGGCCATCGAGGCCTCCTTTCGTTGTTCAGCGGGCGTGAAGTTGGATTACGCCCCAGCTTCTTTCAGGCGCTTGGCCAGCAACTTCTTTCCCTCCTCGGCACCCTTGCGACTTTCGTGCTGGGCCCGGCGGAAGAACTCAGCGAGTTCGTCGTCTCCGGCAAGCGCGGCGTCTTCGATGTAGGTTTCCAGCCGCAGCACATTGCTCAGACAGGTTTCGGTGAACCAGATGATGTCGTAGTCCTTGTCTTTGGTTCCGGTGACATTGCCAAATTCAGGATTGGCGGTCATAGCTCTCTCCGTTCCTCATCTGAGGCAGTTGCTGCGGACCCTTTCGATGCACCTACCCCAGGATTTGGCGCCCAAAACTGGCCACGATATGTGTGTGACCGGAGATGCTGTCGGCCCTCAGACTCTAGATCTAAGAATCGTCGACAAGATCAACATGTTGCGCTTCCGCCATCCTCGCTAAGCCGGCCAGCTTGAGATAAGACCAGGATGACAAGGCGATTCGCACGACCGGGTTCGGCAGCACTCGCTTGCGAGGTGGCGCGGTGGCAGTGAAATGCGCAACTGCGCCTTGAGCTCCCTGATCAACCGCGAGACAACATCCCACGTCACCGATCCCGCGTACGTGGTGATACCAGTGCACGGCATTGCCACGCTCGGATTCGGCCATCCGCCGCCAGTGTTGAAGCGCGTCAAATGCCCGGCCGTCAAGAGGCTTGTGTCCGAGGTAGGCCGTTTGCAGCACAACCGACGGCGAGCTCCGGATGAAGCGGTGCTTAGTCATAGGACTGCGATTCGTGATGGTCGAAAGCAGGTACGCCGGTGACTGCGGTATACCGATTGTCGGGCTATGGATACCCGAGTCCGTATTCGGGGAAACTCGTCAACAACCGGTACGGCTTGCCGGTGGCATCGGTTGCCCGGCTATGGTCGGCCGATGGATGCATTCGCGATTGATCGCTCCGATGGCCGCGAGGACGGCGAGGACTGGACCGAGAACTACGAAGAGCTGCCGGGCGGCGCCAATATCTCGATCATCTTGGAGTCAACGACCAAGGCTGGCGTCGGGCCACGGCTGCACAAGCACCCGTACGCCGAAACGTTCATCATCCGGCGCGGTTGGGCCACCTTTACGGTGGGTTCTGAACAGGTTCGGGGACATGCCGGACAGGTTTTGGTGGTACCCGCTGACACGCCGCACAAGTTCTCCACCGGTCCTGATGGTTATGAAGGCGTCCATATCCACGCCAATGTCAGGTTCGTCAGGGAGTGGCTGGAGTAGGGACTCGGATACCGCTGCGAGCGGAGGAGCCTCCGTCGTCGTCGCATGACTCCTCCGAGACCGGCCCGGCTGTGTGTCGAGGCGCGTTTCTCCGCACACGGCGTCACATTGAAGCCTGATCTTGAGAAATTGCCTTCATACCTGGCTTTGTGCGGAGAACGAGTCTCCGAGCGGGCGCGAACGCCAGTTCGGCCGTACGACCCATGGTTGCTGGGGGACGTTTCGCAGCACAGCCGTGGATACGGTATGGGCTCCCGCCAACCGCGCCTTCCATACTGGCGCCAACCTAGCCCCGGAACGTGCGGTGGGCCGCGCACCTGTGAGGAGGTGTTGGCAGCGCAAGCTTCGACGAGTCTTACTGCCGCAGCACGCGATGCAGGCGCACCGAGTGCGACACGCCCTTGAGCGGTACGTCGCCGATCAGCTGGAACTCGACGCCGTCCGCAGTTGCAACCTGGCGGGCATCCTCGCTGACCAACACTTCGTGCGGTTGCGCGTAGTCGGCGATCCGTGCCGCGATGTTGACCGTGCGACCGAAGTAATCGCCCTCCTGCGCGATCACTGTGCCCGCGTTGACTCCCATCCGCGCCGGCATGCCGATGGCCTGCTCGGTCTGCTCGACCAGGTCAAGGGCCCCCAGAATCGCGCGCCCTGGATCGGTGAAGTAGAACATCACGCCGTCCCCGAGCCACTTGATCGCTCGTCCGTCGTGCGCCTGCGCGGCCTGGTTGACGACGCCGGCGAGACCGGCGGCGAGCTCGGCCGCAGCCTGGTCGCCATGTTCCTCGGTGACGGCCGTATAGCCAATCAAATCAAGGAACGCGATCGCTGGCGGCTGTTTCGGTTGCGGCGGCGTGATACCGCGCTGCTCCATGAACCCCTCGGTGACCGAGACGACGTACCCGAGGACCGAGTGTTCGCGATGCCGCTGCTGCAGCCACGGGACGATCGAGGCGACCAGCTCGGTGAAGCCACCGGCCTTCCGGTACACGAGCGCGTCCTTCTCCTTGTTAGAGAGGTCGTCGAACGCCGCCACACGTTGCCGCACGGCTTGGTCGAAGAACTGCAGTCCCGAGCTGACCAGCCGCTGCACAGTGCCGCCGTAGAGGCGTGCGAAACGCGAGAGCTCCTCGTCGGATGCAAGGTCGAGTCGGGTCATGATCAACTTCAGGATCTCGGCGTCCTCATCGCGAACCCTGTCATCGTCGGACGGCGGCAATCCGACCTCGAAGCTGAGACGCCTGAGGAGTTCCGGCGATCGCCCGAGCTCCTCACCCAGCTTCTCAAAGGTCGTGGATCGCGCCGCCAGCTCGGGCATGAACAACCCGAGCGGGAACGACAGCTCACCGGCGGCGACCCCGCGGGCCACGTTCTCGAGTGAGACGCCCGCCTCCTCAAACGCATCCATGAGTCGCACCAGATGAACCGCCGCCGACTCGTATCTCCCGTCCTCCGACACGAGCAGCCCGAGCCCTTGGAGCCGGCGAACGTCGTCGAGGGAGCACGGGACGAGATCGGCAAGCTGCCGTGCCGAGATCGTGGCCACGGAGCGACTCTAGCTGCGCGTACGCTCCGACGGTCGAGGCGAGGACTCGCGCTGGTCCACGATCCAAGCTTCCAGTTACGCTGCTGGCGGAGAGCGGAGGATGCGTGACGCTGCCGGGAGCGGATGGACAGCCCTTCACCTTCTCGGCCCCCGTCACAGCGGATCGGGCCGTACGGGTCGTGTTCGGGCCTGGAAGCCTTGCCGAAGTAGCATCTGAAGCTCGTACCCTCGGCGCACGGACCATGATCATCTCCGGTCGCCATGAGGTTGGGGCCGCGGAGATCATCAGCGAGCAGCTCGGTGATGATCTTGCTTTGCGGATCTCTGATGTGGTGCAGCATGTGCCCGTCGAGACCGCCGCTCGGGCCATCGAGGCGGCGCGAGACGCCAGGGCTGGCGTGCTGGTCTCAATCGGCGGCGGCTCGGCAACCGGACTGGCCAAAGCCGTCGCCCGAGACACGGGGTTGCCCATCCTGGCCGTGCCCACCACGTACGCCGGGAGCGAGATGACTCCGATCTGGGGTCAATCTGATCAAGGTGAAAAGATCACTGGTCGCGACCCGCAGGTCCTGCCGCGCATCGTCGTCTACGATCCGGTGCTCACCCTCACAATGCCGCGCGAGCTGAGCGCCGCCAGCGGCATGAACGCTCTGGCGCACGCTGTCGAATCGCTGTATGCGCCGGACAGCACGGCGCAGTCATTGGAGATCGCAGAGGAAGCCATCGGCGCGTTGGCGCACGGTCTACCGCGTGCGGTTAGCCATCCTGATGACCTCGAGGCCAGAACGATCACGTTGCGAGGTGCCTGGCTCGCCAGCTGGGCACTCGGCGGCACCACGATGGGCCTGCATCACAAGCTCGCCCATGTACTCGGCGGCAGATATCAGCTGCCGCACGCCGGCACCCATAGCGCACTGCTGCCGCAGGTTGCCGCATTCAATGCACCGGCCGCCTCGGGTGCCTTCAGTCGGGCCACGCACGCCTTGGGCGTACGCGAGCCAGAAGCCGTTGCACCCGCACTATTTGACCTTGCCACCCAACTCCATGCGCCGACCTCGCTGTCGGATCTGGGCTTGGCATTTGACGCCATCGAGGCGGTCGCCAAGATCGTTGCCGCAACCCCGGTCTCCAATCCACGGGACTTCACCGAGGAAGATGTCAGTTACTTGTTGTTGCAGGCGTATCTAGGTAAGAGGCCGCCGCCGGAAAGGAATTGATGATCATGACGCAGGTCAGCCCGCACGGGTTACACCATGTGACCGCCATAGCCACCGACCCGCAGTCCAATGTGGACTTCTACACCAAAGCGCTCGGCCTGCGTCTGGTCAAGCAGACGGTCAACTTCGACGCACCCGACACCTACCACCTGTACTACGGAGATGAAAAGGGCAGCCCGTCAAGTCTGCTCACCTTCTTTCCTTGGCCGGACGTGCCGCAGGGCCGCCAGGGTGCGGGAATGACGACGACCACGGCCTTCAGCGTGCCCGGCTCGGCAATTGGCTGGTGGCAGGAGCGGTTCAAGAAGCTGGGCGTTGACTTTGATCCACCACGGAGCCGCGACGAAGAAGAGGTCCTTACCTTTCGTGATCCCGACGGCATGGTAATCGATCTTGTGGCATCGGAGGGTGATCATCGCTCCGGTTGGGATGGGGTTGCCGACATTCCGGCCGAGCATGCGGTCCGTGGCCTGCACGCGATCACGTTGTCGGAGCGGCAACTCGATCCGTCGGCCACGATGTTGACAGAGTTGCTTGGTATGAAGCTGGCTGGTGAGGAGGGGGACCGGTCGCGGTTCGGGATGGCGGGCGGCAGCTCCGGTGCACTGGTCGATGTGTTTGCAGGTGTTCGTGACCGTGGCTGGCAGGCCGGCGGCACGGTCCATCACGTCGCGTTCCGCGCGCCAGACCTGGCAACGCAGTCCCTGTGGCAGCAGGAGCTTAGAGCCCGCGGCGTCTCGGTGACCGACATTATTGATCGGCAATACTTCAAGTCCATTTACTTCCGAGAGCCGGGAGGCGTGTTGTTCGAGATCGCGACTGATGCGCCGGGTTTCGCGGTCGACGAGCCGCTGCTCGAACTTGGTCGCAGCCTCAAGCTGCCGCCATGGCTGGAGCCCAGCCGCGAACAGATCGCGGCCGCGCTGCCGCCGCTCAAGCTCGACATGGACATCCCGTGAACTCAGCAGAGACTGGGCTGGAACGGCCTCATGTCTTCCTGCCCGTCGACAATGCCTCAGACGGTGACGCGGCCGGACCTCCACTGCTGTTGTTGCACGGCACTGGTGGGAACGAACACGACCTGCTGCCGCTACGTGATCATCTTTCGCCTGGTGCTGCGGTGCTTTCGGTACGCGGGACGGTCTTGGAGAACGGCATGCCGCGGTTCTTCCGTCGGATACGTGAGGGAGTCTTCGACGAGGAGGACCTGCGGCGCCGGGCGGATGATCTTGCTGAATTTGTGGTGAAAGCCAGTGCGGCGTACGGGATCGAGCAGGGATCGCTGGTCGCTGTGGGATTCTCCAACGGAGCCAACATTGCCTCCGCGATGCTGCTGGCGCGGCCGGATCTGTTGGCAGGCGCGGTGTTGCTAGCCGCTATGGTTCCGTACGCCGAAGTTCCATCCGCTGATCTTGGTGGGACCTTGGTGATCGTCTCCAATGGTGATCGGGACCCGATGATCGCAGCCGGAGTGACTCAACAGCTGGTCGGCCAGTTGCGGGAGCGTGGTGCTGAGGTGGTAGAACTGCCGCATCCGGGTGGTCATCAGATCTACCCTGCTGTCATTCCGGAGATCCGCCGGATTATCGCCGACCGGACCGTGCCCACCAGAAGGAGTGCTGAATGAAGCTGGCTCATCTACCTCTGCGCGTTGCCACCGGCGCATACATCTTGAACTCCGGCCTGTCGAAGACGAATCTCGAGGGCGAAGCCGCCGAAGGCGTACATGGCATGGCATCCAACGCGATCCCCGCACTCAAGAAGATCCCGCCGGAGCAGTTCGCAAAGATCTTGTCGACCGGTGAGATTGCACTTGGTGCGGCCCTGTTGATCCCGTTCGTGCCCTCGGCTTTGGTCGGAGCAGCCATGGTCGGCTTCGGTGCTGGGCTGGTTCAGCTGTATCTGAAGACGCCAGGCATGCGGCAAGAGGGCAGCATCAGACCCTCACAAGAGGGCCTCGGCCTAGCGAAGGATGTCTGGCTGCTCGGCGCCGGAATGACGCTGGTCCTTGATGGGTGGCCGAAGCGGGCTCGCCTACAGTCACCCGACACCTGACCTCAAGGCGGCGACGCCGCGGGGCTTCATCCAACGTGAACGTGCGGGCGGCGCTCCCGGTCGGGTTCGGCTCGGCGGATGATCTCCCGGGTCACCGGCGCGACTTCTCCGACACCGAGGAACAGGAAGCGAACGAGGTTCGCCGCAGGATTGCCTTCAGACCATTCGAAGTAGATGTGCGGCAGACGCTGAGTTTGGTCTCGCACCGCGAGCAGTAAGGCGGCCAGCGCATTTGGAACCGTTGAGCTGCTAAAGGTGAGAACTCGGTAGCGGCTGTGTTGGACTTCGCCACAGACGTCGAGCCGGCTGGCGAACTCCGATGGATCCGTAAGCGTCACCTCCACGAAGATCACGTCGTTGGGATCGGTTAGGTCGTTGTCGTGGCTGACCTGCCGCAGCTTGTCGCTGTACTCGGCCCGGTCACGGCCGTCCGGCTCATTAGCGACGAGCCGGATTGACCGCCGCGCCACGTCCCGGAGGAAGAGCTGCGCGGTTTTGTCGAAGGTGACCTCGGTGACTCGCAACTCGAAAGAGCGTGCGAACCGCGACGCCAGGGACACCAGAAGGATGGCAGCG
>DATLQC010000152.1:0-16475 GCA_035535395.1 Propionibacteriaceae bacterium | reverse complement strand
TTTTGAGCGCTGCTCGTGCAATCGCACGTGGAATCCGCCTACTTCGTCGTCGTTCGCGGAGAAAAGCGCCTCCGCTCACTCCTCCTCAGCACGGCGGCGCGCGATTTACCGACACTCGTAGCGCATTCCTTGATGATAATTCGCAGGCAGCGGTCTGACCTATGCCCGTCCTGCTAGATGATCTTGCCTGATGGCGCAAGAATCGGTTTATGGCAACCTTTCGTCGTTATGTGGCGATCGGCGATTCGAGTACCGAAGGCCTAGAAGACCCTGACGGGCAGGGTGGTTACCGCGGCTGGGCAGATCGGTTGGCGCAGCACATCGCCGATGCTCAAGATGAGCCGTTGGAGTACGCGAACCTCGCTATTCGGGGCAAGCGGATGAAAGAAATACGGGTCGGTCAGCTCGAGGACGCACTCGCCATGCAGCCTGATCTGCTGACTGTGTTTGGCGGTGTCAATGACCTCATTAAAGGCCCGTGTGACTTTGACTCGATCCGGGCTGATTTCGTGATCGTCTTTGGCCAGGCGCGCAGCCAGGGCGCCACGGTGCTGACCTTCACGGTGCCGGATCCCACAGCGATCAACCCACTCGGCCGGTATTGGCGGGATCGCGCCGCCAAGCTGAACAGCATCATCAGAACCGAGGCGGAGCGGCGCGGGGTCTTGGTCATGGACTTTGAGCAGTATCCGGTGGCCAACGACCCGCGCTTGTGGTTTGAGGATCATCTGCACGGCAATGAACTCGGTCACCAGACGGTCGCGGCCGCGCTAGCCTGGCGGCTGGGCATTGACGGCTTCGACGAGGGTTGGGCCGAGCTGCCGGAAGGCGAGGCGGCATGGCCAAAGGGTCGCGAGAAGCTAAGGGACGACCTCGTTTGGGCTAGGCACTATGTGGCGCCGTGGCTGAGTAAGGGCATCCGTGGGATTCGGCAGGGTCGCGGAATCCAGCGCAAGCGACCAATCCCCACTGTGGTGCCCAAGTCGAGGATCCTCGCCGACTGAGTCCGAGGTCTGCACAGGTTCCTGACGGTCTGCACAGGTTGCAAACTGTGCAGACCGTCCGGAACCTACGTGCACGTAGGTTCCATCATAGAGTCGGCGGAGTCGGCGGAGTCGGCGGAGTCGGCAGAGCCTAGGCGAAGAGGCTCTGGCCGACGTACTCGCCTTCGGCAATGCCAGGCGGGATTGCGAAGAGGGCCGAGCCGGTGTGCTGGAGATACTCGCTCAGCCCGTCACCCAGGCCGAGCTTCATCTGGATCGGAATGAAGTGGGTACGCGGGTCGCGGACGTAGGCAAGGAAGAACAGCCCGGCGTCCATGCGGCCCAGGCCGTCAGTCCCGTCCACGAAGTTGTAGCCCCGGCGGAGCATTTTCGCCCCCCCGTTGTTGCTCGGGTGCACCAGACGTACGTGCGCGTCGGTCGCCACGAGCGGTTCCGCGTCACTGCCCTTGAGGCTGAAGTCCGGCTGGCTGAACTCCGCACCGCCCGACAGCGGCGCGCCCTCTGCCTTGGTCCGGCCAATGACCCGCTCCTGCTCGCTCAGCGGCTGCCGGTCCCAGGTTTCGATAGTCATGTTGATCCGGCGAACCACCAGATACGAGCCGCCTGCCAGCCACCGCCCGCTATTGTCAGCATCGGCTGGCACCCAGACATGTTGATCAATAGCGGCGGGCTCCTCGGCCTTGAGGTTCATGGTGCCGTCTTTGAAGCCCATCAGGTTCCGCAGCGTTGCCTGGCTGGTCGACGTCGATGAGGTCCGCCCAAAGCCCAGCTGTGACCATTTGATCGCGGCGCGGCCGAATGCTATGCGGGCGAGGTTGCGTACGGCATGCACGGCAACCTGCGGGTCGTCAGCACAGGCCTGAATGCAGAGGTCGCCATCGGATCTTTGCGGGTCGAGCTTCTCGGCCGGGAAGTGAGGCAGTCGCTGCAGCGCACCGGGCTGCCGGTCAGCGAGTCCGAAGCGATCCTTTCCCTCCTTGCGGAACAGCGTCGGACCAAACCCGAAGGTGATGGTAAGACCTGCTGGGGGAAGGCCGATGGCCTCTCCGGTGTCGTCCGGCGGTGACCCGTACGGACCCGAGGTAGGCCCAACTTCGCCGGCGCCGAGGCCCTGTGTCAAGCGTGCGGCGGCGGCGGTCCAGTCTTTGAGGAGCTGCACCAACTCCTCCGGAGAATCGGTGATCACGTCAAAGGCGGCGAAGTGCAGTCGATCTTGGACCGGCGTGAGGATGCCCGCCTGCTGCTTGCCGTAGAAGGGATAGGTACGCGTGCCTGGCCCCTGAGCTGTCGGAGTGGTCTCCTTGTGGAGCGCAAATCCGCCGGCAGCACCTGCGGCCAGTCCGGCTAAACCGGCTCCGGCCGCGCCGAGTAGCCCGCGCCGGGAAACCGCCGGCCGCTCTTTATCAGGCGCTGGCGGCCGTGGTGCGGCTTCAGTCTCTGTGGGCTGTTCCCGAAGGTGCTGAGTCGATGTCACTCGTTAGGTCCCGAACTCAGACGACGGCAGCGGCCAGCTTGGACAGCGGCTCCGACAGCGCATTGACCGCGTCAGACAGCTGCTTGACCTCCGCCTGAGTCAGCTTGTCGTAGGTCTTGAACCCATCACCCTCACGCTGCACGTCGAGCAGACTCTGCACTGTCGCGAATTTGGCAGCGATCTGGCCCTCAAGATCAGGATCGCGCTGCCTAAGCAACGGACGGAGTCCCTCGAAAGCAACCGACGCACCCTCGATATTGGCTTGGAAGTCCCACAGATCGGTACGCGACCAGTACTCCTCCTCGCCGGTGATCTTGCCGGTTGCGACCTCGTCAAGCAGACCACGCGACCCGTTGGCGATCTCATCGGCGCTGAAGTCGAGCTTGGGAACTCTGTGGTGGAGAATGGCCGTGTTCTTCACAAGATCAGCGGAGTATGCCGCACGTTCGGCCTTGCTCAGCGGCTTGTAGTTCTTGGCGCGGGCCGGCCAGAGATCTTTTTCCAGCCGATGCCAGCCGGTCCACTTCTGACCGGGCTCGAGATCGGCCTCCCGAAGATCCAGTTTGGGATCAAGATCACCGAACGACTCTGCGACTGTCTCGATCCGCTCCCAATGCATGCGAGCAACTGGATAGAGGGCACGTGCATGGTCGTCCTTGCCTGCCTTGTATGCAGCGACGAACTTTGCGGTCATCGAGACCAGCTGCTGGGTCTGATCTTCGACGTATTCGCGGTAATTCTCGTTCGCTTGCTTAACCAGCTCGGCGCTGTTTGCCGAGTACCCCTGTTGCCCCTCACCGGAATCTGAGACCGAGAAAGGTGCGCGGATGCCATCGCCGGACATGCCAGGCTTGCATGCGGTGATGTAGTTCCCGGGCTCAGCCTTGAGGACTAACTCCCGAGTAATCCCGGGCCCGATGTTCTCGACCTCGCCGACGATGCGCTTGCCGTCCTCGCCGTACACGTAGAACTCCGTCACCTTTGAGCCGCCGTTGGTCACCGCAAAGGTGAGATTGCCTGAGGGAGCACTGGTCGCGGAAAGTTTGCATTCGGAGTCGGTCGCCTGCACCGTCAATATACGAGGATCGCCGCTTGCCGAAGCTCCTGAATTATCGGTGGCCGTGGTGTTGTCGGTGCATCCTGCCAACACTGGCAGGCCGAAGACGGCGCAGGTCGAGACCAGAATGAGGGTGCGGACGGGCATGGCAACTTCGCCAGCCGGACGGCTGGAGCGGGTCATGATCATTTCCTTCCGGATGCCCCAACTGGCTCAGGAGCTGGACGTGAGGAAGCGTGCGTACGCTGTCGCTTCTGGTAGAGGAAGATCGTCATCGTTGGGATGAAGTAGAGGAGCCAGGCGGCCGCCTCGAGAACGGTAGTTGCGGGCGAGAAGTTGAACACGCCCTTCAGCAGCGTCCCGTACCACGAGGTTGGTGGGATTGCTCCGGACACGTCAAAGGCGAGGTTGTTCAAGCCGGGGAGGAATCGAGCTTCCTGCAGGTCATGCACGCCGTACGCCAGCACGCCGGCCGCGATGATGATCAGGAAGGCGCCGGTCCAAGTGAAGAAGCGACTCAAGTTGATCTTCAGGGCGCCCCGGTAAATCAAGTAGCCCAGCACCACCGCGACCAGCAGTCCGAGAGCCGCACCAAGCAGTGGCCCGGCGGTCGTGCCGGTGCCCTGGGCCGTAGCCTGAGTTGCGGCCCAGAGGAACAATGCCGTTTCCAGGCCCTCGCGGCCGACAGCGAGCAAGGCGACAATGACCAAAGACCACCGGCTGGCGTCAGCGGCCTTGTCGATCTGGGACCGTAGTTCGCCAGATAGCGACCGTGCAGCCTTCGCCATCCAGAAGATCATCCAGGTGACGAAGCCAACCGCCACTATCGAGAGCAAACCGCCGATGAGTTCCTGGGCCTCGAAGGTAAGCCCCTTCGGTCCGAACGTCAGAGCGGCGCCGAATCCGAGTGAGATGGCGATGGCGATAGCCACGCCAAGCCAGATCTGCGGCAGCAGATGGCGGCGGCCGGACTTTACTAAGTAGGCAATGAGGATGCTGACGATTAACGCGGCCTCCAGGCCTTCACGTAAGCCAATCAGGAAGTTGGCTAACATCTCTCCTCGATTCCCGCAGTTCTCGGTCCCCTTCTCACCAATGTCGATATAGGTGAGGCTCGCCTAACTTAAGGCACCCTAACCTGCCTTGGCAAGGTGGTCAGCCAGATCTGCCGAGCTCTGTGTCACATCCCGGTTCGACGTAAGGCTTTACAGCACGTGTGGCGGCCCTCCGGGGGGCCGAGGTCTGCACAGGTTTCTGACGGTCTGCACAGGTTGCAACCTGCGCAGACCGTACGAAAGCTGCGTGCACGTAGGTTTCGGCGGCCGATGCGTGGGGATCGGGTGCAAAGGAGGCGTGCGTCAGTGGCGAACGTCGCCGAGCGTGATCATGAGCAGGTGCTCGAGGCGCTCGCGTACGACATGGTCGGGAAGATCGGTCCTGTGATGGATCAGGGCGGTAATGATCTCAGTCGGATCGGGCAGGAAGCCCAGGATGTCACTGACTGCCCAGAAGACTTCCGCATCGTGATCATCATCGAGGACGCCGCCGTGCCAGCGATAGCAGTAAGAGAAGGCGTCTGCGCTGGCAAAGTCATGGAGCATCGCGAAGTTCGCTCGTGAGTGCATGACATCCAAGTCGGGAGGTCCCCAGGAGGTCTCGGCCCAGTCGATCACTCCGGTGATTCGATCACCTTGCCACAAGATGTTGCCGGGATGGAAGTCGCGATGTACCAACCCATGCCGGGTCGGCGGCGCGCCTTGATTGAAGATGTCGATCGCGCGTCGCCAGAGTTCGGGTCGCGAGGTCCAACTCGGCACCGCAAGATCATCTGGGGCCCAGAACTCGTACGCTCGCGGCCGAAGATCATCATCAACAGGAGTGCCGTGGATGATCACAGCGATCTTCGCGAGCTCATCGATCGCGTCAAGACTCAATGGTCCAAGCCGAACGCGGCCGGGGAGCCAGGTAGTGAGATTCGCATAGTCCCCGGCCTGGCTGCCATCCGGGTCGGAGGCAATGAGTCGCGGCACCGGAAGGCTGGAACCCTCCATCAGCCGGCAGCCCAGGGCCTCACACACCACGTGCTGGCGGCCGATCTCACCCCAGCGCTCGACGGAAACATGACGCAAGATGATCGGTTCGCCATCACGGAGATGGATCGCTGAGATGGTGTCGGTACGACCGCCGCCGACTGGCTTGATCGCAACGATCTCGGAGGAAAGGTGATCTTGAGCCCAGGCCAGCACCCGCTGCGGAACCGCCCGAGCAGGATAGGTATCGGCCGGCCGCCTCCAGGGATCACGTGCGCCGCGTCCCACGAAGGACCTAGATCTCAATGAAGCAGCAGCGCGCGACGGCGCATCAGCTCACCAGTCGCGTAACGGCCGATCTGGTAGGTCGCGATGCCATCCATGACTGCACTGACCCCACCACCCATCAGAGGAACCCGCTTGACGATCGCCAAAGCGACATTCTTCCCGGCAATCCGGGCAGCGAGGTCGGTGACCACCTCGTCGGCGACCTTTCTATCAAGATCGGGATCGAATACCGGGGCAGTAGCCACCGCCATAGGAGAGGTCGGCAGCGTTCCATCCACAATGTGCTTGGCCACCTGCTCGCCACCCATCAAACACATCACTAGTGCGGTGCGGACCCGGTTGTCATCCAGGTCATAGCCCCGCAGGTGCGCAATCGCGGCAACCATCCGAACCTGCACTATGGCGACACCGGTGATATTGGCAGGTATAGCCACCGGCAGCGCGGCCAGCCCGCCGATGTTGGTCACAAAGCCTTGTGCGGAGGCGAGACGAATGTGGTGATCGATGATCGAGGTAATGGCTTCATCAACCACGCCACCGTGCCGCTGGAGGTGGCGGGCCGCGGCGGTTTTGGCACTCGGCATACGGCCATAGCCATCGATAGCGATCTCGATGACCTGGCGTAACGCGCCGCCCGCTCCCTGCGCCGTAACCAGATTGGCCACAGGAATCATCACCGTGGCGATCCTGCGGCGCACCTCTTGCGCTGACGCCATCAGACCTCCAAACACTTTGCTTCGGGAGGTTGGCTCCCGAAGCGATCAGCTGCCCGAGGGACAGCGTTCGATCACAAGCGTACGTGGGTGTTGACCGCAGCCTACGGCTTGCACGTGAGGGTGAACCCTGACCAAGCCATGAATGAAGTGCTTGGCTCTGGTGGGAGTATGCCGACGTGGGCTCCCCATTCGGATCGCCGGAGCTGTGGCGGCAGGACGACCTCATCGGTGTCTCGCGCGTCTTCAATGAAGACCTCGCCCTCGCGGCGTACGAAAGCGGCGCTTTTCCGATGCCGGCGCAGCCAGGATTGATGGGCTGGTACTCACCGTTGGAGCGTGCGATCTTGCCGCTCGACGGGCTGCGGGTGAGTCGCTCTTTGCGCAAATCCTTGCGCCGTTACGAGATCCGGATCGACACCGCGTTCGATGACGTGCTGGACGGCTGCGCGGACCGCCGTCGGCCCAGCGGTTGGATCAACCGTGACATCCGCCGGGTCTATCGGCGGCTCTACAAGCGCGGCGTCGTGCACACGGTTGAAACCTGGACGCCGGACGGTGAGCTGGCTGGCGGCCTGTACGGCGTGAGCATTGCCGGCTTGTTTGCGGGCGAGTCCATGTTCTATCGGCCTGGTATCGGGCGAGATGCGTCGAAGGTCGCGCTAGTAGCGCTGGTCAATCTGCTCCGGCGCGCCGGGGCCGAGGGTCGGCTGCTGGATGTGCAATGGCTGACGCCTCATCTGGAATCGCTAGGGGCCGTGGCGCTGCCGCGAGAGGAGTACCTTCGTCTGCTTTCGGTGGCGCTCGAGCTGCCGGCGCCGGATTGGTCAAGCAACTCAGTCTCCTAACAGGTCGGCGCTAGAGCGGGCATCCATAATGGGCCCATGCCTGAGATGCCTGAGGTGGAGTCGCTCACGCGGTTCCTGACCGAGAAGTGTGTCGGGCATGCGATCGATCGCATTGAGCTTGTTGCCTTTAGCGCACTCAAGACCTACGATCCACCGCTGTCCGCGCTCCACGGCCTGGAGATCGATTCAGTAACCCGACGGGGCAAATTCCTCGACATTTCCGCGCAGGGTCTGCATCTGGTCTTCCACCTAGCCCGAGCGGGCTGGTTGCGCTGGCGTGACTCCCTTACCGAAGCACCCGCGAAGCCGGGCAAGGGCCCACTCGCCTTGCGGGTACGGCTCGATGACGGATCCGGTTTTGACCTCACCGAGGCAGGAACGCAGCGCAAGCTTGCTGTCTATGTGGTGGCAGATCCGATGTCTATTCCCATGGTCGCAACTTTGGGACCCGATCCGCTGACCGATGACTTTGATCAAGAGGTGCTGGCCGGCCTGCTGGCCAAGGCTGGACGTGCCCAGCTGAAGGGCGTTTTGAAAGATCAACGGACTATTGCGGGCATCGGCAACGCGTACTCCGACGAGATCCTGCATGCCGCCAAGCTCAGCCCGTTCAAGCCGTCGAACTCCCTCACCGAAGCGGAGGTTGGAACGCTCTTCGCCGCGATCAAGGGTGAGCTGGCTGATGCCATCAAGCGGGCCGACGGGCTAGCTGCAAAGGATCTGAAGGGGGAGAAGAAGTCGGGCTTGCGGGTGCATGGGCGCAAGGGCGAGAAGTGCGGCGTTTGTGGCGACACCATCGCTGAGGTGTCGTTCGCCGACTCGTCGCTGCAGTACTGCCCGACCTGCCAGACCGGCGGCAAGAAGCTCGCCGATCGGCGTCTGTCGAAGCTGTTGAAGTAGATCATGTCCGGAAGTGGAAGTCCGGCAGCCCTCTTCGAGGCGCTCTGCGATGAGTACGCCGGCAGGCCAGGGGTGACGGTGCCAGATGGCGGCACTGGATTCGGTTCGAATGCGATCAAGATCAACAAGTCAATCTTCGCGATGCTGGCCAATGACCGACTGGTCGTCAAGCTGCCGGCAGCCCGAGTCGCAGAGTTGATCTCAGCTGGTGACGGGGTGCCTTTCGATGCTGGCAAGGGCAAACCCATGAAGGAGTGGGTCGGCCTGACCGTGGATGATGCCACCGCCCGGGAGCTGGTTGCCGAGGCCATGGCGTTCGTCGGCCGCCGCTGATGTTGGCTGTTGCGTCTCTCCGCACAAGGCCTCAAACGAGGGCTGAATCTGCAAGTTCGGCCGGCATCTATGGCGTTGTGCGGAGGAACGGCAGATTGAACTAGGGTGAGCGCGATGTTTGGAGATCAGGTGCCGAGCGTGCAACCGGGCGAGGTCGCCGCGCGGGTGGCCGAGGGCTGGATGCTGCTCGATGTACGCACCGATGACGAATGGGCAGACGGTCGCATCGGCGGCTCAGTGCACATCCCCATGGACGAGCTGATGCAGCGCCTCGACGAGGTCGACGACCGGGTCGTCTGCGTTTGCGCAGTAGGTGCTCGATCCGCCCGCGTGGCTCAATTCCTCAATGGCCAAGGTTACGAAGCCGTCAATCTCGACGGCGGCCTGTATGCCTGGGCGAGCAGCGGGCTCCCGATCGAGGGCTGACGCCGAATCGTACGCCTTTGGCGCCGGTGTTAGCGTGAGGCTTGCCAAGGAAACCTTTCGGGAGCTCACACCTCATTGGTGGGCTGAGAGGGCGGAGTGCGTACCACACGCGGGTCCGCCGACCGACCGAACCTGACCGGGTAATGCCGGCGTAGGGAGCCTGCAATGTCTGTTACTTCAACTCAAACCAGCACCACCGAGACCTTCGAGGGTGCAACCAGCGAGGCGCCACTCACGCTGACGACTGAGCCGCCCCGGCCGCTCGGCTTCATCGACCAGCTGGCGCTGTGGGGCAACCTCGGGATCAGCCTGTTCGGACCGCTGACCGGTGCTCTCATCGCGACTGCCGCGGGCTCGGTGGGGCTCGCTCTGGCGGCGATCGTCGTCGGCTGTGGCCTCGGCGCAATCCTGCTCGGTGCCTCCGCGGTGATGGGTGCCGCTACCGGAGCTCCGGCCATGGTCACACTTCGAGGTCTCGTGGGACGACGAGGTTCAGTGCTGCCGACCCTGCTCAACATCGCGCAGAACATTGGCTGGGCGACTATGGAGATCATTGTGATCTCAACCGCCGCAGTCGCGGTAGTCGGCGACGCGTGGCGTTGGCCATTCGTGATCTTGGCTGGCGCCGCCGCCACGATCATGGCGATCCGTCCACTGGGCAGCGTACGGTTGCTGCGGAAGATCATGGTCTGGCTAGTGCTCGCCGCCTCGACATTCCTGTTCGTGCAAGTGCTGCTGCAGCCCCGGCAATCGATTCCTCAAGAATCAGTGCTGGGATTTTGGCCAGCTGTTGATCTTGCTATTGCCGGAGTGATCTCATTCGCTCCGCTGGCCGCGGACTACAGCCGGCATTCGCGGACACATAGAGCGGCATTCTGGGGTGCGTCGCTCGGTTATGGCCTCGCCGCAGTCGCCTACTACGCGCTCGGCGTCTTTGCGGTCCTGAACCTTGGTGCCAGCGACGTGATCACCGCTCTCGTCACCCTCCCGGCAGGCGCAATCGCTATTACGATCTTGCTAGTAGATGAGGTGGACGAGGCCTTTGCCAACGTTTATTCGACCACAATGTCGGTGCACAACATCATTCCGCAGCTTGATCGACGGATCATTGCGCTGATCATCGGCGTGACGGCGACCCTGCTGGCAGGACTGCTGAATTTCGGGCAGTACCAGTCCTTCCTCTTCTTGATCGGCTCGGTGTTCGTGCCGCTGTACGCGGTTGCAGCCGTCGACTTCTTCTTCGTCAGTCGGCAACGCTGGGACGTTTCACAGACCTCTCGGCTCCGCGCTGCGCCGGTGATCGCCTGGGCCTGCGGGTTCATCGCCTACCAGCTGGTCTACCCCGGGACCGTTCCCGGATGGGCCGACTCTTGGACCTGGGTCGATGAGCGCATCGGCTTTGCCGCACCGGGCTGGCTCGGTTCCTCCGTAGCGGCCATTGCGGTGGGCGGGTTCGTCATGTTGGTCAGCGGTTTACTCCTGCGTTACCGTCGCGTCGCCCAGGCGTGACACCGTCGTGATCGTGTCAGCTGTCGAAGGGCCGCCGGTGCTGATAGCCCACCGCGGCTTCTCATCCCGACATCCGGAGATGACGCGGGCGGCCTACGAGGCGGCGATCGAGTGGTCATACCAGACCGAGATCCCGCTCGGTCTGGAGTGCGACGTGCACTTCAGCGCGGATGACGAGCTGGTCTGTCTGCATGATCTGACGCTGGATCGCACGTCGACCAGCTCTGGGCCGGCGTACGAGCGCTCTGTATCGGAGCTCAAGCAGGTCGATTTCGGCTCCCGGCGGGTTGCTGATCCGGAGCCTGAACAGCGGGAGCTGGTCACGTTACGAGAACTGATGATCATGGTCCGGGATGCGCGGCAAGATCACGTGCCGGTCAGTTTGGCGATCGAGACCAAGCATCCCAACAATCGCGGCCGCGAGGTGGAGGAACGCGTTGCGTCGATGCTCACCGAGTTCGGGTGGAATCAGCCCGGTGCCCCAGTCCGACTGATCTCCTTTTCAGTGAAGGCTGTCAGGCGGTTCGGCTGGCTGCTGCCTGGGCTGGAGCGGACCCTGCTGATTGAAAATGATCTTGGCAAGTGGCGTGACGGCAAGCTGCCGGACGGGGTACGCGTCGTCGGACCAGACCTGGCGTTGATCAAGGAAGATCCCGACTTCGTCAACCGATCACTGCAGAGGGGCCACGCGGTCCACGTCTGGACGGTGAATGAGCCCGATGACGTCCACTTCTGCCGTGATCTTGGAGTGACAGGTTTCACTACCGACTACCCGGACCGCGTCGCCGCGATTCTGGCGGAGTAAAGCTCAGCGGGGCGGTACCGTCACTATGACGGGCCGCTCGCTTCGCCGACTGCAGGAGCTGCGGCTTGAATGTGCGAGGGAGCTTGCTCGTGTTCGCGAGCGATGAAGGAGGCGAATTTGGCGGGCGGCCTGTCAGAGTGCGATAGGTACCGGGTCCCGAGATATAGGGCAGGACATACACCTCGGGCCGCCCCGGCCAGAGCCAAGCTCCGATCCGGCAATGGTGATTACCTCGATGCCCGCCTCCGCCAGCCGCTCATTCGTCTCCACATTGCGCTCATACGCCACGGCGACCTTTGGTTCGATGGCGAGGGTGTTATTGCCGTCATCCCACTGTTCCCGCTCAGCGGTCACCGGGTCCAGCCCGGTGTCAATCAGCCGAAGTTGATCAATGCCCATCGCCTGAGCCGCCGCGTCCAAGAAAGGAGCCGGTTTCTCAATCACAAGATCAGAGTCGCCGCCCGGGCGAACGGCGATCGCGGAGAGATGATGAGCAACATTCGGATACATCACCACCGCGTCGACATCGACCATGGTGCAGATGGTGTCCAGGTGCATCGTGGCGCGATCTTGGCTGATCGGCACCACGAGCACGGTGTGAGCAAGACCCAGCCCGAACACCGTACGCGCCAAACGCTCTGCACCTGAGGGGTGCGTCCGTTCCCCGACGCCAACCGCCAGCACCCCATCGGCGAGCGCTAAGACGTCGCCGCCCTCCAAATACTCCTCATGCCACCCGTGAATCCGCTGAACTCCGCTGAAGCGCGGATGGAACGCGTAGATCAGGTCGGTCAGTTGGGTTTCGCGCCGCCGCGCCGGCATCGCCAAGGAGGTGATCGTCACCCGATCCCCAATCCACACGCTCGAATCGCGGGTGAAGAGCAGGTTCGGCAGCGGATCGATCAAGAATTCTTCTGGTCGATAGAGCGCGGCCACCAGACTCCCGCTGCCCTGCACCTCATCATTACGCAGGCCAGCCATTAAGACCTCGGCAAGCTCCTCCGGCGCAAGATCAGCAAGGTAGCGCAGTAGGAAGTTTCGAAGTGTGACACCCAACCGGATGTCGGAAACGACGTCCTGGAGCGCCTTGGCCCGCGCGGCCGGATCGGCCAAAGTCTCGATCAGCAGCGTGCTCAGGTAGAGCACGTCAACTCCGCGGCTCCGTAATGTCTCTGCAAAGCCGTCGTGCTCCTGCTGCGCTCGGTCGACCCAGGGCAGCCCGTCAAAGAGCAGAGTGTCGTTGTTGCGTGGCGTCAACCGCTTCAGCTCGTTGCCAGGACGATGCAGCATCACCGTGCGCAAGCGGCCGACCTCGGTCCAGACTCCCGGCGCAGTCATCACCTCCGCGGACATGAGGTGAGATTACCGATTCCTAGAACACCGCAAGCGAGGCACTGTTGCCCGACTAGCCTTGGCGGGTGAGCTCCGACCTGTCCCGCGTCGCGTGCGTCATCCCGGCAAAGGACGAGGAGCAACGAATTGCCGCCACTGTAACCGCAGCAAGAGATCTTCCGGGGGTCGAGATCGTGATCGTTTGCGATGACGGCAGCAGTGATCGTACGTCGCAGCAGGCAGCCGGCGCCGGAGCGATCGTCGTTTCCCATACCCGCAACCGCGGCAAGGCGGCCGCTGTCGAATCGGCGGTCAACGGTCTCGGTGTGATCGAGCAGCGTGATAAGCGTCCGGAAGCAGGAACCCTGCTGCTGCTCGACGCCGACCTAGAGGATTCCGCCGGGAATTGCGAGCCCTTGATTCATCCGGTGGTGAACGACGAAGCCGACCTGACGATCGCGGTATTGCCCGCTCAGCAGACCGCCGAGGGTGCAAATCCCGGCGGCTTTGGTCTGGTAGTGAACACGGCCCGACGGGGTATTGCCGAGCTGACCGGCTGGACTCCGCGGGCACCACTGTCAGGTCAACGCTGCCTTACCCGGCGAGCGTTCGAACTTGCCAGCCCACTGGCTGCCGGTTGGGGAATGGAAGTAGGCATGACCATCGACGCCTTGCGAGCCGGCTTGCGAGTCTCGGAGATCGAGATCGACGTGCGCCACCGCGCCACTGGCACTGATCTCGGCGCTCAACTGCATCGAGCAGCCCAGCTGCGCGACGTCACTCGTGCGCTGACGACCCGCGGCCTCGTCCAGGTCGGGCTCAAGGATTTGAAAGACTCCGGTGGCGTCACAGGCGTCCTCAAGCGACTCCGAGGTAAGCAGGCATGAATCGATGACGGCGAGCAAGCAGAAGCGCCGCAGGGGGAATCCGGCCAAGGCGCCGCAACCGCGATACCACCCAGGGATCTGGCACCGCAATCATCGCTTCGCCCTGTTCGGCATCGTGGGAGCCACCGCGCTGACCGTGCTTGTAGGGTTCCTCGGACCGTCAGCCGTCACTCTGACGCTTGGTCCACGACACTCCTATCTGCCGCCCTGGTACCTCCCAGCCGGCGTCGTTACGCCCAACGAGTGGTTCGTTTCGATCTTGACCTGGGTCGCGATCGCTCTCGGTGCCCTCGGACTGTGGATCGGTCTACGCGCCATGGCTGATGGCTGGAGACCCAAATACAAAAAGATCTTCGCGCTCGGCACCGTTCTCAGCCTGCTCACCAGCTGCGTACCGCCCATGACCTCGGCCGATGTCTTGATGTACGCGGCGTATGGGCGGCTGCAGGCGATCGGCCGGGATCCGTACGACATCACGCCGGCGGAAGTGTTCCGCAGCCAGTTCGATCCCGTGCTGCGTTGGACGGAACGTCCGTGGCAGGACACCCCCAGCGTGTACGGGCCGATCACCTCCTGGACGCAGTTGATCGCCAACAAGTTCGGTGGCGAGAACATGCACGACATCGTGTTCTGGCTGCAGGTGTTCTCGGTGGTGCCGTTCATCCTGGCTTGCGCCGGTGCGGTGATGCTGGCGCATGGCGACCCCCGCCGGCAGGGCCGCGCGGCGCTGCTGACCATTGCGAATCCCTTGTTGATCTGGGCCGTGGTCGCCGGTGCACATAATGAGCCGCTGGCCGTGATGTTCGCCGTCGCCGGGCTGCTCTTCATGCGCAAGAACCCCTTCGTCGCGGGTCTCGGCATCGGCCTTGCCGGGTGCGCCAAGGTGAGCATCGGGCTGTGGGGACTCGCGATGCTGTGGGCGTACCGGCGGGAACCAAAGAAGGCGCTGCTGCTCTGCCTCGGCACTGCGGTCCCGATGGGTCTGGCGTACGTACTGTGGCAGCCGACGGCACTCCTCCAGGCGCTGCGCAACGGCGGTTATGTCTCGGTCGGGTCCTGGGCCAATCCGCTGTATCGCCTCCTCGATCTCTTTATGACCGGGTTCCATGCCAAGACCATCGTCGGCGTCATCTCCTACATCGGCTTGATCGTGATCGGCTGGATGCTGTACCGGGTCGTGCCCTGGACGCCGGCTCCCGGGCTGGACAAGGACGCTGACATGCGGCGAGATCCGCTCACCATTGCGCTGCGTACCGCGCTAGTGCTATCGGTCGCGTGGTTGATCACGTCGATGTACACGCTGTCCTGGTACGACCTGCTGGCCTGGATGCCGCTCGCCGTCCTGGCGGCGAGCAAGCTCGACAAGATCATGGTGATCAGGGGCGCAGCCTTGTCGCTGGCGTATGTGCCGGGGCGTGCGATCGATATGGGCACCGCGCTGGACTTCACGGCCACCCGAATGCGGGACACCATCTCGCCGATCATCCAGATGGCGATGGTGCTTGCGGTGATCTTGTGGTGGCGGCAGCCGGATCGTCCCGAGCTATTCCCGTTCAAGAAGGCTCCGGCAGCGACATCGCCGCCGCGATTGCCCGAGTCCCGGCCCGCGGCAGCCAAGGTCGCGCCGCCTCGCAGTTCGCCGCCGAAGGCAGCGCGTTCTGAGGCTGCCGTACCGGTCAAGGAGCTGACATCGCGGCGTAGGAGCTGATCTCCGAACGCAGCGTGGCCTTGGTTTCAGGGCTGGCAAAGGATGCTTCGACCGCCGCGAGGGCCAACTCCGTGATTCCGTGCTCATCGAGCTCAAGCAGCCGAGCTGCGATGGCGTACTCGGTATTGAGGTCCGTGCCGACCATTGGCGGGTCGTCGGTGTTGATCGTTACCGTCACGCCGGCCGCGACCAGCTCCCGGATCGGGTGATGATCAAGATCTGGCACCACGCGTAGTGCGATGTTGGATGTCAGGCAAATATCCAAGGCGATCTGGTGCTCCACGAGGTGTTGCATCAGGCCCGGGTCGGCGACGGATGCAATGCCATGCTCGATGCGTTCGGCACCCAAACTGTTGAGGGCGTCCCAGACGCTCTCCGGACCGGTGGTCTCGCCGGCATGTGGCACGCTGCGCAGTCCGGCGGCGCGAGCGCGGTCGAACTGATCACGAAACATCGAGCGGGGAAAGCCGCGCTCCGATCCGCCGAGTCCGAAGCCAACCAATCCAGGGACTTGGTGATCAAGGGCGACCGATGCCGTTAGCTCTGCGGCCGGAATTCCGAAGTCGGCCGGAATGTCGAAGATCCACCACAGCTCCAGACCATGATCACGATGTGCGGCCTGGCGGGCGTCCTCGATCGCTTCCAGGAAAGCTTTGGCCGGCAGGTCATCACTGATCGAGATGTACGGCGTCACGGTCAGCTCGGCGTAACGGATGTTCTGGGCGGCCAGGTCGGCCGCGACCTCGTACGTGATCAGGCGTACGTCCTCGGCGGTCTTGATCAGATCTACGACCGCCAAATAATTCCGGATGAAGTGGGGGAAGTCCTCGAAGACAAAGAATCGGGCTAGCTGGTCCCGGTCGCTCGGCACGGTACCTGGATGCCGCGCGGCCAACTCGGCAACGGCCCGTAGCGGTACCGAGCCGACGTGGTGGACGTGCAGCTCCACCTTGGGCAGACCGGCAATGAAGCTCTCGGAGACCCCCACGGAGGCAGTCTCGCAGCCGCCACTCGATATCTCCCGCTCGCTCCGCGACATCTCTCACTCCTCCGCCGCCGCCATCCCTCACTCCTCCGCGTCGCAACCTACGTGCACGTAGGTTGCGTACGGTCTGCACAGGTTGCAACGTGTGTAGACCGTCAGAAACCTGTGCAGACCTA
>DATLQC010000151.1:0-3463 GCA_035535395.1 Propionibacteriaceae bacterium | reverse complement strand
CGCCGGCTGAAAACCTGCAACCTGGGTCAATGGTCTTCACCCGCACTGCGGGGCCGGTCAACCTTCGGCATATCAATCTGTGGTGGATCTGGACCCCCGGCGCGTCCTGGCGACATCCCGAAGGCCGTGGGTCATCGATCAGTGGCCGCGAAGATCATCCAGTCGTGCACATCGCGTACGAGGATGCCGAGGCGTACGCCAATTGGGCCGGTCGGAGCCTACCGACCGAAGCCGAGTGGGAAGCTGCTGCACGTGGCGGGCTTGATCAAACGATGTTCACCTGGGGTGATGAGCCTGAGCCTGCGGACGACCGGCTAGCCAATTTCTGGCACGGCGACTTTCCGTGGCGACCTGATCTTGGTTATGGCACGACAACCCCGGTCGGCTCTTTTCCACCGAACGGGTACGACTTGCACGACATGGCCGGCAATGTCTGGGATTGGACTGTCGACTGGTATTCCGATCCTCACCCGGCCGAGGGCGACAAGCCCTGCTGCATCCCACGTAATCCGCGGGGCGGCGCCATCGACGACAGCTACGACCGCCGGCAACCCCAGTTCCGCGTGCCACGGAAAGTGATCAAGGGCGGGTCCTACCTCTGTGCGAACAGTTATTGCATGCGCTACCGGCCCGCGGCTCGTAGGCCGCAGATGATCGATACCGGCATGAGCCACATCGGATTTCGATGCGTGGTTCGCGCTAACACCACTTGATCGACAGCACCTTTTGGCCCTAGTTGCTCCGGCCGAGTGCTCAGATGATGGGCCACGTGACCAGCACGACAAGGGAGTCCGCGGATTCGCCTGATTAGCGGACCGGAACGGGCCCCTTGGGATGGTCTCCGCCCGCGACCTCCTCGGTGCCTACGCACCCTGAGGTCAGGCTTGACCAGAATGGCCGGGATCGTCCCGGTGCTATAGCCCAGATGATCGACATCGGGATGGCAGCATGACCACGTGCGCTCGGAAACACGCGAGTGGCCAGTCCTAGGATCACTCCAGGGTTATCGGCCAGCTTGGCTGCGTCGGACCTTATCGCCGGCCTGACGGTGTGGGCGGTGCTGGTGCCCGAGTCCCTGGCGTACGCCAGCATCGCCGGCTTGCCGCCCGTCGTAGGTCTTTATGCCGCCGCCCCAGCGTTGATCTTGTATGCGGTGCTCGGCAGCTCCCGTCACCTGATCGTCGGTCCCATGTCGGCGACAGCCGCCTTGTCGGCAGCAATCATCATGCCGGTCGCTCATGGCGACGGCGGGCGATATATCGCGCTCAGCACAGCTCTCGCGATCTGTACCGGAATTGCCGGTCTACTCGCTGCGCTGCTGCGGCTGGGATTCGTGGCATCGTTCATCTCCGAGCCGGTGCTCAAAGGCTTTATCGTCGGTCTCGCCTTAACGATCATCATTGGCCAGGTGCCGAAGCTGCTTGGTGTGGAGAAGACTCCCGGCAACTTCTTCGAACAGGCCTGGGGCGTGATCAAACACCTGCCCGACACCCACTGGCTTAGCCTCCTCGTCGGACTGTTTAGTTTGATCTTGGTGCTAGCGCTCAAACATTGGCTGCCGCTAGTGCCGGGCTCGCTTGTAGCAGTGATCTTGAGCATTCTCGCAGTCTGGCTCTTTGGGCTGGACGACAAAGGCGTCAAGATCGTCGGCCACATCGACTCCGGCCTTCCGGCGTTGGGCCTGCCGGACGGCGTCGGGTGGCGGGACTATCTGCCGCTGTTCGGCCCAGCCATTAGAGTGTTCTTGATCGGCTTCGCTGAAGGGCTCGGGGCAGCCAAAACGTACGCCACCAGGGCCGGCTATGAGGTGAACGCCAACCGGGAGCTGGCCGGGCTCGGTGCGGCAAACCTCGGCTCGGGACTGTCGTCAGGCATGGTCGTCAATGGCAGCCTGTCGAAGACGGCTGTCAACGGTGGCGCTGGCGCCAAGTCCCAGGTCAGCGGTCTGGTCGTTGCAGTCCTGGTGATCATCACCCTGCTGTTCTTGACCAGTCTGTTCGAGCTCCTCCCGGAGACCACGCTCGCAGCCGTTGTCATCGCTGCAGTGATCGAACTCGTCGATATCGGTAGCCTGCGTCGCCTGTATGGCGTGTGGACCGCCCGGCTGGCCGAGATCTATGGGCATGCCGCTCGAGCCGACTTCGCTGCTGCGATCGCCGCCATGCTAGGCGTGTTGATCTTCGACACCCTTCACGGCCTGGTGATCGGTATTGGGATATCGATGTTGTTGCTGCTCTATCGGTCCTCGCGGCCGCATGTGGCCACGCTGGCCAAGCAGGGCGAAGTGTGGCTCGATACCGATCGGCATCCCGACCTGCCGACTCGACCCGACGCAGTGATCGTACGGGTCGAGTCGGGGCTGATGTTCGCCAACGCCGACTACGTCAAGTCCCAGATCGAGGCGCTCGGTACCGACCACACCAAGATCGTGGTGCTCGATGGCGAAACTAGCCCATTCGTCGATGTCAGCGCGGCGACAATGCTGGTCGAGCTCAAATCGAATCTGGCGCGTCGGGGAATCGAGTTCCGTATCGCACGTGACATCGGGCAGGTCCGAGACACTCTGGAGCGGGCCGTAGATGCGCCCATGCTGGAGATCGACGCAACCATTGATGATGCCCTGGCGGCGTACGAGCGGAAGGCGAACCAAGGCAGCTCAGAGTAGCTATCGTCCTGGTCATGTTGTCGGCCGGTTTGTGGGGCGCGGTTGCAGCCTCTTCCCTCGTCATTGGAGCAGTGCTTGGCGTTGTTCGGCGATGGGATCACCGCCTCATTGGGGCTGTTCTCGGCTTCGGGGCGGGAGCCCTCATTTCGGGCGTCTCGTTCGAGCTGGTCGAGGAAGGATTGCGAGCCGCGGGTGGTGTACCTGTCGCGCTGGGACTAGCTGCCGGAGCACTCGTCTTCTTCCTCGGCGACCGTGCCGTGGAGCGGATGGGTGGTCGCTCTGGGGCGGCTGCTGCCGGTTTCCCACTGCTGCTGGGCGCCCTCTTAGATGGGATACCAGAACAGGTGGTCCTGGGCATCGGGCTGGCCGCCGGCGAAGGGGTCAGCGTTGCGCTGCTTGTCGCGATCTTCGTCTCGAACCTGCCCGAGTCAATCGGCTCCGCGACCGATATGAGAGCAGCTGGACGGGAGTCCCGGATCATCGTCCTCGGATGGGCGGTCGTGGCTGTGGTCTGCACCTTGGCGACGATCGGCGGCTACTGGGTCTCTGCTTTGGTCGGTGACCGCTTTACCGGCGCTGTTGACGGCTTCGCCGCCGGCGCGCTTCTGGTGATGTTGGTCGGGTCAATGATCCCGGAAGCCAAGGAAAAGGCGAGCGTTGGAGCTGGACTCGCCGCAGTGCTCGGCTTTGCCGTGGCTGCCGGACTGTCTGCCAGCTCCTAGCTCGCTAGCCCTAGTGGCTCGGAGCGGCCCTCGATCACCCTTCGGGGGTGTGATTCAGTCGGCAGCTGATCAGATC
>DATLQC010000150.1:0-19073 GCA_035535395.1 Propionibacteriaceae bacterium | reverse complement strand
AGAACTCGACGATTACCGACGCGCAAGCCAAGCAGTTATGGAACACGATCAAGTACTCCAACGTCCAGCTGGAAGCGCCGTCCTCCAGGCTGGCAGGCGCTCTGAACAAGGTCAAGAAGCTGGACGCGGCCGACCCCAACCACAAGATCAAATACGCGCTCGTGTCGACAGGTGCCGACGGGTGGCCGTCAGTGTCCAAAGTAAAGAGTGTCGGCACTTATTTCCACGCCGGGCTATCGATTTCCTCGAGTCGAATGAGGACCTACAAGAATGCCGGCATCAAGGTATTTCTCTTCACCGGCAAGAACGTGGACGACTACAAAAGGATGGCCGGACTTGACCCGTACGGCGTAGTCGTCGATGACGTAGCGAAGTTCCAGGCTTGGCGCGACACGCAGACATAGCGTGAGGAGTCTGCTCTGCCGGTGTCAGCCAAGGGTGCTGACAACTCCACCCCTTAGCTGGCAGCACCGGTAAGGAGCGCTGCATCCACCGCGGCGTCCTCGGCGGCCCCCGCCGAATGCTCCCCGTGATAGAGCGCTGTTAGATAGCGCTCCGCGTCGAGCGCGGCTGCGCATCCCGTACCAGCAGCCGTCACAGCCTGCCGATAGGTACGGTCCACCAGATCCCCGGAAGCGAAGACACCGGGCAGATTCGTCTTAGTAGTCCTGCCGTCGGTGATCACATAGCCGTCGGGATCGAGATCCACCTGGCCCTTCACCAGCTCCGACCGCGGCTCGTGACCAATGGCGATGAACAACCCAGAGACGGGCAGCTGACGCTTCTCACCAGTAATGGTGTCTTTCAGGGTGATCGCTTCCAGCTTCTTGTCGCCATGAATCCCAGTCACCACTGAGTTCCACGCAAACTTGATCTTGGGGTTTTTGAAGGCCCGGACAGCCATGATCTTGCTGGCGCGCAGCTCGTCGCGGCGATGCACGATGGTCACCGACTTTGCGAAACGCGTCAAGAAGGTTGCCTCTTCAACGGCCGAGTCGCCGCCGCCGATAACCGCAATGTCCTTGTCCCGAAAGAAAAAGCCATCACAGGTGGCGCACCAGGAAACGCCGTGCCCAGACAGCTGGTCCTCGCCCTCTACACCGAGCTTGCGGTAGCCAGAGCCCATCGCCAAGATCACCGTACGCGCGGAGTAGGCATTGCCATAACCGTCTTTGACCGTCTTGATATCACCGGCCAGATCCATTCCGACGATGTCTTCGGTGATCATTTCGGCACCAAATCGCTCGGCCTGGGCACGCATATTATCCATCAGCTCCGGGCCCATGATGGCATCACGGAAACCGGGAAAGTTCTCCACATCGGTGGTCGTCATCAAGGCGCCGCCGGCATCAATCTCACCCTCAAAGACAAGCGGTTTGAGGTCTGCTCGGGCGGCGTAGATGGCGGCGGTATAGCCGGCCGGCCCGCTACCGACGATGATGACGTCGCGTACGGATTCGGTGGTCATTGTGTCCTTTGTGACTTGCTGTGCCCTCTGCACTGCGAGCGTCGGTCGCGCGAGCAGTGCCCCCGGAGCCTGTAACCCTACCTCCGGGAAACGGCTTCGGCAGGCAACCTATTCCGAAGAAAACGCACAGTGCGCCGGTCCGTCTACGTCTCACCTCTAATGCCACGTCAGCCGTCTTCAGACAGCTCACAAGGGCTCCAACGCGTCATGAGACACTCGCCAGCCATCTCCAGACGGCAAACGTTGACCGTTGGACTTGAGCTACTCATCCAGCGCGAGATTGGCCATTGGTGAGCCATCACCGCCGGTCCGCTTGATCCGCGACTTCCTCAACACCGCGGAGCGCAACTGGGCACCGACCAGCTGGTGCCCTTGACTGCCGCGGAGCGCCTGGAACGGCTCGGCCTCGTCACTCCCGACGCACGCCTCGCAGCAACCGATCTCCCTCTACTGGTCGGTGTGCGGGAAGGTCTGCGCGAAGTGTTGCTCGACCACGCCGGTCACGACGTGCAGGGGCCAGCGCTGAATGAGCTGGATGACTTGCTTCACTGCCGACGGGATCGCTGCAATTGCTTTCTTCGACTCTTCGCGCAACCGCTCCGGGCGTTGGTGCTCGATGGCCGGCTGCGGGAACATAGTCAAGATGCGCCGGGCTTATCGCGCTAGGACAGGTGCCTCTCCGCACAACGCCACAAATGCTGGCGAGATGCCCTAGATGTTCCTTCGTTTGTGGCCGTGTGCGGAGAAACGACCCCCAGCGTGCTACGACCCCAGCCTGCTATGACCTCTTAGCGCGGCAGCACAGCTGAGGGACCGGCGGATGGCATGCTCGAACCACAACCCGTCACCACGGTCACCTGGGTTGACCCATCGGACTTCGTATAGACCAGTAAAGCCGGAGTTCCATCCACGGTGCTGGCAGCGAGGCCAGTGATACGCCCCTCAGTAACCTTGCGGGCGCAGCCCCAGGCTTGTGAGAAGCGGTGCGGGCTTAGCCCACCGGCGGCCTGCTCCAGAGCCTGCGCCTCCACCCGCAGGTCCCCGCTATTGATCGCGGCCACGACCGGCGGCTCGTTGAGTCCTGCGCTGGCACTGATCAGGTACGCCCCAAAGCCCACCACGGCTGCCGCCGCTGCGGCCGCGAGCGCAGGCAGCGCCCAACGCGACTTGGACGGCTTCTTGAGGTCGTGCCCGAAAGTGCCCAGTGTTGGCCTCAGCTTCCAAGCACCGCTACGCCGGGCGCTCTCCGCAGCAACCACCTCGTTTAGCCGATGAGCCACCGCCTCCGGCATGGGCGGTACCGGCTCCGCGCGCAGGGTAGCGGTGACCTCCCGCAACGCGGCCGACTGAGCACGGCACTCAGCGCATCCCGCGATATGTGACTCCGCTACGGTCGCGCGTTCGGGGTCGAGCAATCCCTCGGCCGCGTCGGCCAGCTCGTCGATCGATAAGTGCTGCGCGTTCATGGGATGAGTCCTCGGGTCTTTAGCTGGGCCACGGTTTTTAGAGAGCCCTTGTCAAGCGTTGCCTGAGGCGCACGAGTCAGTATCCATGTGAAGAGGGCCGAATGGCCGCCACGCAGTAGCGCTACCGGAGCGACGACGCGGCTGATGCCCCCATCGGGACCGCGTACGGTGAGCTTGTAGCTCGGCCCGTTCGGTGTCAAGAATTCATTGACCGCAACCAAATCAGCCGCCTCAATGGTCTGGAACTTGCGGAAGCGCCGAACCATCAGTCGGGACCCGTCGATCAGGAGAAATGCCCTGGTCCGCAGGTAAATGAGCCCCACCACGAGCGCCCAGAGTGCAACCACGACCAGAAGCGCGGGCACCCACCCGCTGACCTGGCCGTGGACCAGCACTCCGACGCAGATGGCGGCTGCAATACTGGCGAACGTTGCAGGGGTCCGCCAGTTATAAGACTGCTCAAGCGGATGCGCCACCTTAGGAATCCGCCTCCGCCTTGAGATGGAGCAGCAAGGGCAGCAACCGCGCCCGCCCGCGGGCACAACGGCTCTTGATGGTGCCCGGTGCGCAGCCAAGGATCTGCGCCGCCTCCTCCACCGAGTACCCCTCCATATCAACTAGCACCAGTGCCGCCCGCTGATCAGCATTCAGGGCACCCAGCGCCGCGGCAACGACACTGCGCTGCTCCTTGATCTCCACTGGGTCCTTGATCAACGTCGTGCCCATCCTGCTCCATCGATCAAGGTTTTCTGGCAGCGGTTCAGTCTCCCGTGACCTCATGACGCGCAGCCGATCGAGGCAGGCATTGACCACCACCCGATGCAGCCAGGTCGTCACCTGGGCCTCGCCCCGATAGCTGCCGGCCCGCCGGAATGCCGCTATATAGGCATCCTGCAACGCGTCCGCGGCATCCTCAGGATTTCGCATGACGCGCATCGCGATCGACCACATTCGATCTTGGTGCCGGGCGACGAGGGCCGCAAACGCGTCCGGGTCTCCATCGACGTGCGCACGCAGTAGTGCGGCATCGTCAAGGTGATTATCGTCAGACTCGCCGTCAATCAAGCCAGCACCTCGACCTCGTAAATGCCGCCGCGGTAGCCCGTCCCCTCCTTCGGCAGCGAGGTCAGGTACACCAGGACATATCGGGTGGTCACATCCTGCTCCGCGGTCAGCATCGCGGATCCGCCCGCTTTCGATTCGGCGGCAACCGTACGCCATCGCCGGTCGGAACTCATCGGCGGCTTCGTGGTCTGAGACGGATCCGACTTCGGGACCCGGAACTGCACCGTCGTACCAGTTCCGCTCAGTGTGAGGCGCAGCGAGTGCACCGGTTGCGGAGTGTCAAGATCAAGAACAAGGCCGACCCCGCGCTTGATGTTGCCCAGCTTCGGGTTGCCGAAGTACTGCACCGTACGCCACCGAGTGCTCGGATTACCGTCGTAAGCGAATTTCACCTCGTCGGGATTCTCGGTCTTGTCCTCGCCTTGGGGGTCGAAGTCCCGCGCATTGGCGATGGTCAGCCTGCTCGGTCGCGCCGGTGCAGGCTCGGAAGTGGTGCTTGATTGATCACCGGAGGATGTTGGCTCGGGTGCCGCCGAGATTCGCCGGTCCAAGATCAGAGCGGAGATGATCCCGGCCGCGATCAGCAGTACGGCGAGGACCAGTAGCAGACCGATCCAGCGGCGCCGACGTTGTGGAGCGGCCGGCGCCCGGCCTTGAGCGCTCTGACTCACCGGTCGGGCTTGCGGCGGTCGAGGTGGAGTCGCCGGGTTGGTTCGCGGTCCGCCAGCTCGTACCCGGGTCTGCACATTGGTTGGTGGCGCACTGACAGCGGGAACTGTCCTGGTGCGGATCGCCCGTTGCCGCATCGTAGTGGTGTCGAGCAATGAGGAGACGGGCTGGACATTCGTCGTTGCGTCGAGCGGCTCGGCGCCTCTCCCCGTCACGCTTGGGATCGGCTGATGCAGCCGCCGTTCAAGATCAGGAGCGGCGTCCGCGCTCCCCAGCACCTTGGTTAGCGCTGTCACCATTTCGCCAGCTGTCGTGATCACAGAGGCATGATGCCGGGGTGGATCGCTAAGAATTTGATCACAGACGTTGTCCAGCGCAGGTGAGACGCCGGCTCGCACCTGTCGCGGTGTCATCAGGCGATGCCCCACCAACGGCGCATTTGGCAGGCCGAACGCCGGGCCGCCGGGCCAGCGACAGACCAGCGAGGCGTACAGCAGCCGACCAAGATCACCTACATCGACTTGCTCCTGGCCGGCGCCGGGCACGGTGTCGCTGGATCGCGGCCGCAGCGTCGCCTCGATCATCAGGCCGACGATCTTGACGTTGCCGGACGAAGTAATGATCACGGTCTCCGGGCTAAGTCGGCGGTGATAGAGCCCCAGACTGTGGACGCCGGCGAGTGCGTCGGCCACCTCGCGGACAACCCAGGCCGCCTCGAGGCCCGATAGCGGGCCATGGCTCAAGATCATCTCGAGCGATTGCCCGGTCGCATACTCGCAGACAATGTAGGAGCCGACCGCGGGATCAGTGCTGTGCACGGCATCGAGTACTCGAAGGAAACGCGAGTCGGTCGCAACCGACGCCTTGCGAGCCGCGGTCAACAGCTCCTCTTCGCGGGTGTCGCCCGGGGCCAGCAGATGCACCAGCACCGACCGCGACAGCACCTGATCGAACGCTCGCCAGGTGACACTGGGCTCGGACTCGGCGATCAGCTCTTCGAGGCGATAGCGGGAGGCCAGCACAGTCCCGGCGGGCAGGGCTGATGCCCGAGGCGCTGGAGGAGCTTCTTCGCCCTGTTCAACGCGGCCCGGTTCTGCACCGCCTTGCTCCACACCCTGGGCGGTAGTCGCCTGAACCATGGATCCTGAATTCTCCTCAACAGCTTCTTCGATGCTAGGAGACGGCGGCCGGATCACCGTGGGCGAATCGCCGGAGGACTTGAAGTCACCAAATCGATCAGGACTGGCCTCGATCACAGACTCCTCTCGCACCTGCCGCGCCTCGGGTGAGGAATCGCCGCCCCGCCGCAGCACAGTCGTAATGATCTCTCGGACCTCATGGATCCGGATAAGCCGGGCCATGAGCAGAAAGAGGCCGACTGCCACCAGGCCCGCGAACACCAGCCCCAGCGCGAGCACGACCTTGGAGTCAGACTGCGTCATGACGAGCCAGGAGATCAGCCATGCTGCGATTGCCGCCGGAATCACGGCCAGCAGCAGCCGCACGCAGTGGCGTACCAGCTCTTCGGCATCAAGATCAGGAAGCTTTTTCCGCAACACCGAGAACGAGATCGGCAGACCGATCAGGTACGCCGCTGAGTAGGAGAAGGCCAGACCCGTCGCCACCAGCGCTGGATTATCCAGCAGCAACACTGCGGCGATGCCGAGGACGACATTGGTGCCAGCGATCAAGCATTGCAAAAAGAACGTCGTTCGATTGGCCTCCAGCGCATAGAAGGCGCGTAGACAGATGTATTGCACCGTGAACGGCACCAGCCCGACGGCGAGAGCCATCAGCGCCCCACCCACGTACGAGGCGTCCTTAGCGCCCTGACCGAAGCCGAAGACTAAATGAGCCAGTGGCAGCCCCAACACCAAGAAGGCAACCGCGGCGGGCAGCAGCGCGGTCACCGCCAATCGGATGGCGCGCATGGTTTCCGATGCCACCGCGGGCAGATCGCCGGCGGCGGCGAGCCGGGATGCGGTTGGCAGCATGGCGGTTGCCAATGAGACCGTGATCAAGGAGTGCGGCAGGATCCATAACGCGTACGCGTTGCTGTAGGCGGTAAGCCCGGCGCCCTTGCCGCCAACGGTGGCGCCGCTCGCCAGCCTGGTGATGACCACCAGCGCCGCCTGGGTTACCAGCACGAAGCCGAGAGTCCACTTGGCCAGTCGGAATGTCTTGCCTAGGCCGGTGTGCTTGAAGTCTAAGCGCGGCCGGTAGTGATAGCCGCTGCCTCGCAGAAACGGAATCAGTACGGCGGCCTGCGCGGCAATGCCCAGCGTCGAGCCCACTCCAAGAAGCAACGCCTGACCTGTGGTGAACGGTGCTCCGGTGCTCGTCCGTTCGAAGACGATCAAGTACGACAGCAGCACCATGATCGACACCACATTGTTGGCAATCGGCGCCCACATCATCGGACCAAAACGATCACGGGCGTTGAGCACCTGCCCGGCCAGCATGTATACGCCGTAGAAGAAGACCTGCGGCATGCAGTAGTAGGCGAGCATGATCATCGAGTCGTATTGCGCTGCCAGCTTTGGCGATCTCCATCCAGTAGCCGAATAGAGCCCGATGATCCAAGGCACTGCCAGCGTCAGCAGCAGCGTGATCAAGCTGAGGCCGATCAGGCCGGCGGTCATGATCCGGTTGGTGTACGCATCGCCGCGGTCGGCATCGCCGCGGATGGCCCGCACGATCTGCGGCACCAGGACGGTGTTCAGCACACCGCCGGCGAGCAGGATGTACATGCTGTTCGGCACCGTCGTCGCGATCGTGAACATCTCGGCCTGCCGGGTGCCGTTGCCGAACAGGTACACCAACAGCATGAGCCGGAAGAATCCCATGACTCGGGAGAGCGCGGTACCGGCCGCCATCAGAACGCTTGCCGAAACTAGCCGCCTGGTCTGCCTGCGCTCCTCCGTCGACGGCCCCGGGTCGCTACTGAGGCCGGGGGAGCTCATCTTGGGTGTGGACGTCTCAGACATCAAGTCTCTCTGCTGGCGCCGAACTCAGCGCCGGGAGCTGATCTTGAGGCCCCTCACTCCCTGCCGACGGCCCGGCCCCCGGTTCACCGCTCGCCGCCCGTTCCCTAGCCACTTGGCGAATTCGCAGGAAGCTGCTGGCGACGAGAACGATGCCGGCAGCAATCGCGATCACCCAACCCGTGGTGCCGTTCTGAGTAACCTGCACTTCGATGTCGAATGGGCGTCCCACCGGCCGCCCGGATTCGGTCATCAGCTGCGCGGTAACCGGCACGATGCAGTTGGCCTTGGCAGTTACCTCAGCATTGGCCGTCGCGGTGTCTTGGGGT
Source organism: Propionibacteriaceae bacterium (assembly GCA_035535395.1). Taxonomy (GTDB): domain Bacteria; phylum Actinomycetota; class Actinomycetes; order Propionibacteriales; family Propionibacteriaceae; genus Microlunatus. Next base: position 11,092 of record DATLQC010000150.1, on the reverse strand, counting down.
CTGATCTCGGTGGGCTTGATCGTTTTGATCGTAAGCCGCTGGGCGTTCTCGGAGTTGAACACAAGTTTGACCTTGACCGATCCGGCATCGGGTTCTGAGCCGACGGGTTCTAGCGTGTTCTTGATGGTGATCGGGAATGCCACGCCCTGCTGTGCCACGGTCTGAACGCGCGAGCTGCTGCGAATCTGGATCTTGTTCAGCAAGAGGTCGTCCAACGTCGCCTGCTGCGGGCCGAGAAAGGCCCGGCGCGACTTGTCGTGCTTGCGCCACTTGGAGCTGGCAGCCCGAGCGACAGCGGCACTCCCGTCGGCCCGTGCTTGCGTCGAATCGACCAGCAGGTCGGCGTAGGTCTCGTTGCTCGAATCGAACTTCCTAAGAGTGCTGAGCTGGCCGGTGGTGAGCTGGGCGTCGCGGGCCGCCGAACTGTAGCGGTACTTCTGGGACCAGGGGGCAGGTTTGGACTTGAGCAGGTCGGTCAAGCTGCGCTGCCGCAGCCATGGCGCCTTGACCTCTTGATCATTTCCCGTTGCCTGGGCGACCGCTTGGGCCGCCGTGCTGATCACCCGAACCCGCCCATGAGCAAGATCGTCTCGCGCAGCCGATGCCTCGATCCAGGTTTCGGCAAGCAGGCGCTGCCGAAGGTGAATTGCGGTATCGCGCGGGTCAGGCCCAGGCCCGCCACCCTGGGCACCCTTGGAGAAGGTGACGATCGGCACCTGATCGGGTCCGGCGAGCAGCGGCGTTGGCCCCTTGGCTGAGATGTCAGCCAGCAAGATCGCATCGGGATGCAGTGCTGCGGCTGCGTTGGCAGTGGCTGCGTCAGCGCTGCCGCCAGCGGGCAGCACGAGGAGCGGCAGCGATCGGGTGGGCTCTACCAGCTTGTTGGCGTTGGCGGCGTCGTTGAGCACGCTTTCCTGGCCGTCGTGTACCAATGCGGCAATGTCGGGCGAGCCGTACAGCAGCCGATAGCCGTCGTGAGAGGACTGCAGCGCATCGAAACCCTCAAGCCATCTGGTGGCATCGGCCTGACCGGTGCCTGCCGAGGTCGTGCCTTCGGAGTCCAGCACCTGATAGCCGGCCGACATGGTTTGCAGTTCCTGGATCAACGCGGGGTCGACTGCGAAGGTCGACTTGGCGGTATTCGCCGCCTTGAGCAGTGCGGTCAATCGGCCGTTCTCGCCGACTTCGGCTGCCAGATGATCATCGGAGAGGATCCCCTTGCGGACCAATGAAGGACGGGAATTGAGGACCACGACGGTGGTCATAGTGAGTTCGTTGCGGGGCTTGCGGGCTAGCACCGGCACGAAAACGCGGGTCCGGCCGATGGCGACGTTATTGCCCCGCTGCAAGACGTGGACACCCATCAGATAGATGCCGTCAGTTGGGGACAGTTCAAGATCAGAGACCTTCACCCGGAGCCGGAAGTCGACCGAAGCATTGGGCGCCAAGAAGGGCTTCTGGGCTGTCAAAAGATCTTGGAAGACACCCGTGTAGCGGGCGCCGAGCGGATCGTTGGACTCAGACTCCAGAGCCTGGGCCAAACCGACGCGGCCGAGGATCGGCGCCTGATTTCGCCAGAACAGCGCTTCCAATCGAGAGAGCCGTTCCTTGGTGATATTCGTAACCCGACCAGTGACGGTGATCTCGCCGTCTCGAGTGGGCAGTGCCGGCTCCATGGATGTGATGGTGATGGAGACCAGCGCGGCCGGCTCGGCGGCAACGGCGCGCGCAGGCATGAGCAGTACGCACAGCGCTGAAACCGCGACTGCTAGCAGTACGCGGGCCGTACGCACCGCGCACCACCTCCCCACCCAGTCATGGTAAGTCGCCATTCTTTGATTGCCGACGCTCACGCCCAGCAATTGCAGGTGCTAGTCCTAAGACGCCTGACGTTAGAATCGCTCAGCGTGTCCACCTTCCGCCTGAGCTCGGTGCAGGCCGCTGCGGTGGCCGAGCTGCTGAAGATCGCTCCACTCGCGGACCGCTTGGGCGAGCTGTTCAGCAATGCCGGACATGAGTTGTATCTGGTCGGCGGAAGCGTTCGGGATGCCATGCTCGGCAAGCTTGGGCATGACCTGGACTTCGCAACCTCGGCGCGTCCGGACGCAGTCGAGAAGCTGCTGCGGAAGTTTTCTCACGCTGTGTGGACTATCGGCAAGGAGTACGGCACCATCGGCTGCAAGGTCGAGGCTGAGGACGCCACCTGGGTGATCGAGGTCACCACCTACCGCTCCGATGTGTACGCCAACCACAGCCGCAAGCCCGCCGTCGCTTTCGGCGACACGCTGGAGGCCGACCTGCTGCGCCGCGACTTCACGATCAACGCCATGGCGGTCTCCATCCCGGACAAGAAGTTTGTCGATCCGTACGGTGGATTGACCGATCTCGCGCGCCGGGTGATCCGAACACCAGGGACGCCGGAGAGCTCGTTCAGTGACGATCCGCTGCGGATGATGCGGGCAGCGCGGTTTGCTGCCCAGCTGGGATTTACGCCGGTACCTGAGGTGGTCGCCGCCATGCGCGGGATGGCGGATCGGATCTCGATCATCTCCGCGGAGCGGGTGCGTGACGAGCTGTCGAAGCTTCTGCTGACCGACCGGCCCCGTCCCGGTCTGGATCTGTTGGTGTCGACCGGGCTGGCGGCACGGGTATTGCCTGAGCTGCCGGCGTTGCGGCTGGAACGGGATGAACATCACCGCCACAAGGACGTCTATCAGCACAGCCTTACGGTGCTGGAGCAGGCAATTGATCTTGAGGATCGGTTGCCGCAGCGGCCGGATTTGATCATGAGGCTGGCGGCGCTGCTGCATGACATTGGCAAGCCGGCGACTCGGCGGTTCGAGCCAGGCGGGAAGGTCTCGTTTCACCACCATGACGTGGTGGGGGCCAAGCTCGTTCGAAAGCGGTTGACGGCGCTGCGGTTCAGCGGCGAGGAAATTAGAGCCGTCTCTGAGCTGGTTGCCTTGCATTTGCGGTTCCACGGGTACGCGGCTGGCCAGGAGAGCGGCGGCGCGTGGCGGGACTCAGCGGTCCGCCGCTATGTCCGGGACGCCGGTGATCAGCTGGCGCGGTTGCACGTGTTGACCAGAGCTGACGTCACGACACGGGACGGCGTTAAGGCTGGGCGGCTGTGGAAGGCGTACGACCACTTGGAGCGTCGCATCGCCGAGCTCGCAACGCAGGAGGAACTAGACGCGATCCGGCCAGACTTGAACGGAACTCAGATCATGGAGATCTTGGGCATTCCGCAAGGCCGCGATGTCGGACGCGCGTACGCGTTCCTGCTGGAACGCCGGATGGATGAGGGTCCGCTAGGTGAAGATCGCGCCCGCGAAGAGCTGCTGACGTGGTGGGCTGATAACAAGCCCTGAGCTATGCGACCAAGATCGTTCGGTAACGTGCCGCAGTGATCACTCCCGGCATCTCAAGCGGGCCCGCCCTGCCAAGCAGCTTCCTCTGGGGCGCGTCCAGCGGTGCATATCAGATCGAAGGTGGGAACGTCAGCTCAGACTGGTGGTGGCGCGAACATGGTCGGCTGCCTGGCCCACCGGTCGAGGCGCCGAGCGGTGATGCGGCTGACAGCTACCACCGTTACGCCGAAGATATGCGCTTGCTGGCCGAGGCCGGGCTGACGGCGTACCGCTTCAGCGTGGAGTGGGCCCGCGTCCAGCCCGAGCGGAACTTCCTTAGCCGGGCGGCGATCGACCACTACCGGCGAATGGTCGATACCGCACGCGAGCTCGGCTTAGAGCCGGTGATCACCCTGCACCACATCACGCATCCGGCGTGGTTCACCCGCGATGGTGGCTGGCAAGCACCTGACGCCGTCGACTTGTTTGGCCGCTATGTCGAGGCGTTGTCGCCGTTGCTGGCTGAAGTTCAGATGGTGTGCACCATCAACGAACCGAACATGGTCGCTGGCTTGGTCGCCTCGGATGGCAGGTTTCAGCCGCTCGGCTTACCTACCCCGAAGCCCGAGGTGTCCGAGTCATTGCTCGCTGCGCACTGGCGAGCCTGCGAACTAGTGCGAGCAGCCGGGTCCGCGGCGGGCTGGTCGATTGCCGCGCAAGCGCTCCATCCGGATCCGGACGCCGAAGATGCCGCGCTGGCGTACGCGTGGCCCACGGAGAACGTTTTCCTCAACGCGGCCAGCGATGACGATTGGGTGGGCGTTCAGTCCTACACCCGCCTCCGCTACACAGCAGGCGGACTAGCCACTCCCGATGAGGCGGCGGAACGCACCATGGTCGGCTGGGAGTACTACCCGGCCGCCGTGGGGACCGCGATTCGCAATGCCGCCCGTTGCGCACCTGGAATCCCCATCTATGTCACCGAGAACGGCATCGCGACGGCCGATGACACGCGTCGCATCGCCTACATCGATGAGGCCCTCGACGCCGTCGCCAGCTGCATAGAGGACGGCATTGAGGTGCGCGGCTACTTCCACTTTTGCGCGCTCGATGGTTATGAGTGGGGCAGCTACCAGCCCCGGTTCGGACTTATCGCCTGGAGCCCAGACACCTTTGAGCGGCGACCGAAGCCTTCCCTTGCTTGGTTCGGCCGCCGCGCGGCAGCTGACCAAGAAAATTCAGATCGTTGAGGCATGACATGTGGCCCTGCCCTCAACGGCGCGGCTTCTGGGTATAGAAACGGTGATCTCCTTATTCAACTCGGAAGGAACCACCATGGCGACTAAGGTCTTGAGGAGCCTCCAGGACGACATCGACGGCTCGGACGCGGTTGAGACCGTCCGCTTCGCTCTGGACGGTGTGGAGTGGGAAATCGATCTCTCCGAGCGCAACGCCAACAGGTTGCGCAACAGCCTCAGTGTCTTCATGGCCCATGGCCGCAAAGTGGGCGGCAAGCGTGAGCGAAAGCCGGCGTCCTCCAACGACATCGACGCCAGGGCCATCCGGCAATGGGCTGCAACCAATGGCATCGAGATCAACTCCCGCGGGCGCATCCCGGCTGAGGTCGTGGAGCGGTACAGGTCTGCTGGCAATTGAGCGATCACGCCCGACGGCATGATGCGCCGATGGACCAAAGTGAGATCGAAGCCGTACGCGCCATGCTCAGCTCCAAGCCGCGGCCAGTCGGCTGGGAGGCACGGCGGGCACGGCTCGATGAGGTTGGCGCTTACTGGCCCGCGGCCGATGATGTCGAGCTAACTCCAGTTGATCTTGACGGTGTGCCGGCCGAGTGGTCGATTGTTCCGGGCAGTGACCCCTCACGCGTTTTGTTGTTCTTTCACGGCGGCGGCTACTGCTCCGGTTCCATCCTCAGCCATCGCCGGATGGCGACCGAAGCTGGCCGCGCTGCGGGCGTACGCACGTTGGCAGTCGGCTATCGGCTGGCGCCGGAGCATCCCTTTCCCGCGGCTCGTGGCGACGCTCTCACAGCATGGCGCTGGTTACGCAAGCAGGGCGTCGACGCCGTCCAGATCGCAGTTGGCGGCGATAGCGCCGGTGCCAATCTGAGCGTGGCGCTGATCAACCAGCTGCGCGCCGACAGCGAGGAGATTCCTGCCTGCGCGTGGCTCGTCTCGCCCTGGACCGACCTCACCATGTCTGGTGAAACCATGGCGACCAAGGACGCCGTTGATCCACTCATGCACAAGGGCTATCTGCAAGATCTGGCCGATGCGTACATCCCGGCTGGGATGGATGCGAAAGACCCGAGCATTTCTGTTGTCAATGCCGACCTTGGTGGCTTGCCTCCGACGCTGGTCCAGGTGGGATCGGAGGAGACGTTGCTGGATGACGCCAGCCGATTCGCGAGCGCCGCCGGCGCCGCTGGCGTACCCGTCACTCTTGAGATTTGGCCGCACATGATCCATGCCTGGCATGTCTGGAACGCACGTCTGGATGCCGGCCGTCGCGCGCTGGACAGCGCAGGCCAACTCATCCGTCGCCAGCTTGATTGATCATTTGATTGATCACGATGACAGACTTGCGGCCATGCCCGACCCGATCCGCGACCTCGACGATGCCGTTGAGCCGCTGAACATCGTCCACGAGGCTGCAGGCGGTTACCTGTCTTCGCTGGCGGATCGCAAGGTGCGCGATATCGCGGCGTTGGCCCGGCTTGAGGATCTACACCATGCCCTGCCAGTCGACGGTGTAGGCGGTCAGAAAGCCGTCGCGGAACTGCTGGACATAGGTACGGTGTCGGCGACGCTATCCAGCGGTCCCCGCTTCTTCCATTTCGTTATCGGCGGATCGACACCGGCGGCGATGGCCGCCGACTGGCTGACCTCGCTGCTGGACCAGAACGCCTTTTCGCGCGCTTCGTCGGACTTCGCCTCGGCGGTCGAAGATGTCGCGCTGGAATGGCTATGCGACCTTGTTGGGCTGCCCGACACCTGGGGTGGCGCCCTGGTAGGCAGCGCAACCTTCGCCAATTTCACCGGTCTGGCATGCGCCACCCACTGGTGGGGCGAGCAGTACGGCGTCGATGTCACAGGCCAAGGGCTGGTCGCGGTCGGACGTCGCATGCCGGTGCTCTCCGGGGGATACGTACACCCCAGTGCTCGCAAGGCCCTGCAGATGCTCGGCCATGGGCGGGATGCGGTCCAGGTGTGCGCCGCCGATGCTATCGGCAGACTCGATGTGTCCGCTTTAGATCGCCAACTGGCCGAGCTGGATGAGCCAGCAGTCATTATCGGAAACGCCGGCGAAGTCAATGCGGGCGATTTCGATCCGATCAGCGACCTAGCCGACATCGCGGAGCGTCGCGGCGCCTGGCTGCATCTGGATGCCTCGTTCGGAATCTTCGCGGCGCTCTCCCCACGAACCGCTCATCTGGTGGACGGTATGGAACGCGCCGACTCGATTGCCGCGGACGCACACAAATGGCTCAACGTGCCGTACGAGAGTGGCTTCGCGCTGATCGCCCAGCCGCAACGGCTGGGCCACGCTTTCGGCATGCCGGGTGCGCCGTACCTGCCGAGCCCGGACAGTCCAGGAGCAGGCTATGGGCTCTTCGGCCCGGAGTCGTCGCGCCGGGCACGGGCCCTGCCAATCTGGGCAACGCTGCAGGCGTACGGCCGGGAGGGCTACCGCGCAATGGTGGAGCGTCATCTCGACCTGGCGCAGCGAATGGCTGACCTTGTCGATGACGCACCCGACCTGGAGCGGCTGGCCGAGGTCCCGCTATGCATCGTCTGCCTGCGTTATCGACCAGCTGACGTTGATGATGAAGACCGTCTCAACGATCTCAACCGCCGGCTCGGCGCGGAACTGCTGACCGATGGGCGTGTCTATGCCGGCAGCACGCTCTATGGTGGCCGGGTGGCGCTGCGCCCTGCCATGACCAACTGGCGCACCAGCGAGCGCGACGCGGACTTCTTTGTCGACGTAGTCCGTGAACTAGGCGGCCGAGTTGCTCACCAATCACCTTAGATTTGATGGCCATTTTCTACCGCGCAGCCATGGCAGACTATTCCTTCGTGGTCGCGTCGGTGCGCCCGCAGGATGCGTCGGACCGGAAGACGACTTAGGTGAAAGTACGAGAGATCAAAAACCGTGGGCATCAAGAAGGCAGTGGCGCTATGACGGCACCCAGTGATGCCCAAGAGGGCCGACCCCGCGTGGGTCGGGCCCGGGATGCGGAGTTTGAGCCGGTCTATCACCACTACGGACCACACCGGGCAGGGTTGCCCCCGCTGATTCCCTACTTCCGTGAGCTGTGGCGTCGGCGCCCATTTGCGGCGGAGATGAGCAGGGCCAGCATGCGCAGCGCCAACACGTCGACGTTCTTCGGTCAGGCATGGCTGATCCTCAACCCGCTGCTGCTTGCCGCTGTGTACTACGTCCTAGTGACGATCATTCGCCGTGAGAACGACCCGGCGTTCTTCGCGCATCTCACTTTGGGGATTTTTGCGTTCCAGCTCGTGGGGCACTCGATTACGAGCGGCGCAACTTCAGTAACGAGCTCGGGCAAGCTGCTGCTCAATACGCCGTTTCCTAGGCTGCTGATTCCGTTGTCGGCGGTGCGTACGGCGTTCTTTCGCTTCCTGCCCACCGTGCCGGTGTACTTCGTTTTCCACGCCATCTTCCTCACCCACGTGTGGTCGGCGAAGATGTTCCTAGCCCTGTACTTTCTTGTTTGCATGGTCGTATTTGCAATGGGCTTAGCCGCATTCTTTGCGGCAGTCCAGGTCTACTTCCGGGACACCTCAAGCTTCCTGCCGTTCTTCGTGCGGATCTGGATGTACTTGTCGCCGATTCTGTGGGCACCAGAACACATCATTGGTCGTTTCTCCGGACCGATCATCACGCTGATCCAGCTCAATCCGATGTATTCCATGGTCGGCGGCTACACCGAGCTGTTGCAGAACGACGCGTTTCCGACGCCCTACATGTGGATATCCGCTGCCGTTTGGGCGCTCGTGGCTGCGGTGATCGGCTTCCTGTTCTTCATTTCGAGGGAGCGTGAGTTTGCTGTCCGTCTCGTCTAACGGCGAAGGCCCACTGGCAGTCAGGGTCGACGACCTCTCGATCACTTATCGCACGACCTTCGAACGCAAGCCGACGCTAAAGCAGGCTCTGGTCCGCTTCGGACGCGGACAGCGCGCCGTACGGGAAGTTGAGGCGATCAAGAACGTCTCCTTCGAGGTGCGTACCGGTACGGCGATGGGCATCATTGGCTCCAACGGCGCCGGCAAGTCCACCTTGATGCGGGCAATGGCTGGCATCCTGCCGCCGACGGCCGGTTCGATCGAGGTGTGGGGTCGGGCGAGTACGCTGCTGGCGCTCGGCGTTGGTTTCAACAGGAACCTCTCAGGGCGGGAGAACATCATTCTCGGCGGCCTGGCCGCCGGCCTCTCGCGCCGTGAGGTGGAGGAGCGCGCCGATGAGGTTGCTGAGTGGACTGAGCTTGGCGACTTCATCGATATGCCGATGCGGACGTACTCCTCGGGCATGTCTGCACGGGTTGAGTTCTCAGTTGCAGTCCACATGAAGCCCGACATCTTGATGATCGACGAAGCGCTGTCAACCGGCGACGCCCACTTCCGTGAGAAGGCGAACGCCAAGATGACCGAGCTGCGTGACAGCGCGCGGGCCATGTTTCTGGTCAGTCATGGCCTCGGGAGCATCAAGGAGATGTGCAATGAGGCGATCTGGCTTGACAAGGGCAAACTGATGATGCGTGGCGAGCCCGGAGGTGTCGTGAACGCCTACATGAAGTTCGTGAAGGTGAAGAAGCGCGCGACGGCCATGGAAGATTTGTAGTCCTTATACGAAAAACGAGTGGGTCATTTCGGTCGAATGCGCGCAGCGGAGCTGCGAAAAGGAATAAAAAACAATCGTCAAAAAATGCTTGAACCAAGACCCGGTGAGCTGCGTACGATCCTGTGAGGAAGCTGTAACCCGGCGGGGGGCAGGGTAGCAGGGCCGTTGGTGTGTCGCTGGGAGCGTGGTGCACCAGCACGTATAGCGGCGCGATAAGGCGCCGCTAGAGGTTATGCCTGCCTCTGTTTCCGCGTCGGTTAGGGCTTTCTGCCAATAAGGTCCGACACAATTTCTCGGCGCGGAGGATGACGATGTCTATGACCGTTGACGTGGCGACCGCTGGTGCGGTGTTTCGAGCGTCAAGATCACACGTCCTACCGTCACCGTGTCGCGTTCAGGAACGCGTTCCACGGGTCCTTCCATGAGCCAGTACCGATACAGCAGCAGACTGCGCTGCAGTAGAGACGGAGGCAAAGTTGCCCATCATTTCGACGCCCCAGGGTTTCAACGAGGAGGAGCTCTACGTCGATCTTGAGCCGACGTTCGGGCGCTCGCTGTTCCTCAAGTGTGAGGGCTTCAACTTCGCCGGATCGATCAAGCTAAAGGCTGCGATCGAGATGGTGGAAGCGGCCGAGCGGGACGGAGTCCTGACACCCCGATCGGTCCTGGTCGAGTCATCGTCAGGGAATCTGGGCGTTGCGCTGAGCATGATCGCGGCGAGCAAAGGCTACGGGTTCTTGTGCGTCACTGACTCTCGCTGCAACTTGTCGACCAGGCGACTGATGCAGGCGTTCGGCAGTCAGGTCCACGTCATCACAGAGCCGGATACGGTCGGCGGCTTCCTCGGCGCGCGGATCAACTACGTCCGTGCGCTGTGCGCTTCCGACGACCGCTATGTCTGGCTGAATCAGTACGCCAATCCGCAGAACTGGAAGGCGCACTACCGCAATACGGCGCCAGCGATCGCCCGCCAGTTCCCGCAACTCGACGTGCTGTTCGTCGGGGCCGGGACGTGCGGAACCCTGATGGGCTGCGCACGGTACTTCCGGGAATGGGACCGGCCGGTCCGTGTTGTGGCAGTGGACAGCGTGGGCTCGGTGACTTTTGGTGGCCCTCCGGGGCGCCGGATGATCCCCGGACTTGGCACGAGTGTCCGCCCGGCCATGCTCGACGAGTCCTACGTGGACGAGGTGGTACGCGTGGAGGAGGCGGACACCATCCGTGCCTGCCATCGACTGGCAGGTAGGGGATTCCTGTTCGGCGGCTCCACGGGCACAGTGATCAGCGGTGCGATGGACTGGTTGACCCTGCATGGCTCGCAAGACCTCACCGCGGTGGCTATTGCCCCAGACTTCGGCGAGCGTTATCTCGACACCGTCTATCACGCCAACTGGGTTGTGGGTCTGTACGGCGAGGACGTGCTCCGCTCCGATGAGCTGGCCACCGCTTCGGGATCCGGCTGACGATGGTGCAAGAAGCTCTTGGTACGTTGACAGCCGGTCTGGCTGATTCGCCCACCAGACTGGGGACCGAAGCATGCTCGGAGTCGAGCACCGAGAGCGGCTTCGCTGAGCTGCTCGCTGACGTCGTGAAGGTCGAGCGGGTGTCGGTGGACAGCAATTTCTTCAACGATCTGGGCGCTGACTCGATGGTGATGGCCCAGTTCTGCGCGCGGGTCAGAAAGCGGCCAGACCTGCCATCGGTATCGATCAAGGACATTTACCAACACCACACGATCAGAAGCCTGGCCACGGCACTCGCAGACGCCGCACCCATCCCGCTCGAGCGGGTCCTCGCCGACGTACTCGCTGATGTCGTGCGCGTTGAGCGGGTGTCGGTCGACAGCAACTTCTTCGACG
>DATLQC010000149.1:0-10430 GCA_035535395.1 Propionibacteriaceae bacterium | reverse complement strand
GCCGAGCCTGCTGCACTTCTCGACAGTCGCGATCGTCACGCTGGTCGTTGTTGCCATCGGCGTCGGAATCAGCGTATGGATCTTCGGTCCGCGTCGGGAGATCCCGGTGACGCAGCCCGCGAATCCATCCTTCTTGACAGTGGCCGGACGCAATGACCTCTACGGCGATGCGTTCAATGAGGCGGTGTTCATGCGACCCGGTGAGCAGCTCACTGCTGGGCTCGTCCGATTGGAGAACTCCGGTATCGATGCTGCCGTGAACGGCACCGCCTCAGCGATTGGCGGAATGTCCGCGCGGCTGCGCCGGGTGCAGAACGGTTTTGTGCGGTCCTATGCGCTGACCATGATGGTGGGCGCTGCGATCGTCGGTGTGGTGATCTTGTTGGGTCGGCTGGGCTAAGGGAGGACAGACATGACTATTCCTTGGCTCACTATCTTGGCGTTGCTCCCGGCGGTCGGTGCCGTCATTCTGATCTTTATCGGTGTCAAGGCCGCGAAGCAGGTGGCGCTGGTCGTATCGCTCATCACCTTGGCATTTGCCCTCATCGTCGCGTCGCGGTTTAGGATTGGCGGCGGGATCCAGCTTGTCGAGCAGGTGCCCTGGATCAAGCCGCTTGGGGCCTACTATGCGCTCGGTCTCGACGGCCTCGGACTTACGCTGGTGCTGCTGGTGGTGATCATCACTCCGGTGGTGATCATTGCCTCGTGGCGCGACTTCGATCCCACTGCTGACTCCGACGCTGACACTGCTTCAACACGAGCAGCAACGATAGCTCCGAAGTATGACGCGCGAGTGTTCTTCGCCCTCGTCCTAGCAGTTCAAAGTTGTGCGCTGTATCTATTTCTGGCCACCGATGTCTTCTTGTTCTACGTGTTCTTCGAAGTCATCTTGGTCCCGATGTACTTCCTGATCGGCGGCTTCGGGCCGGGGCCGCGCAGGACGTACGCGGCGGCGAAGTTCTTGATCTTCGGACTGCTGGGCGGGTTTGTCATGCTCGCATCGGTGATCGGGTTGTACGTTCAGTCATCCAGGGCCGGGGCGCCAAGCTATCTGCTGAGCACGTTGTCCCAGCTGGACATCGCCACGGGCACCGGCCGCTGGTTATTCGTCGGCTTCATGTTCGCGTTTGCGATCAAGGCGCCGCTGGTGCCGCTGCACACCTGGCTGCCCGACGCCGCGGAGGAGTCTACGGCTGGCGGTGCCACCATGATGGTCGGCGTCATGGACAAGATCGGCACCTTCGGCATGATCAGGTTCTGTCTCGGCCTGTTCCCGGAGGCAAGTCAATGGGCCACCCCCGTGGTACTGGTCCTGGCAACGACCTCGATCTTGTACGGTGCGATCTTGGCCATCGGCAGCCGGGACATCATGCGGTTCATCGCCTATACCTCGATCAGCCACTTCGGGTTCATTGTGCTGGGCATCTTTGCGTTCACCAGCCAGAGCCTGACGGGGTCCACGCTTTACATGCTCAACCACGGGATGGCAACTGCCGCCTTGTTTGTGATGGCCGGATATCTGGTCAAGCGCCGCGGGTCACGCGACATGAATGCCTACGGCGGCGTGGATCGAGTGGCTCCAGTGCTGGCCGGCCTACTGCTGTTCGCTGGGCTCAACACGTTGTCGTTGCCTGGCTTGGGCAGCTTTGTGTCGGAGTTCATGGTGCTGGCAGGCACCTTCGGCCGGCACCCGGCGTACGCGGTGATCTCGACCTTGGCCATCGTACTGGCAGCGCTCTACATCTTGATCATGTATCAGCGCACCATGACGGGACCAGTGGACCCGGAGGTCCAAGAGAAGGTCACTGAGATCAATGGGCGGGAACGGCTTGCCATGGCCCCGCTCGTGCTGCTGATCTTCGTGCTCGGAGTCTTTCCGAAGCCGTTGCTGTCGATCATCGAGCCAACGACGCAGGCCACCATGCAGCATGTTGGCGTGACTGATCCGCAGCCGAGGGTGACTGCCGAGGGAGGCCGTTGATGATCCCCTTAACGCTGCTGCCGCTGGAGATTATCGCTCCGAAGATCGAGTATGGCCTACTTGCGCCCGTCCTCGTGGTCTTTGCCGGAGCATGCCTTGGCGTGCTCGCAGAGGCGGTTGCGCCTCGGGAAATTCGCCGTGCCGTGCAGCTCGTTCTCACCTTTGTGTCTCTTGCTGCGGCGTTGGCGACCACACTGCTGAACTGGGCATCCGGGGACCAAGCCGTAATAGCAGTCAATTCGCTGGCGCTGGACGGACCTACGTACTTCATGTGGACGATCTTGATCATTTTTAGCGCTGCCGGGCTGCTGATGTTCGCCGAAACCAAGATCGAGAATGCCAGTGTGTTCGCGCCGCAGGCCGCCGCGGTGCCCGGCACTGTCGCCGAGCGAGAGGCGATCAGAAGCCGAGTGGAGCACACCGAGGTCTTCCCGCTCGCACTGTTTGCAGTGTTGGGAATGATGCTCTTCCCGGCGTCCAACGATTTGATCACCATGTTCGTTGCGTTGGAGATCTTGTCGTTGCCGCTCTACTTGCTGTGCGGACTCGCCCGACGGCGTCGCCTGTTGTCCCAGGAGGCTTCGCTCAAGTACTTCTTGCTGGGAGCGCTCTCTTCGGCGTTCTTCATTTACGGCGCCGCCCTGCTCTATGGCTATTCCGGATCCTTTACCTTGTCAGCAATAGACGATGCGATCCGCGATGGCCAGCAGGGTCTGGGGTTGCTGTTAGCTGGCATGGCATTGCTCGGCGTGGGACTGCTTTTCAAATTCAGCGCTGTGCCCTTCCACTCCTGGACGCCGGACGTGTATGCCGGAGCCCCGACGCCGGTGACCGGCTTTATGGCGGCCTGCACCAAGATCGCCGCTGTGGGTGCCTTGATGCGAGTGTTCTACGTCGCACTGGGCGCCGATCGATGGGACTGGCAGCCGATCATGGCGATCATTGCCGTCTTGACTATGGCGGTTGGCTCAGTGTTGGCGATCACTCAGACCGACGTGAAGCGGATGCTGGCGTACTCATCGATCGCGCATGCCGGATTCATGATGGTCGCATTCGTGGGAGCGTGGCAGGCGGTGACCGGCAGTCAGCCCGGCTCACTGACGAGCATCTCGTCGGTGATGTTCTACCTGGTCGCGTACGGTGCGGCGACGATCGGTGCGTTTGCGCTGGTGACGATGGTCCGGGATGCGACGGGCGAGGCCACGCTGCTCAACAGCTGGGTGGGGCTCGGCCGGCGTTCACCGCTCGCGGCGACGATCTTCTCGATCTTCATGCTGAGCTTCGCCGGCATCCCGCTGACAAGTGGCTTTGTCGGCAAGTGGGCGGTGTTTGCTGCCGCATGGAGTGGTGGCATCCAGTGGCTTGTTGTCGTTGCCGTCGTCATCAGCGTGGTTGCGGCCTTCTTCTACATCCGCGTAATTGTGCTGATGTTCTTCGCGGAACCGAGGAAGATGGTAACCAGCGTGGTGCGACCTGGCTGGACGACGCTTGCGGCCGTCGGAGTTGGTGTGGTCGCGACGATAGCCTTCGGGATATTTCCAGGGCCGCTGTTGGCCCTCGCCCAGCAAGCGGGGGAGTTCATTCGCTGACGGCAGAGGGCAAAGGCTTAGACGGAGGAAGGGTGCTGGCTGAACAGACACGGGACGAGGTTTTCGAGGCCTCGATCCGCGCTCAGCTTGAGGTGATCGACGCCGCATTGCTCAGGGCTGCGGAGGCGGACTCTGACATGGTGACCGAGGCCGCGCAACACATCATCGCCGCTGGTGGCAAACGCTTCCGGCCCTTACTCGTAGTTCTCGGCTCTTTTCTTGGGCCACGTGAGGCGGCTGAGGATGTGGTTAAGGCAGGGGTCGTTGTCGAGCTCACCCATGTGGCGAGCCTGTACCACGACGACGTGATGGACGAGGCCCGAATCAGGCGGGGTTCGCCAAGTGCCAATTCCCGCTGGGGCAACACCGTTGCAATCTTGGTCGGGGATCTGCTGTTCGCACGGGCCTCAGACATTGTGTGTGATCTCGGTCCGGAGTTCGTGCGGCTCCAGGCGCGTACCTTCTCTCGGCTCGTGCAGGGTCAGATCGCCGAGACCGTTGGGCCTGGTGGCACAGATCCGCTTGATCACTATTTGCGGGTTGTGGCCGACAAGACTGGCTCCTTGATCGCGACTTCGGCACTGTTTGGCTCCAAAATCTCAGACGCCGCTCCGCATTTGCAGCGAGCCATGGCTGAATTCGGCGAGCAGATCGGGATCGTGTTTCAGCTCAGCGACGACATCATCGACATTACGAGCAACGAGACAGGCAAGACGCCCGGAACTGATCTTCGTGAGGGCATCCCGACGCTGCCAACACTGCTGGCCCGTAAATCAACTGACCCGGCTGACGCCCGGCTGCTCTCGCTGCTCGACTCCGATCTGCACGACGATGACGCGTTGCAGGAAGTCTTGGACTTGCTCCGTCACCACCGCTGCATTGATCAGTCACGCGAAGAGGTGCGCCGTCGCGCCGAAGCCGCTCGTGCTCTTCTTGATCCACTTCCTCCTGGCCCGGCCAGAGACGCCCTCGACGATCTCTGCACCACCGTCGTGACGCGTACCGTCTGACTCTCCTCTCTCGGTTGCCGCAACCTACGTGTACGTAGGTTTCGTACGGTCTACGCAGGTTGCAACCTGTGCAGACCGACAGCAAGCTGTGCAGACCCCCGGCTCATTTGGTCGATCACGCTGGGGGATACCGGCGCCAGCTATCCGGACTGCGCGACACGGAACGCAATCTCGGTCTCCTGATCATGGTCGAGGGAGCCGCTTCCATCGACGATCAGATCGGCATGTTGCCACGGCAGTTCGGAAGCCACGTAGGCGTTCTCCTCGGCTATCCAGCTGGCGTACGAGGTGGCCGACATCTCGCCGGCCGCGAGCCGTGCCGTGTCACGTGAGTCGCGTACCGACTGCGGCGTCTCTACCCAGATGCTTACGTCCAGCTGGGCGCGCATCGACGCTTGGCTCGCCCCGACGCCCTCAATGATCACGAAGTCGCGATCACCGTCAAGCGTGATAGCGCCGTCTCGATCTCGAGCGACCCAGGCCGGCGGGCGATAGTTCAGCGCTCGGCGATCACGCACTACCGGCAGTACGTTGTTGATCAACAACTCATCCCAGCTGAACACCCCATGGTGCCAGGCGATGTCGTCGGTGTGCAGCACAGAGCACTGTGGTAGCGCGTCAGCGAGCCGCCGGGACAGGTTCGTCTTGCCGCTCGAACTATGACCGTTGATCGCGACGATTGCTGGACGCGCCGGACCGGCCAAAGCGGCGATTCGCTGAGCGAAGTCGGCCAGGTCGACGATCTGCCAGCGATTGACTACCAGATCTTGACCCGCTGATTCTCATCGAGCCAGAGGGCGTCGGACTCCGCTACGTCGAAGGCGAAGTAGAACTCCGGCAGGTTGCGAACGATCTGGTTGCAGCGGAACTCAGCAGGGGAGTGCGGGTCGGTCGCCATGCGTTGCAGCAGCATCTCGGTGCGCACCTTGGCTTGCCAGACCGCTGCCCAACTCAGGAAGAGCCGCTGCTCGGGGGTATAGCCGTCTAGTGCCGGCTCCGAGTTCCCCTCGTGAGCGATCTGGTACGCCTTGAAGGCGATCGAGAGTCCACCAAGATCACCGATGTTTTCACCGATCGTCAGTTGACCGTTGACCCGATGTCCGGGCGCTTGCACTGGTTCCAAGACGTTGTACTGATCGATCAGCGCTTTGGTCCGCTCCTCAAAAGCCTCCCGGTCCTTGTCGGTCCACCAGTTGCGCAACATGCCGTCACCATCACAGGTAGAACCTTGATCATCAAAGCCGTGGCCGATCTCGTGACCGACCACCGCACCGATGCCGCCATAGTTCACCGCATCGTCGGCGTACTCGTTGAAGAAGGGAGGTTGCAAGATCGCCGCTGGGAAGACGATCTCGTTCTTGAGCGGGTGGTAGTACGCGTTGACTGTCTGCGGCGTCATCAGCCATTCTTCGCGGTCTATGGGTTGGCCGATCTTGTTCAGCGCTCGGTTAACTTCGAAATCGGCCACCCGCATGACGTTGCCGACCAAGTCATCAGGAGTGATCACCAACGAGGAGTAGTCGCGCCACTTCTTCGGGTAGCCAATGTGGGAGCGGAACTTGGCGAGCTTGGCAAGTGCGCTTTCCTTGGTCTCCTCGGTCATCCAGTCAAGATCAGTAATGGAGCGGCGGTACGCCTCGATCAGGTTGCCGACCAACTGATCCATCCGCTCCTTGGCGGTCGGGGAGAAATAGCGGTCGACATAGATCTTGCCGACTGCCTCGCCGACCGAGGCCTCTACTAACGCAACGCCTCTTTTCCAGCGCTCGCGAAGCTCTGGCGTACCCGACAAGACCGTTCCGTAGAAGCGAAAGTTCTCATCGACGAAGACGCTCGATAGATAGGGCGATAGTGAGTTGATCACTTTCCATCGGGCCCAGGCCCGCCAGGCCGGCAGCCGGTCATCGGTGAGCAACGCCGACACGTCGGCGAAAAATGATGGCTGCATTGCCACCAACTCACCCATCTTCGATTCGCTAATGTCGCCCCCGGCCAGGAACTCCCGCCAATGCAGTCCGGGACAGCTGGCGGTGAACTCATCGAGCCCCATCAGGTTGTACATCAGCCGGAGATCCCGGCACTTCACCTTGTCCCAGTGCGTCGCTGCGATCGCGGTCTCAAGATCAAATACTTGCTGTGCCTGGGCTTCCGGATCTTCGACACCGGCGAGTGCAAAGGATGCCGCTACGTGCCTCAAGTACTGGGCGCGAATCTCGGTGTATACGTCGAGCCGGTAATACTCCTCATCGGGCAGGCCCAACCCCCCCTGCCCGGCAAACATCACATACCGGGTCGGATCCCCAGGGTCCGGCTCCGCCTGCAGCGCCACCAGCCCGGCCACCGCCTGGCGTGCGAACCCACCCATCAGCCGCGTCAAATCTGGCACCGTCTCCACGGCATCGATGGATGCCAGCACGGGCAAGATCGGACTCGCTCCTGCCTTTTCTGCCGCCTCCTCATCCATGAAGCTGGCGTACAAATCAGCGATCCGGGCTTCGTCCGAACCGGGCTCTCCGCCCTCTAGGGTGGTGATGATGTCGCGGACCGCCGCTTCGGCCTGATCGCGTAGCTCCATGAACGCACCAGTCAGTGGTTTGTCGGCTGGGATCTCCGTCGTATTGAGCCATGACCCGTTCACATGTCGGAAAAGATCATCTTGGATGCGGGTGCTTTCATCGAACGTGGAGAAGTCGATGGCAGGTCTCCCAGCAGCAGAGGTCTCAGTCACTCGGACATGCTACCGATCAGTAGCCACTTACTCGACAGTCACAACCACTTGACCTTGAGCGGCTTGCTTGTGACCTTGACGACAGCGATCGACCTTCCGGTGAGGTTTCCGGAGCAGTTGCCCGATCGGCCCTGATATGTGCAGCTCCCGGACAGCTTTAGATTGATCGGCACCTCGATCCGCGCCTGCGTGCCGCTGAGGTTCACGGTGGGTTTCCGGAAAGGATCACCGCCGGCCTGCCGCCAGGTGATGGTGCTCTTGTTGTAGCTGTATTTGGAGTTGAACTTCTGCGGGCAATTGCTGGGACTGAGTGAATGCTTCTGGAGGCACTTATTGAAACTTCTCTTCGTCGCCGAGATGACTGCCTTCTTGCCGGCCTTGGTGAGCTGGCTTTGGATCTGATAAGTGTCCGCCTCGACATACGGACTCTTCACCAGCACCACATTCTTCGACCCGTAGCCCACATACGGCAAACCCGTGGTGAAGGCGTACGAGCCAGGCAGGACTGCTACCGACTTCTCGGACACCTTCATTCCGTTGATCTTGACCGGAAGAGACCCGTCCACAATGACGGAGAGATCGAGATCTTTGACGGCCCGGCTGATCTTCCAGATGTCCCCGGCCTTGACCACGTCGAACGACTCGCTGACATTGGAGCTGCCCAGCGTGTAGCTGGCAGAGACCGATTTCGCATTCTGATCTTCGACGACCGGTACGTCGATTCCAGTCAGCGGCGCACGCTTCACCGATGCGGCGAGCACTTCATTGGTCAGTAGCGGTCCGGTCGGCGCTGGATCGACGGCGTATGAGAGTGCAGCGGTGGCATCACCAGCGGCAAGAGCTTGCAGATAGGCAGCCACCGCATCGGAGGGCCGTGCCGCTTGCTGCGGTGCACCGCTTTGCGATGGATTTGTCTGCTGGCTGCCTTGGCCGCCCTGCGGGTCGGCGCTGGGCCGACCGGTGGTCGCGACGACCACCGCAATGACGGCGATGAGGATCACTGCCAGCGCCGCGGCCCCAATGATGATCAAAATCTTGGCTTTATTCTTCGATGGCGGGGCCGGCGGCATTGGCCCCGCACCGTACGGCCCGCCAGAACCTCCGTATGGTCCCGGCTGAGTAGCGTCGCCCCAACCGGTTTGCTGTTGGTCCGGAGCAAACGGTCCAAACGAGTAACCTCCAGAGGCGGTATCCGGGCTGCCAACGCCAGGCTGCTGCGGATAGGTACCGCCTGCTTGCGGCGGATACCCGTACGGTGACGGCTGCTGTCCAGCACCTTGTGATGGACTGGGTGCTCGCCCTGGCATCGGTGGCTGAGGGCCCCCCTCGGCCCACTGAGCACCGTACGGGTTGTTCGAGCTCATGGATCGTCTCCTGACCAATAGTTTGGTGATCGCTCGCGTAATGCCGACGCTCGCAATCACGAGAACGGTCTCAGCGAACTTTAGTCAGCGAGCCGGTCAGCTGCGCGGCTCACGGCAAACTCAGGGATTTGGCGGATTACTGCCACGCGCGATCCGCGCGGAGCGAGCCTGTCGAGCGGAGCAATGAAACACGGATCGCGCGCCGCGGTGCTGAGGAGGAGGGAGGGGACACGTTTTTCGTCCCCGAGTGACGACGAAGTAGGCGGCTGCCACGCGCGATCCGCGCGGAGCGAGCCTGTCGAGCGGAGCAATGAAATTGGCCGACCTAATTGACGGTCCAGGTGTCGCCGCCGTTGATGACGGTCTGGAGGGCGTCGTCATCATTGCCCAAGCTGGCCGCGAGGGCCACCTGCTGGCGGGCCTGGTCGTCGTAGGTTTGTGCCTCGACGTCGCGGAAGATGCCAATCGGCGCGCGATGTAACACGCCTGCATCGGTGAGCCGGGAGAGCCCAAAGGCGAACGACGGATCGGCCAGGTGAGCGTCGTGGACAACCAGCGCATCCTCACCGACATCGGCCACCTCGACCACCGAGAATGCTCCAGTTTGAGGATTACGTACCACACCAAGGTGCCCGTCTACGCCAAACCGGATCGGCTCACCATGGTTCAGCGGAATGATCGCGTCCGCAGATGTGGCCGGATCCTTGATCGCATCGAATGCGCCGTCGTTGAAGATCGGGCAGTTCTGATAGATCTCCACCAGTGAGCTGCCGCGGTGCGCAGCAGCCGCCCGGAGCACTCCTGTCAGGTGCTTACGGTCGGAGTCGATGGTCCTCGCAACGAACGTCGCCTCGGCGCCAAGTGCCAGCGATATCGGGTTGAAAGGATTGTCCAGGGAGCCCATCGGTGTGGACTTGGTGATCTTGCCGATTTCTGAGGTGGGGGAGTACTGCCCCTTGGTCAAGCCATAAATCCGGTTGTTGAAGAGCAAGATCGTCAGGTTCACGTTGCGGCGCAGCACATGAATCAGATGATTGCCGCCGATGGAGAGCGCATCGCCGTCACCGGTGATCACAAAGACCGCCACATCGTCCCGCGCCGTTGCGACGCCGGTAGCGATCGCGGTGGCACGGCCGTGGATCGAGTGCATGCCGTAGGTGTCCACGTAGTAAGGGAAACGCGACGAGCAGCCGATACCGGAAACGATCACGGTGTTCTCGCGCTTGATCCCGAGCTCGGGCATAAAGCCCTGGAACGCTGCAAGCACCGCATAGTCACCGCAGCCAGGGCACCAGCGCACCTCTTGATCACTGGTGAAATCCTTACGGTTCAGTGGCTCCAGGGACAGTGGTACGCCGGCAAGTCCTCGATAGCTCGTGCCGTTGGGGCCGAGCGGGGCAGTAGGCATGTGTGAAGTTTCTTGGTTAGTCAATGGGTGATCAAGCTCCGAATGCAGCTGATCGACGGCGGTCACGGGTTCATCCCTTCGAGTTGATCGATTTCGACTTCAAGATCACGAGCGAGTTCGCTGAGCGAGATGGGCAGCCCGCGAACCCGGGAATAACTGCGTACGTCCACCAAGTACTTGGCCCGCAGCAGCAGCGCCAGCTGACCCAGGTTCATCTCCGGAACGATCACACGATCGTAGCTATGCAGGATGTCACCGAGGTTGGCAGGGAACGGGTTCAGGTGCCGCAGGTGGGCGTAGGCGACCAGCCGGCCGGTTTTCCGTACCCGACGCGCGGCGGCGACGATCGG
>DATLQC010000148.1:0-14039 GCA_035535395.1 Propionibacteriaceae bacterium | reverse complement strand
CGTTCTGAACGACGTGACGATTACTCAGGCATCGGCAGTTTGGGAGCTGGCCGATCAGGGTGCGAGCCGCAAGCATCTGTTCTCTCGTGCCATGCGGATTGGTCGTGATCACATTGCCTCCACCGTCTACACGATCGCTTTTGCGATCGCCGGTACCTCGCTCGGCGTCTTCTTATTGATCAAGATCAATAATCGGCCGGTGCTCGACGTGTTGATGACGGAGCGGTTTGCCGCCGAAGTGTTGGGCATCCTGGTGGCCTCGATCGGCCTGGTACTGGCTGTGCCGCTCACGACCGCGATTGGTGTGGCCGTGGTACGCGCTAGCGGAACTCGGCAGCGTCCGATTCGTACCACTGGCACGGCTCGGACTGATGAGGTGGCCCGTACCCCTCGTCCGGCGGCGATCCCAGAACCTTCGCCACCGAAGGAACCGGTACGACCTCAGGTGAAGACGCTGCCATCTCCCCAGCCGGCCCCCGTTGAGCTGACCCCAGCGACCCGCCAGCCGCAGCCTGCCGCGTCAAACGCCGCCGAACCGGTCGCGCCGGAAGGTCAAGGCAAGCGTCGCTGGTCGCGCCGTCATGCCGATGATGACTTCGGCGATTTCACCTATCTCCACGAACCCGACGACACCGACCCCGGATTGCCGGAGTCCCGCGGCCGCCGCGCGCTGTAACCCAACTACTTCCTCAGGGGCTTCCTCCGCGCGTTATCCGTCTTGGGGCGTCTAACGTGGCTCCGAACCAGCCCGGGGACACCCGCTAGTTGCGACGGCCCCTGGCTATCAGACTTGGGTGGCTTGAACTCAAGTTGACTTTAAGTTGAAGAATGGGTCTATGCCTCACGCATTGATTACGGGTGCCTCCTTCGGGCTTGGACGCGCTGTCGCCTTCGAGCTAGCTCGTCGCGGCTGGGATCTCACCATTGACGCTCGGCATGCCGAGCCGCTGGCGAGTACGGCGCAGGCCCTGTCGGAACTCACATCGGTCCGTGCCATTTCGGGTGATGTTGGCGACCCGAGCCATCGCGAGCAGTTGGTAGCTGCCGCAGCCGCGGCCGGGCAGCTAGGCCTCGTGATCAATAATGCAAGTGATCTTGGGGGATC
Source organism: Propionibacteriaceae bacterium (assembly GCA_035535395.1). Classification (GTDB taxonomy): domain Bacteria; phylum Actinomycetota; class Actinomycetes; order Propionibacteriales; family Propionibacteriaceae; genus Microlunatus. The sequence continues at coordinate 12,934 of DATLQC010000148.1, read as the reverse complement.
GCCGTTGCCGAAGCTTCGTGATCTCGAGCCCGCCGCGTACGAGCTATTGCTACGTACCAACGTCGTCGCACCGCAGCAGCTGATACGCGCCGCGCTGCCTTACTTGGAACCGCAGGCCGTGATCATCAATGTGTCCTCCGACGCTGGCGTCGATCACTATGAAACCTGGGGTGGCTACGGGTCCAGCAAGGCGGCGCTAGATCATCAGACGCTGACTTGGGCGGCCGAGGAGCCCGACTTCACCTGGTACAGCCTCGACCCGGGCGACATGCGGACCGCCATGCACCAGGCGGCGTTCCCCAGCGAAGACATCAGTGATCGGCCCGAGCCAGAGACCGTGGCGCCCATTGTCGTAGCGCTGATCGGTTCTGGCCTGCAGAGCGGTCGGTATCGCGCCGCTGACCTTGACGTGACGCTTGCGGAGAAGACGCGATCGGAATGAGCACCATGCTGGCCGCCAGGCCCTTCACGCACTTCTCCTCTCCTGTCGACCGTACGGCGGCCGAGCCGCCTGAGCTCCGCGGGCTGCGGCGCGATGGCATCCGGCTCATGATCGCAACCCCGGCCGGGATTCAGCACACAGTTTTCGATCGTCTCGCTGACCACCTCAGGGCTGGCGACGTACTGGTGGTGAACACCTCCGCCACTGTGCCGGGACAGCTGAATGGCGATCGCAACGGCTCGGCTGTCATTGTGCATATCGCGAACCGGCTTCCCGACGGCAGTCGCGTGGTCGAGTTGCGCAGCGTGCCGGACGCTTCAGCGCCAATCCTGGACGGTCGAGTGGGAGAGCGGATCGCTCTCCCTGCTGGCGGCCGCCTTGAGCTCATCGCCGGATATCCCGAACCCGGCTCTTCACCGACCGGCTTCGGGAATCGGCTCTGGCGTGCCCGGGTCACCGTGCCCAAAACCCTCTCCGCGTATCTGAGAGAGCAGGCACGCCCGATTAGCTACGGCTACCTCAATACCTCGTTCCCAATTTCGGCTTACCAGACGATCTTCGCCCGCCACCCCGGCAGCGCGGAGATGCCGAGCGCGGCCCGGCCGTTCAGTGCCGAACTGGTGACCCGGCTTGTGACGCAAGGGGTGATCTTCGCTCCCATCACATTGCACACCGGTTTGTCATCCCAAGATGCGGGCGAAGCACCGCAGCCTGAATGGTTCGAGGTGAGCGAGACGACAGCAGATCTGATCAATTCCAGCCGAGCTCGTGGCGGCCGCGTGATTGCGGTGGGGACTACAGCGACCCGAGCTATCGAGTCAGCAGTACAGCGGGAAGGAACCGTCGCGGCTGCCTCGGGATGGACGGGGCTCGTGATTTCTCAGGAGCGACCGGTACGCGTGGTGAATGGGCTGATCACCGGATGGCACAACCCGGACGCCTCGCACCTGCTGCTGGTCGAGTCGGTCGCGGGCGCCCAGCTCACCCAGCGGGCGTACGACGCGGCCGCTGCAGAAGGATATCTGTGGCACGAATTCGGCGACTCTTGTTTGCTCATTCGGGACGGGTAAGGAGTTAACGCTGAGGTAACGAGACTTTGAGTAGGCTCCGCCTTATGGCGGACGTGCTTTCCAATTACCGGGCAGGCGACGCGTTCGACGAAATGATCGATGCGGAGGGCAGCGTCCGACCCTCCTACAGGGCCGTCTATTCCGCCCTGTCCAGCTCTACCTCCGATGACCTCCGGATGATCGCAGAATCTCTAGCCAACAACTACACGCAGGCTGGCGTGACGTTCGACGTCGGCGGCGTGGAGCGACCATTCCCGCTCGATCTGGTGCCGCGGGTCATCGCGTCGCCGGAGTGGGAGATCATCGAGGCCGGCGTCGCTCAGCGGGTACGAGCGCTCGAGGCGTTTCTCTCCGACATCTATTCCGACGCTCGAGTGATCGCGGATGGGGTCATTCCGAGCCAGCTGGTCACCTCCTCAACACGTTTCCACCGGGCGGTCTGGGGGATCCACCCCAACAACGGCGTACGCATTCACGTGGCCGGAGTCGACCTGATCCGCAATCCGGACGGCGATGTTCGCGTCCTGGAGGACAACGTCCGGGTACCGAGCGGGGTCTCCTACGTCATGACCAACCGCAATGCCATGATCACCGCGATGCCGGAGGCCTTTGCCGACCAGCGGATCCGCCCGGTGACCGGTTACCCAACCCGGCTGCTGACCGCGCTGCGCAAGGCAGCGCCGCCCGGTGTCGAGGAACCGACCGTGGTGGTCCTTACTCCCGGCGTTTACAACCCCGCCTACTTTGAGCACACCCTGCTGGCACGCACCATGGGCGTCGAGCTGGTCGAGGGTCGTGATCTTGAATGCCGGCGCGGCAAGGTCTTCATGCGTACCACGGCTGGACTCCAGCGGGTCGATGTCATCTACCGCCGCGTCGACGATCAATTCCTTGATCCGGTGCACTTCCGCAGCGACTCGATGCTCGGTGTGCCTGGTCTGGTGAACGCGGTACGTACCGGCGGTGTCGCACTGGCCAATGCCATCGGCAACGGCGTCGCCGATGACAAGTTGATCTATACCTACGTACCGGACTTGATCAAGTACTACTTGCGCGAAGATCCGGTTCTGCCCAACGTCGATACCTGGCGCTTGGAAGAAGATCAAGCCCGCGAGGAGGTGCTGGACCGTCTCGAGGAACTGGTCATCAAGCCGGTGGATGGCTCCGGCGGTAAGGGGATTGTGATCGGCCCACGCGCCACGAAGTCAGAGTTAGATGCGTTGCGGCGCCGGGTGACCGAGGATCCGCGTGGGTGGATCGCGCAGCCGGTCGTACAGCTCTCCACCGTGCCGACCCTGATCGATGACTGTCTGCAGCCGCGTCATGTCGATCTTCGACCGTTCGCTGTCAACAATGGCGAGGATGTTTGGGTGCTCCCCGGCGGCCTTACCCGGGTTGCATTGCCGGAGGGCGAGCTGGTCGTCAACAGCAGCCAGGGCGGCGGCAGTAAGGACACCTGGGTGCTCAGCCCCCCGCCGCATCGATCATCGTCCAATCATCGGAGCTCAACCGAACACCCTGACGATGCTGATGATCAAGCCAAGTCGCAGACCGACGTACCGCTGACGGTGGCCGCGCTTCCCGTCACAGTGATGCCCAAGATCGCTGAAACCCAACGGCAGCAGCAAGATCAACAACAGCAGGCGAATCCCCGGAGCTGGGAATGCTGAGCCGTATCGCGGAGTCGATGTTTTGGATTGGCCGGTACGTCGAGCGGGCCGAGGACACCGCACGACTGTTGCAGACCCACTTGCGGTTGATCATCGAGGAGACCGCGGCCCACGAGGTGGAGGCCTGCCGCAATCTTTTGGCGCTGATGAGTGTTGATCATGTGGAGGATCCAACACTGACCGATGTCTTAAGAGTTCTTGGCTACGACCCGTCGGAGCCAACGTCGATCTACTTCAGCTACGCATCGGCGCGAGACAACGCGCGCCGGGCTCGTGAGGTGATTCCGCTTGATCTTTGGGAGTGCGTCAATACCACCTGGCACCAGCTTCCCACTACGCCGTTCGGACCAAGCGGCGCCCATGTGTTCTTGAACTGGGCTCGGGAACGCAGCGCGATGTTCGCCGGCATCTCTCGCGGCATCATGGTTCGCGATGACGGCTGGCAATTCATGTCCATGGGCCGATCGTTGGAGCAAGCCGACATGACCTCGCGGCTGGTGGCATCGGCGTCGCTGACCCATGGCAGCACGCAGTGGCCGGCTGTGCTGCGGGGTTGTGGCGGGCACGATGCTTTCCTACGCACCTATCGCGGCCTTTACACCGAGCGGGAGGCGGCGGAGTTCTTGATTGTGGACGCGCGCTTTCCGCGGTCGATCGTGCACGGATTGATCGCTGCGGCCGACAGCCTGCAACGCGTCGCCCAGAACAACCCGCTGACCGCCCGTCATGCCGAACCAGCGCTGCGCTCCCTCGGTCAGCTGCGGGCTCGAATGGAGTACGCCGATCTTGACGAGCTCATCGCCGACCTCAACCACGAGATGTCGGTCGTGCAGGACGTCTGTGCCCAGGTGACTATCGCGGTCTCGACAAGCTATTTTGCCGCCGAGGAGCCGCCTGCCTGGACTACTGAAGGGACGCGCTGAGATGCGGCTGAGTATTGATCATCAAACGGGATTCCGGTACGCCACACGAGTCAAGTCCTCATACAACGAGGCGCGTATGACTCCAGCAGCATCTGATCATCAGACGGTCTGGAGCAGCCGGGTCACGATCGAGCCGGCAGCGTGGAGCTTTAGCTATACCGACTACTGGGGAACTGCCGTCACCACATTTGAGGTGCACGAGCCGCACGAGCGCCTCACCGTACACGCTCAAGGCGTCGTCGAGACTCACGGAGATGATCTTGCTTGGGACGTTGATCGACGAGTGGCGCCCAATGATCTTGGCTGGGCGGCGCTTCGGGACCGCGCCGTGGTGGACAAGATGACGGAGTTCCTCACCGTCAACGAGCGCACCGAGCCTCCCGAAGAACTGGTGGCGCTCGCCGCAGCCACGACAACACAGCCGCCTCGGCTGGCGGCCCTCGACGTTTGCGCGCTGATTTCTGATCATTTGAGCTACGAGCGCGGCTCAACTGTGGTCACCAGCACGGCTCGCGACGTCTGGGCGTTGGGCCATGGTGTCTGTCAGGACTACAGTCACCTAGCCCTCGGGGCCTTGCGTTCCATCGGCCTTCCTGCCCGTTACGTCTCGGGCTACCTGCATCCAGGCAGCGGCGAGCCGAACAAGACAGTGGAAGGTGAGAGCCACTCCTGGATCGAGTGGTGGTGCGGGAGCTGGGTGGCGTACGACCCGACGATGCGCCGGCGGCTGACCGACGGCTACGTCCGGGTCGGTCATGGCCGCGACTATGGCGATGTCGCTCCGTTGCGGGGCACGTACTCCGGCGGCCGCTCGGAGATGTTCGTCACCGTGAAGATGACGGAGCTGGGCTAGGACACCCGACTCGGGTCACTCCGCGTGCTAGGCCGCCTCCTCCTCGTCGAAACCTACGCTCACGTAGCTTTCCTACGGTCTGCATAGCTTGCAACATGTGCAGAGCGCGCGCAGCGCACGTGAACCTAGGTTTCCGACTCACGATCAGCGGTCGCCGTTCGCGCTCGGGACATAAGGGGCGCCCAACACGCTGGGTGCGTAGCGACCTGGTGTTCCCGGATTGAGGCCGGAGGCGACGGTCGGGATAACCGCGTTGGGCCGATATCTTGTCGGCATGAGCAACTACGGGCAGCAGCCGCCCTACGGGCAGAACCCAGCCAATCCGTACGGGCAGCCGCAACCCGGACAGACACAGCCCGGACCTTACGGTCAGCCGCAGCAGCCGTACGGCCAGCCTTCGGCGGGACACCAACCGCAGCCGCCCTACCCCGGTCAGCAGGGTCCGTACGGTCAGCAGCCAGGGCAGTACCCGCCGCAGCAGCCATACGGCCAGCCCGGTCAGGGCCCATACGGGCAGCAGCCGACCCAATGGGCACCGCAGCCGCCCGCACTGAAGCAGCCGGCTGTGGTGCCTCGCGCGCTGCCGGTGGTCACGATGGAGAACGTCCCGGGTCGCGAGATCTCTGACGTGATCGGCGATGTAGTTGGAGTGGTTGCGCGGATGCGTGAGCTGCGGCCTGACTTGCGCGGCGGAAACCCGGTGGACGGCTATGTCGTGATGCTGACCGACTCTCGCCAAGATGCCGTGTCCCGAATGATCGAGATGGCCGTGGCGGCCGGAGCGGATGCTGTCGTCGGACTCAGATTCGATTGCAGCGAGATCACCCAATCGCTCAGCGAGGTCGCGGCATACGGCACGGCGGTGAGACTCGTGCCCGATCGGGAGGACGCCCAGCCCGCGTCCGGCGACCAGGGCGCTTCGGAAGCCGAAGGCGGTGACCAAATGGGTGAGGATGAGACCATGCGGAACTGGCCGCCGAGCTGGCAGTCCAGTGAGTCGGACCAGCAATCTTCTCGCTCAGAGGATCAGCGGTAAGAATTGCCCTCATGAGCGCTAGTGACAAACCCGGCCAAAAACAGACACCTGAGGACGAGACCAAGCGCAAATTCCGTGAGGCTCTGGCGGCTAAGCAGGGTCGCAAGGGCGAGGATCACATCGAGAACGGCCCGCAGCACGTGCATGGGCACGGTCCGGTTGAGACCAAGCGCAACTTCCGGCGGAAGACGGGCTAACTGCTGGGTTAGGCGAGGGCGTCGGCGGGCTGATGGACATACCTCACCCGGATGCCCTCGTGATTCGCATCAAACCGAACCTCGGAGAGGTCGGTCACAATGGCGTCTGCGCGGAGTGCCTCGCGCGGTGTCGTAGTCACGACGGCGAGCGTGAAGCAGCCGGCCGCCTGAGCTGCCTCGAGCCCCTTCGGCGCATCCTCGACCACCAGGCACCGCCGCGAGTCCACACCCAGCCGCTGCGCCGCTTGCAGGAAGGGTTCGGGATGCGGCTTGCCGTTGACGACATCGTCGGCGGTGACGAGCACGGTGGGCGGCTCGAGCTGGGCGGCCGTGATTCGTGCTGCGGCCAGGGGCACCGTACATGATGTGGCTATGGCGTTCTTCGCGCCCACTAGGGAGGCCAAGGCCTCGGTCGCGCCAGGTAGCACGATGATGTCGTCGAGGTCGGCCAGCTCAAGTTCGGTGATTCGTCGCATGCCGGCCTCGTGCAGGTTATCCGGCATCAACGCGCGCACCGTGGAGGCCGAGGGAGTGCCGTGGTACCTGTTCAAATCGATCGGGGCAAACCCATACTCGCGGGCCCACGTGGCCCATGCCCGCACCACCGCTGGAGTGGAATCAATGAGCGTTCCATCCAAGTCAAAGATCACAGCCTCGAAGACCTGGTCCTCCAACAGACCCAAACCCACCGTGCACTCCTCACCGATCAGGGAACTAGTGAGGCTAACCGCGCGGTGAGACCAGATAATCCAGCTTGCGTCGAATCTCACATTTTATTGTGAAATCGGTTGTTGAGTGAGTGCTCACTCACTATGCTGGCTCGGTGCCCCGTGCCGCTCCGCTGCCGCTTGATAAGCGTCGAGCCACGCTTATCGCTGCCACCGAACCGCTACTGGAACGGTTCGGACGTGAGGTGAGCACGCGGCAGATCGCGGAGGCCGCCGGCGTAGCGGAGGGGACGATCTTCCGAGCCTTTGCCACAAAGGAGGCCTTGATCGATGCCGTCATCGAGGATGCCTTCGACAGCCAGCGCACCTGCTACGAGCTGGCTCAGGTTGATCCAGCCCTGAGCCTTGAGGAGCGGTTGACTGCTGCGGTGATAATCCTTCAGGAACGGCTGCGGCAGATCTTTGCGCTTTTCGGATCCCTTCGGCTCCGGAAGGAGCCTCATGATCATGACACCTTCCGCGCCAAGCAGCAGGCGGACTACGAGCTGATCAACGGTGCCATTGCATCGCTGATTAAACCCGACCAAGATCAGCTCCGACTGGATGTGATGGAGGCGGCCAGCGCGCTGCGGACCATCACGTTTTCGATCACGCATCCCATGCTCGGCGACCCGCGTCTCGTCGAGCCCCAGCAAATTGTTGATCTTGTCCTGCATGGCATCTGTCGACACCCACACAGAGAACGGACATCATGCTGATCCGTCTGCTCAGGACATACCTGGCTCAGTACAAGCGCCCAATCGCTGGCCTGCTGATCTTGTCGCTCGCCGGCACCATGGCCGCGCTGCTACTGCCCAGCCTCAACGCAGCGATCATCGACGAAGGCGTTGCCAAGGGAGACACCGGCTTCATCTGGCGCACCGGCGGCATGATGCTTGCGGTCAGCCTGCTACAGGTCGGCTGCTCGATCTGGGCGACATACCTGGGTGCCAAGACAGCGATGACCTTCGGTCGTGACGTACGCGCGGGGCTGTTCGAGCGTGTGCTTTCCTTCTCTGCCAGAGAGCTCAACCACTTCGGGGCGCCATCTTTGATCACTCGCAATACCAATGATGTTCAGCAAGTCCAGACGCTCGTGCTGCTGGGCAGCACGATGTTTGTGGCAGCGCCCATCACCATGATCGGCGGCATCATCATGGCACTCCACACCGATATCGGGCTGTCCTGGCTGGTCGCGGTGTCAATGCCGGTGCTGGCGATCTCGATCTTCCTGGTGATCCGGAAGATGAGCCCGCTGTTCCGCGTTCTGCAGAGCCGAATCGACACGGTCAACCGTGTGCTGCGCGAGCAGATCAGCGGCATCCGGGTGGTTCGGGCGTTCGTCCGGGAGCCGTATGAGACCGCGCGCTTCGCACGGGCCAACGCCGAGCTCACCGACACCGCCACTTCGGTGGGACGGTACGTGGCCTCGATCTTCCCGATCGTGATGTTCATCCTGAACGTCTCTAGCGTCGCGGTGCTGTGGTTTGGAGCCCGGCGCGTCGATGCGGGCGAGATGCAGATCGGAGCGCTGACGGCCTTCCTGACCTACCTTGTCCAGATCTTGATGTCGGTCATGATGGCGACGTTCCTCCTTATCATCGCGCCGCGCGCTGCCGTCTGCGCTGAGCGGATTCAAGAGGTGCTAGGTACAAACTCCTCGGTCCTGCCTCCGCCGCATCCGGTTACCAGACTGCATGCGTCTGGGGTGGTGGCATTCGACAACACGGACTTCACCTATCCGGGAGCCGATTCGCCAGTGCTATGCAACATCACTTTCACGGCTGAGCCTGGACAAACTACAGCGATCATCGGCTCAACCGGTGCCGGCAAGTCCACCCTGATCTCGCTGATTCCGCGGCTCTTTGATGCCACGGGCGGGTCAGTCACGGTAGACGGTGTCGAGGTGCGCGAATGCGATCCTGAGCTGCTCTGGAGCCGGATCGGCTTAGTACCGCAGAAGGCACTTCTCTTTTCAGGCACTGTCGCCAGCAACCTTCGCTACGGCAATCCAGACGCCAGCGACGAGGAGCTCTGGCACGCACTTCGGGTGGCTCAGGCGGAGGACTTCGTACGCGAGATGCCCGGCCAACTGGATGCACCGATCGGCCAGGGTGGTATCAATGTCTCCGGCGGTCAACGACAGCGGCTATCCATCGCGCGGGCGCTGGTGAAGCGACCGGAGATTTACGTCTTCGATGACTCCTTCTCAGCACTTGATGTTGCCACGGACGCACGGCTGCGTACCGCGTTGAAGCGCGAGACAGCCCAGGCCGCGGTGATCATCGTGGGGCAGCGGGTGGCGACCATAGCCGACGCGGAAAAGATCGTTGTGCTGGAGCATGGCGAGATCGTCGGGACCGGCACACACGAGGAGCTTCTCGCCGATTGTCCGACGTACTCGGAGATCGTCGATTCTCAGCTGAGCGCCGAAGAGGCTGCGGCATGACAAAAGGGCGGGAGCGAAGCGACCACCAGCCCCAGCGGCGAGCTGCGAGCATGAGTAGCAACGGGCAGACAGCTCCGGCAAGCGGTAATGGGCAGCCGGTCCGGCAGGCTCCGGAGCGCTCCGCGCCAAAGGCGCCTCAAAGGCCTCAGTATGGCCCGCCGGCTGGCGGCGGCGGCCGCATGTGGGGACAAGCACGGCCGGTGGAGAAGTCGATGCACTTCTTCCCCTCGCTCAAGCGCCTGCTCGGACACCTTGCGGCGGAGCGGATGATCTTGATCCTAGTCGTGCTCTTGGCGGTCGCCGGCATTGTGATGAACGTTCTCGGACCCAGGATCTTGGGCATGGCCACCGACGTGATCTTCACCGGGATCATCGGCAAGAACCTACCGGGTGGGGAAACCAAAGAGCAGGTCGTTGCTGAGCTGCGGGCCCAGGGCAATAACACTTTCGCCGACATGGTGGAGCGGTTGAATGTGGTGCCCGGGCAAGGCATTGATTTCACTCTGCTGAGCCAGCTCTTGCTCTTGGCGCTGGTTCTGTATCTGATTGCGTCGCTGTTCCTGTGGCTGCAGGGATATCTTCTGAACGGCGCGGTGCAGCGCTCTATCTACACCATGCGTAGCCTGGTCGAGGAGAAGATCAACCGACTGCCGCTCGGTTACTTCGACAAGCAGACCCGCGGCGAGCTGTTGAGCCGGGTGACCAATGACATCGACAATATTTCACAGGCGCTGCAGCAAACGCTGAGCCAGTTGCTCACCTCGGTCCTCACCGTCCTCGGCGTCACGGTGATGATGTTCATCGTCTCGCCGGTGCTCGCACTCATCGCGCTGGTGACCATCCCGGTGTCGATCTTGGTGACAGCGTTTATCGGCACGCGCTCCCAGAAGTTGTTCATTCAGCAGTGGAAGTCCACCGGAGAGCTCAACAGCCACATCGAAGAGGCTTTCACCGGGCAGTCCCTGGTCAAGGTCTTCGGCCGGCAGCGTGAGGTCGAGGCGGTGTTCGGGGAGCGGAACCATACGTTGTACACCGCCAGCTTCGGCGCGCAATTCATCTCTGGTTTGATCATGCCGACGATGTTCTTCATCGGGAACCTGAACTATGTGGCGATCGCTGTCGTTGGAGGGCTTCGGGTGGCCAGCGGCACCATGAACCTGGGCGACGTACAGGCGTTCATTCAGTACACCAGGATGTTCACGCAGCCGCTGACCCAATTAGCCTCGATGGCCAACCTGCTGCAGTCCGGTGTTGCGTCGGCTGAACGGGTCTTCGAGGTACTCGATGAACAAGAGCAGGTTCCGGAGGAAGCCAGCTCGCTCAACCCGACCTGCGGCCGGGTGGCGTTCGAGCACGTCTGGTTCTCTTACGATCCGGAGCAGCCGCTGATCACCGATCTGTCCCTGGTGGCCCAGCCGGGGAGCACAGTCGCCATTGTGGGCCCGACTGGAGCCGGCAAGACGACGCTGGTCAACCTGATCATGAGGTTCTATGAGCTGGATCGCGGCCGGATCACCCTCGACGGAGTTGACATTGCTACCGTGCCGCGGGCGGCGTTGCGATCCAACATTGGGATGGTGCTGCAGGACACCTGGCTCTTCCATGGGACCATCCGGGAGAACATTGCATACGGACGGCCGACCGCGACTGAGGAGGAGATTCACGCGGCTGCCGAGGCAACATACGTTGATCGGTTCGTGCACGCACTACCGAACGGCTACGACACGGTCCTAGACGAGGAAGCCAGCAACATCAGTGCCGGCGAGAAGCAGCTGATCACCATCGCTCGCGCATTTCTCGCCGACCCAGCGCTGCTGATCTTGGATGAGGCGACCAGCTCGGTCGATACCCGTACCGAGGTCCTGGTACAGCGCGCGATGGCCGCGCTGCGCTCGGATCGGACCAGCTTCGTTATCGCCCACCGGCTCTCCACCATCCGGGATGCGAATGTGATCTTGGTGATGGAGAACGGCAAGATCGTGGAGCAAGGCACGCATCACGAGCTGCTGGAGGCTCGTGGTCACTACTTCGATCTCTACAACTCCCAGTTCGCTGCGGGCAGAGAAGAGCTCGAGGAGCTACGACCCGCGGTTCCCGTTGGCGCCGGACCGGCGCGTGGTCCGAGACCGTTCTAACCCTCCTTCAGAGCCCCACCGCTGTCAGCATCTCGATTGCGTCGCGTACCATCGCGATGACCTCCTCGGGACGCTCGTTGATCATGGTCCAGGTGAATCGCAAGACACACCAGCCATCTAAGACGAGCAGGTTCTGGCGCCATCGGTCAGTCTCGAAGACCTCCGCTCCGTTGTGATACAACCGGCCATCGATCTCAATCGCCAGCTTGCGTTTGCGAAAGATCACGTCGACATAGAACGTCAAGTCACCGAGGAGGACCGCTCGGTTCGCTTGCCATCCGGTAATGCCGGCAGCGCGCAGCAGGCGATGGAGCGAACGCTCAGCCTCTGACCACGGCTCGGATCGGGAGTCGAGCAGCAGCTGGCGCCTGGTCGGATTGCCCACTCTGGCAGTTGTGAGCTCCATGGCACGTTGCAGGTGCGCCAGAGTCGTCGCTCGAGTTCGCAGAGCTTGATCGATGGCCTCGCCGCCAACCGTCGCACACAGATCCAGCGCCGTCAGCGCTGGGGAGGTGAGGCGTAGTCCCGCCCGGTCGACGACCAGCTCTGCTGGAATCTGTCGTCGCGTGAACTCGTAGCCGTGCTGCGGGCGACGCTGGTGCCTGAGGCTGCAGGTGACGTTGGCCATGCGAATCTCCGGCCAGAATGATGTCCAAGCGGCGGCCGGTCCGATCAGGATCGCGTCCGGATCCCAGCGCATCAGCGCAAGAATCCGTGTTTGGACTGACTCGCACGTCTCCGGTGCAGCGTAGACGCCCGGCAAGACCGGCCGAAGGGTGCCATTGCGGACTTGCCGATCGATGGCACCGGTCAATTTGGGATGATCGCGCCTGGCGATCACACCGTCGGTCGCCAGGATTCCCTGAATGTCTTTCTGTAAAGCCCTCACACTTACTGAAGGCTTCGAAAAGGGCCTCGATGTTAACGCGGGGGCGAAATTCGCTGAAAACTTCACTCCAGGCGAGCCTTTGATTAAGGATTCACGCCTGGATTACGCGATGACGAGGCGGCTAGCGTGAAGTTTCCAGCGCGACGCTCTGGAAACATCGGAATGTCAGGTTCATCCGAGGCCCGACCGGGTGCGACGTCTTCGGCACCGCATGGGCGTAGTCGCTTTGTGACTCATCCCGCATGACCAGCAGGTCACCGTGGCCGAGGTTCCAGCTCCAGCGCGCCCCGGTGCTCCGATGCCGCAGCACAAACCGTCGCCGATCCCCAAGGCTGATGGATGCGATTGTCGGTCGCGGACCCAGCTCTGGCTCGTTATCGCTGTGATAGCCCATTGAGTCGGTGCCATCCCGATAGAGATTGGCAAGGCAGGAATTGAAGTCAACCTCCAGCTCGTCGCGAAGCCGCTCTCGCAGCTCTGCGAGTGCTCCCGGCCAGGGCGCTGGCACGTTCACTATCCCGGAGTAGCGGTAGGCCCCATCTCCCATCCATGCCGTCAGCCGC
>DATLQC010000147.1:0-5335 GCA_035535395.1 Propionibacteriaceae bacterium | reverse complement strand
GCGTGCCGAGGACCGTGGCACCGTACAGGGCTACTTGGAGCGGCTTCCGAGCCCTCGCAAGATCGACTTGATCGCCTATCGATTCCTTGCTTTCGCGTTCCCACTGTGGACCTTCACTGTGGTGGCGGGCGCTATTTGGGCCGAGTACGCCTGGGGACGTTACTGGGGCTGGGATCCCAAGGAGACTTGGGCTCTTGTCACGTGGGTGATCTACGCGGGGTATCTGCATGCCCGTTCGACAGCCGGCTGGCGCGGCAGCAGGGCTGCTGTGATCGCGATCATCGGCATGGCATCGTTCTGGTTCAACTTCGTTGGGATCAACCTGCTGGTCTCGGGCCTGCACTCCTACGCAGGTATCTGAGCAACCCCGGCACGTTCTCGCACGTTTGGTGGGAAACGTCCGCCTCAAACCCGGATCAGGCGTACGTTTCCGCACCGTTGGTGGGAAACGCACGTCTCAGACCCGAACAACGTGCACCGTTGCCCCAGTGGCATGCCACTACCCCATGAATGGGTACCGGTAATCGGTTGGCGGCACGAATGTTTCCTTGATCGTCCGAGGCGATACCCAGCGGAGGAGATTGAGCACCGAACCCGCTTTGTCGTTGGTGCCACTCGCCCTCGCGCCGCCGAAGGGCTGCTGACCCACCACTGCACCGGTGGGCTTGTCGTTGATGTAGAAGTTGCCGGCGGAGAAACGCAACACGTCCATCGCCTCGACGATGGCAGATCGATCGGCGGCGATGATCGAACCGGTCAAGCCGTACGCCCCGATTGCCGCGGACTCGCGCAGCACCTTGTCGTATTCGACGTCCTCGTAGACAAATACGCCGAGAATCGGGCCGAAGTACTCGGTGGTGAACACCTCATGATCAGGGTCGTCGGCCACCACGATGGTCGGCCGGACGAAGTAGCCCTCCTTGTCGTCGGCAGCGCCGCCGGCGACGATTTCCACGCCATCCTCGCCCCGAACTCGATCGAGGACGCTGCTCAGCTTGGCAAACGACCGGTCGTCGATCACCGCGCCCATGAAGTTGCGGAAGTCGGTGACGTCGCCCATGGTGAGCTCTTGGACCTCCTCCACCAGCGCATCGCGGAGTTGCGACCACAGCGACCTGGGAATGTACGCCCGAGACGCCGCCGAACACTTCTGCCCCTGGTACTCGAATGCACCTCTAATCAGAGCCACCCGCAGCACGTCGAGGTCTGCCGATGGATGGGCGACCACGAAGTCCTTGCCGCCTGTCTCCCCGACCAGTCGCGGGTACGCCCGGTAGGTCCGCAAGTTGCGAGCCACGGAGTCCCACAGGTGACCGAAGACTGCGGTCGAGCCAGTGAAGTGAATGCCGGCAAGCGCGGGGTCGGGGACGGCAACTTCACTAATGGCCTCGCCGCGTCCGGTGACCATGTTGATCACTCCGGGAGGCAGCCCTGCCGCTTCGAGCAGCTGCATCGTGAAGTGTGCCGCCAGCTGCTGGGTCACGGCTGGCTTCCAGACCGCGGTGTTGCCCATCAATGCCGGCGCTGTTGGCAGGTTCCCGGCAATGGCCGTGAAGTTGAACGGTGTAATCGCCAGGACGAAGCCCTCGAGCGGCCGGTGGTCGAGGCGGTTCCATACGCCGGGGCTGCTGATCGGCTGCTCTTCGAGGATTTGCCGCGCGAAGGCCACGTTGAACCGCCAAAAATCAGCCATCTCACACGCCGAGTCGATCTCAGCTTGGTACGCGGTCTTGCTCTGGCCGAGCATGGTGGCCGCGTTGAGCGTCGCTCGCCATGGCCCGGAAAGCAGGTCTGCCGCTTTGAGGAAGATCGCTGCCCGGTCGTCAAAGGACATGTGCTGCCACGAATCCGCTGCGGTTGCTGAGGCATCGATTGCCTGCCGTACGTCGTCGGAGGTCGCATTGGCCAAGGTGCCTAGCTTTGTCTGTCGGCGGTGGGGCTGGACGACATCGATTGGCTCGCCACCGGCGAGACGGTGCTCGCCACCGACTGCCATAGTCAGCTCGACCTGCTCCGCCGCCATTTGCTTCAGCCGGGCCTCCAGCTCGGTTCGCTCAGGGCTGCCCGGCGCGTAGTTCAGGACAGGTTCGTTCACCGGAGGCGGTACGTTCGTTACGGCGTCCATCGCGCCCTTCATCCCTTCGTCTAGTGAATTCCCGCGGCGTGTGCCCGCAGTCAACGGCCCACCGCGGCGCGCAGGAAGAACAGCAGGTTGGCCGGCCGCTCCGCCATCCGCCGCATGAGATACGGATACCAAGCCGAGCCGAACGGTATGTACACCCCGACGCGATAACCCCGGTCCGCTAAATCCTGCTGCAGGCCTCGCCGAATCCCGTATAGCAGCTGAATCTCGAAGTCGCGCTGGCCTAAACCAAGCCGGTTCGCCGTCTTGATTGCGAAGTCAATGCAGGCGTCGTCATGGGTGCCGAAGGCGGGAAGCTTGCCGTGCTTTAGCAGCCACTCGCTGAGGTGCTGATACTCGGCGGTGATCTCCTTCTTAGACCGCACCGCCCGGTCGATCGGCTCAGCGTAGGCGCCTTTGACGAGCCGGATTCTCGGTTGCAGTGCCGCTAATGAGTCGAGGTCCTCCGGCGTACGGCGCAGGCAGGCCTGCATAGCCAATCGAGTATCGGGATGCGTGATCACCGCGTTCCGGTACACCTCGATCGTCTCCCCGACAACATCGCTTTGCTCCATGTCGATCTCGACGCCAACGCCAACGTCCCGCCCGCGGTCCAGCACGGTGGCGAGGTTGGCTACGCACGCTTCGCGGTCGATCAAGAGGCCAAGTTGCGTCAGCTTCAAAGACACCGTCGCGTCGATCCCACGATCGGCCATGGTCTGGACTGCCTCGAGATATTGGTTGGTTGCCTGACTGGCACCGGCGAGGTCGGTAACAGCCTCGCCGAGCAGGTCGAGAATTCCTCGGATCCCGTGGCCGTTCAGCTGAACCGCAGCAGCGACGCCATCCTCGAGGGCTGGACCGGCGACGTAGCGGTGCACCATCTTCGCGGCCAACGAGTTGGTATTAGCGACGCGTTCCAGCTGGGTGTTCCCTCCCGCCCAGACGAGCAGCCGGTTTACCATTGGCCCTCCTTGATCAGCGCGGTCGGTTGTGATCAAGACGCGGGTAGCCGCCGGTCATTAGCTCGGCCAGCCCACAATGGTGACGCTATAGCACTCCCCAACAAGCCGGCTAGGACGGCGCTGCAGGCAGTCGCTACTCCCTCCGAACGGCTGAGCGGTGATCTAGTGCGGTCAATTCATCCTGAGTAGCGTGTGGGGTAGGCGCATCCCAGCACGACATCGCTCCCCACCAGGAGGAAGCAATGGCTCATGGTTCGGAGAGTCAACTCGGGAAGGGTCTCAGGCAGCGGCACCTAGCCATGATCGCCATTGGCGGCGTCATCGGAGCCGGGCTCTTCGTCGGATCCGGCGCAGTCATCGCTGAGGTGGGACCCGGAGCCTTTATCACCTATGCACTCACGGGTGTGCTCATCATCATGGTGATGCGCATGCTCGGGGAGATGGCTGCAGCAAATCCTGCGACCGGATCCTTCGCCGACTATGCCCGCCAGGCACTCGGCGGGTGGGCCGGCTTCTCCGTTGGCTGGCTGTATTGGTACTTCTGGGTGATCGTTGTGGGCTTTGAGGCGGTCGCCGGGGCGGGCATCCTGCAGCGTTGGGTTCCCTTGCCGCTGTGGGTGCTGTCGTTGGTCTTGATGTTGCTGATGACGGCCACGAACCTGTACTCGGTCCGCTCCTATGGGGAGTTCGAGTACTGGTTCGCGGGCGTGAAGGTGGCCACCATCGTGATCTTCATCGTGCTCGGCACGTTGTTCGTCTTCGGCCTGTGGCCGGGCAAGAGTATGGACTTCTCCAACCTAACCGCGCATGGTGGATTCTTCCCGCACGGGACAGGTGCCCTGTTCTCCGGCATCGTGGTCGTGATCTTTTCGATGGTCGGCGCCGAGATCGCCACGATCGCGGCGGCGGAATCGGACGAGCCGGAGCGGGCCATCGTCAGGGCGACGAACTCGGTAGTGCTGCGGGTCATCGTGTTCTTCGTCGGCTCGATCTTCTTGCTCGCGACCATCTTGCCCTGGAACTCCGCCGAGCTCGGCGAGTCGCCTTACGTCGCAGCGTTCGAGCAGATGAACATCGGCTTCGCCGCCGAGGTCATGAACTTCGTCGTTTTGACAGCGGTGCTGTCCTGCCTTAACTCAGGGCTCTATACGGCATCCCGCATGCTCTTCGTGCTGGCGGCCCGCAATGAAGCACCGGAGCGGCTGCTCAAGCTCAACCGGAAGGGCGTGCCAGCCTGGGCGATTCTTAGCTCGACCGTGGTGGGTTTCCTGTGCGTCATCGCCGCAGCGATCTCGCCTAAAGGCGTCTTCCTCTTCCTGCTCAACTCCTCCGGCGCGATCATCTTGTTCGTCTACCTGCTTATCTGCCTATCTCAGCTACTTCTCCGGCGCAGGGTTCCGCCGGAGAAGCTTGTCGTGAAGATGTGGTTCTACCCGGTGTTGACGGTGTTGACCGCCGCCGCCATTGTCGCCGTCCTGATTGCCATGGGTGTTAGCGCGGACACCCGTTCGCAGCTGGTCCTCAGCCTGCTCGCCTGGGGGGTAGTCCTCGTCATCTACGCGGTGCGCCGGCGCGTCATCGGGGATGCGCATACTTCCGCACACGGTATTGAGGCAGAGAAGAGCGCTGATCCTTGGATGCACGAGCACATCTCGGGCGCCGAGGTGGAAGTCGACGCGGCAGTTGGGGAGGGACCGTTGGATCCCGAGCTCATCCGCCGAGCTCGTGAGGAAGGCTACGCAAGCGAGGCACCCTAAACCGTTGGCAAATCCGAGCTGGGGCACCTTTTGCAGCCCGGCCGTCAAAATGATCCATCCAAGTCCGGCCCGAGGGTCCGTTTCGCCGTACAGGCGTCGAAAGGACTCACGACAATTCACGCCAGGCCGCATATCCGTCGATGACATCGCTCGCGCGATGGAGCCCGAGGTCCTGCAATGAAGCAGCAGCGAGGCTCGAGGCGTAACCCTCCTGACAGATCACAATGACCTGTAGCTCATAGTCGGCAATCGGCAGCCGCGCATCGCTGGTCGGATCGAAGCGCCACTCCAAGACGTTGCGTTCGATGATCAGCGAGCCGGGCAACTGACCTTCCGACGCTCGCTGCGCCTCGGGCCTGATGTCTACCACGACTGCACCATCACGCCAGGCAGCCTGGGCCTGCGCCGGGGTGAGCCTTGGAATACGCCTCCGGACCGACTCGAGCACGTGGTCGATGGTCCGGGGACTTGTGACGGCCCTATTCTCAGTC
>DATLQC010000146.1:0-6022 GCA_035535395.1 Propionibacteriaceae bacterium | reverse complement strand
CACCCGCAGGTGTTGGATCCGCCGGCCGAGGTAACTCAGGAGGTCGAGTGTTGCTTCGTCAGCCCAGTGCACGTCCTCGATGGCGAGAACGGTGAGAGATTCCAAGTCTCCGAGTTGTCCTAGCAGCGCGCCATACAGCTGGTCTCGTCTCGCCTCAGCGCGGCAAAGCCGGAGCAGTTCACCATCTAATTGGCTGGCGATATCGAGCAGCGGCCCCAGCGCGGCGGGCGTAAACAAACCATCACATGCTGCCCAGAGCCACCGAGCGTCTTCCAGGCCCTGAGCGAATTCCTCGAGCAGCACGGATTTGCCAACGCCGGCCTCGCCGGAAATCAGCACGAGCCTGCCGTGGCCTTGGCTTGCCTCGTCCGCGTACTGATGCAACGCGGCTAGCTGGCTTTCGCGCTCGATGAGCCGCATTTACTGATTGTCCGACGCGGCGAGAGTTAGCGCCACCTTGGGTAATTCTGATCAATGAATTCCCGCTGCGGCTTGAGTCGGGTATCCGCGGGAGCCGTCAATGCCTAGCCTTATGCCATGGCCGTGAGGGACTGGGGTGACCGGCCGCTGCTTTTGGCGGTCGACGCTGATGCGCGTCTGCTCGGAAGGATAGAGGGGGAGCTGCAGCGGGCGTTCGGATCGGATTTTCGCGTACGTGGGGAGCTTTTCCCGGAAGAGGCTCTGCGAACGATCGAGGGAGCGCATAACCGCCATGAGCGGGTGGCGGTCGTCTTGGTCGACGACTCGTTGCCCGACGACGCTCGAACCAAGATCTTCGAAACCACAAGGAGACTTCATCCGAACGCACGGCGCGCCCTCCTCGTCCCGTGGGGCGCCTGGGCACATCCTGAGTCGGCACACAAGATCTTGCGAAGCATCGCCGTTGGCGACATCAGCTACTACGTGCTTAAGCCGTGGATAACTCCCGACGAGCTGTTCCACCGCGTCATTGCCGAGTTCGTTCAGGAGTGGTCACGCAGCGAGCCGACGAACTTTCGGGAGGTTGTCGTCGTTGCGGCGCAGCACAGTGGCCGGGCGTACGCGGTGAGCGACCTGCTGAACCGGAACGGCATCCCGCACGCCTTTCGCCCCCGTGCCTCCGAGCTCGGTCAGCGTGCCCTCGATGACATTGGGCACCCTGAGGGTGAGGTAGTGGTATGGATGCCAGCCCTCGGCGGCACCACCTTGGTGAATCCAACAGATACCGAAATCCTTGAGGCCTGGGGGATCCCCACGACCTTGAGAGATGTTGATCATGAGTTCGATCTGCTGGTCGTCGGAGCCGGACCCGCTGGCCTCGGGGCAGCCGTTTACGCCTCCTCGGAAGGTGTCCGCACCATCGTCGTCGAACGGGAGGCTATTGGCGGCCAAGCCGGGACTAGTTCCCTGATCCGGAACTACCTCGGCTTCTCCCGGGGACTAAGTGGCGCCGACCTGGTGCAGCGTGGCTATCAGCAGGCGTGGGTTTTCGGTGCCCGCTTCGTCGTCACCCGGGAAGTGGTACAGCTTATGCCCCAAGACAGTGGCGGGTTCGTGGCTCAGGTCGGAGAAGTGGGAGAGGTCAGGGCGCGAGCTGTCGTAATCGCGACGGGGGTCTCATATCGACGCCTTGGAGTCCCGAGCTTGGAGCAACTCAGTGGTCACGGCGTGTACTACGGAGCCAGCGTGTCGGCTGCGCAGGCGCTGGCCGGGCTGCGGGCCGGTGTTGTCGGTGCTGGTAACTCGGCGGGTCAGGCCGCCCTGCACCTTGCCAGATATTGCGCATCCGTACACATGATCGTTCGAGGTCCCAGACTGTCGGACAGCATGTCGGCGTACTTGGTAGACGCCATTTCTGCACTGCCAATGATCAAGGTCCACTTGAACACTGAGGTGGTCGGCGGTCACGGTGACGGACAGCTGGAATTCATCACACTGCACAATCGCAACAACGGACAGGACCAGCAATTGCCTCTGGAGAGCCTGTTCGTCATGATCGGGGCACGGCCACGGACTGATTGGCTCCCAGTGGAGGTTGACCACGACCCGTATGGCTTCCTCTACACCGGAGCCGACGCCGCAGCCTGCGTTTCCTGGAGGCTAGAAAGGTCACCGCATCCTCATGAAACGAGTGTCCCGGGACTGTTTGCAGTCGGCGATGTACGAGCCGGCTCGGTCAAACGCGTGGCATCTGCGGTCGGAGAAGGATCGGTTGTGGTCTCTGAAATCCACCAGTTCCTAGCCACACCGCAGGCCTGAGGTGGCGCAATCCACGCGCTCCGCGCCGCGGGTAGCCCTGACCGCGGCGATCTTGGCGGTGCCGCTGCTGGGTCTTTTCCTGCTGCTTTGGCGACCCGAGCTCGACCTTCGCTGGGAGCATCATCCGGCGCACTTCTGGTTGGTCTTGATCACGGCGGTTCTGTCGGCTGTTTTGGCGTACGCCACCGGTGAGGCCGCGGGACGCCGCGGGGATGCCCGGCTGCTTTACGTCTCACTCGCTTTCTTGTCCTCTGCCGGCTTCCTCGCCCTGCACGCATTGGCAACGCCGGGTGTCTTACTGGGCAAGAGCAACACAGGCTTTCAGATCGCCACACCGGTGGGCGTGGCAATCGGTTCGGTGTTTGCGGCACTGTCGACAGCGAATTTTTCTGGTGACAGCGCGGTTCGCCATGTGCGTATCGGCAAACGCCTGCGATGGGCACTGATTGGCCTCATGGTCCTGTGGGCAGTTTGGTCGCTAGCGTCGCTGCCGCCACTGAACAGGCCGCCGCAATTCGCGGAGGGTTTTCCTCTGCTGCTTGCCGTGCCAGCGGTGCTGCTCTACGGAGGTAGTGCAGTGCGTTACGTGCAGTTATGGCGGCGGCGTCCTTCCTTGATGCTTTTGGCTGTGCCATCGGCATTCATCCTGCTGGCGGAGTCCATGATCGCGATGGCCTTTGCACCTAACTGGCGCCTTTCCTGGTGGGAGTGGCACGTACTCATGCTTGCCGCGTTTGCACTGGTCGCATTGAGCGCACAAACGTCGTGGCGTGAGGAAAGGTTTGCAGAACTTTATCTTCCGCAAACCAGCGCCGGGAGCCGGGAGATCAGTGTGCTCTTCGCGGATCTACAGGGGTTCACGGCATTTTCAGAGATGCATCAGCCCGACGAAGTTGCGCGGATGCTCAATGAGTACTTCGCGGTTGCCGTGCCTGCGGTCACCTCACCGTACGGCGGCGACGTTGATCGCATTATCGGGGATGCCTTGATGGTCACCTTTAACAAGCGTGGCGATCAACCCGATCATGCCGAACGTGCCGCCGGCGCCGGCCTTGCGTTGCAGATGGAGACGTCACGAGTCGCCGAGCAGCATCCTGGATGGCCGCGATTCCGAGTGGGAATTAACTCCGGCCAGGTCTCCGTCAGTTTGTTGGGCGCGGCAGGCGGGCGTACGCACACCATCATTGGCGACACGGTCAACATCGCCTCCCGGATCGAAGGCCAGGCGCCACCAGGCGCCGTTGCGATCGGCCCTGACACCAAGGCCCTGCTGCCGGAAGCGGTAACCACGCCGCTGGGGCGCCTGGAATTGAAGGGCAAGCAGGAGCCGCTCGAAGTGCATTTGCTGACGTCGCTTGGGAAGCATTCCTAGCTCTCCTAGCCGCCGATCTTGGTCATTCCCACTTGGCATCCGCTACTTTGACTTCGCGCTAGGTGCAGATGATGCGGAGACCAAGTAAGTGGTGCCAGGTGGAGATCACCCCTAGAGCGCATGATCAATAGCGCAACTAATTATCTCAAAGAGATAACGGTTGGCGCTCCGTCGTACTAAAGCCACCTGGTCCTTGCTCCCTACTGGCGTGCACGCCTGCACCGTAGAAGTCCGCGCTGATCGGTATGTCGCGGCTGCCTCGCTCGGTGCCATTCGGGGGAGATCCGCCTTTTAGCATCCATAAGGAGCCCGATGATCAAGTGGATTGTCAGTGCAGCCCTGAGGTTTTCTCGGCTCGTGGTGGCGGCAGCCATCGGGATCCTTGGAGTGGGTCTGTTTCAACTTCACAACGCGGCAGTCGATGTCTATCCCGAGTTCGACCCGCCCGCCATTCAGATCCAATCCGAAGCTCTCGGACTGTCAGCCGAAGAGGTCGAGCAGCTGATCACTGTGCCGATCGAACAAGACCTGCTCAATGGAATTCCATGGCTTGAGCACATTCGATCAAGGTCGATGCCGGGACTTTCGGCAATCGACCTGCAATTCGAGCCCGGGACTGATATCTGGGCCGCGCGGCAGCTCACCCAGGAGCGGATGTCTCAAGCCAAGGCGCTGCCCAACGTCGGCACCCCGCCGATGATGATCCAACCGACGTCGTCGACGAGTCGAGTAGCTATGGTCTCGATGCGATCCGACACCGTCTCAGAGATGCAGATGTCGGTACTGGCCCGCTGGCAGATCCGGCCTCGGCTCATGAGCATTCCCGGCGTCGCGAACGTCTCCGTCTGGGGCATGCGGGATCGCCAGTTGCAGGTTCAGGTGGATCCACAGCGGCTTCAATCTCGCAAGGTCACTCTCACCCAGCTCATCGAGACCACGGGCAATGCACTGTGGGTATCGCCATTGAGCTTCGTCGAAGCGTCGACACCCGGGACCGGCGGCTTTGTCGAGACACCGAACCAGCGCATCGGCGTACAGCACGTTCAGCCGATTAGCACCCCCGACCAGCTTGCGAATGTCGCAGTCGAGGGCACGCAGGCACCGGCGCTACGGATTGGCGATGTCGCTAGCGTGACCGAGGACCATCAACCGCTGATTGGCGACGCCAGCCTGAATGGCGCGCCCAGCTTGATGCTGGTTGTCGAACGATTCCCCGACGCCAATACGGCCCAGGTGACCAAGGACGTCGATGAGGCGCTCGAGGCGATGGCCCCTGGCTTGTCCGGCATCGAGATGGATGATCATGTCTTCCGGCCGGCCTCCTACATGACCAGCGCCCTGAGGCATCTAGGTGTCGTTGGTCTCGTGACCGCGCTGTTGCTCGTGGTGGCTGTAGGCGCGCTGCTCATCTCATGGCGGGCGATCTTGATTCCAGTAGTCGCCGTCCCGCTCTCTCTGGTCTCGGCCGCCTGGGTGCTGCATCTGCGCGGTGAAACGCTCACCATGATGACTCTGCTGGGCCTCGCCGCGGCTACTGCAGTGGTGGTCGATGACGCCTTTGGCGACGTAGCCGAGATCCGCCGGCGCCGGCTGGTCGCCGGGTCAGATGGAGCGCCACTCAGCTCAATCATTGGCGATGTCGTGACGGCACGGCGGGCCCCGCTGCTGGTCGCCTCTGTCCTTGCCATCTTGGCTTTGGCCCCAGTCTTGGCAATCGGCGGAGTTTCGAGCGCCTTTACCTGGCCGGCGGCTGGGACCTACGTCCTTGCGATTGTGACCTCCTTGGTCGTGGCTCTGGTCGTTACCCCTGCGCTTTCGATACTGCTCTTCCGGGACGGCCGGCAGCAGCTACGGGAAGGCCCCCTTGATCGCTGGATACGCAGCGGAGCTGAACGCATTGCTGCGCCCGCAATCAGCAGACCATGCTGGGTAGGCCTCGCTACGGGCGTACTCGCGGTGGCCGGAATTCTGGTTGCGACGTTTGCTGCCAGTGGCCCCGTACTGCCGACGCTGCAGGATCGCAACGTACTGGTCCGTGTGCAGGCTGCGCCAGGTACCTCGTTGCCGGAGATGAACCGGATCACCTCGGTCGTCGCTGGCGAGCTGCGAGGCGCGCCGGGAATTGAGTCCGCGGGAGCTCACGTGGGCCGCGCCGTTACTTCTGACGAGATCGTTGATGTCAACGCTGGAGAGATCTGGCTGACCGTGGCGCCCGGTGCCAATTACGACGAAACGCTTGCTGGGATCAGGGACATCGCGGCCGGATACCCGGGGTTGCAGACCAGCGTACGGACCTATGCCGAGGACCGTGTGGCAGCTGCTCGAGACCAGGTGAGCGATGAGCTGGTGGTGCGGGTGTTTGGGGCGGACCTCGCAACGCTCCGCAACACCGCAGACGACGTCGCCAAGACA
>DATLQC010000145.1:0-3879 GCA_035535395.1 Propionibacteriaceae bacterium | reverse complement strand
TTCTCCGGGCGCTGGCCACGTTTCCTGGCAAAAGCATCGGTATTCCAGATCCCCGTGATCGGGCGGATCATTGCTGCTTGTGGACAAATCCCGGTCCAGCGCGGCTCTGCACAATCCAGGGACGCGCTCATTGCCGCGGCTCAGGCGATTGAGCAAGGCCGTGCCCTGGTGATCTATCCCGAGGGAACGATTACCTATGATCCGGAACTGTGGCCGATGAAAGGCAAAACGGGTGCGGCCCGGCTCGCCTTTGAGACTGGCTGTCCAGTAGTCCCCATCGGTCAGTGGGGTGCTCAGGAGCTGATGCCCGGTCGTAAGCCGGGCTTTCCGAAGCTGTTTCCTCGCAAGACTTTGCGAGTGACGGCAGGTGATCCGGTATCGCTTGATGATCTTCGTAGCAAGTCCATCAGTGCCGCGACGCTTGACGAGGCGACCGGAAGGGTCATGGACGCTATCACGGTCTTGGTCGCTGAACTGCGCCACGCGATGCCGCCCGCGCATCGCTATGATCCGCGGACAGACATGATGACCGGAGATCAACGGTGAGCGCCGCCGAGACTACCCATGCTCCGGCGCGGATCACGATCATGGGCTCAGGATCCTGGGGCACCGCCTTTGCGCTCGTGGTATCCGACGCCGGCAATCAGGTGACCCTCTGGGCACGACGTCCTGAACTAGCGGACAAGATCAACTTTGAGCATTGCAATCCTGACTACTTTCCCGACCTCGCACTGCCCGAGTCCTTGAAGGCCGCCAGCGATCCTCAGCAGGCGATGAGCGGAGCCGACTTCGTGGTGCTGGCAGTGCCCTCCCAATCGCTGCGCAATAACCTCAGTCACTGGCAGATCCCCGAGAACGCCATTGTGGTGAGCCTGGCTAAAGGCATCGAGCTCGGTAGTGGCTTGCGGATGAGCGAAGTGATCGCCGAGGCAGGTCAGATTGCCCCGGAGCGCATTGTGGTTGTCACCGGGCCAAACCTGGCTCGAGAGATCGCTGAACGACAGCCATCAGCAAGTGTGGTCGCCAGCGTCTCGCCTGCCACGGCCGAGGCATTTCAGGCGGTGTGCCATACCGCTCGCTTCCGGGCGTACACCAACACCGATGTCATCGGCTGCGAGCTCGGCGGTGCGACCAAGAACGTGATCGCGCTAGCGGTTGGCATGGCGATGGGGCTCGGCCTAGGCGCGAACGCAACTGCCTCGGTGATCACTCGAGGACTGGCAGAGATTACCCGACTTGGTCTTGTACTGGGTGCGGATCCCTACACCTTCTCCGGCCTAGCTGGGCTCGGTGATCTAGTGGCTACCTGCTCATCGCCGCTGTCGCGAAACCGTTCCTTTGGTGAGGAGCTCGGCAGGGGACGTACGGTCGCGGAGATCACGGCGTCAACTCGGCAGGTTGCCGAGGGGGTGAAGTCTTGCGCATCGATCACTGAGCTCGCCGCCAAGCATCATGTGGAAATGCCGATCGTAGAAAACGTCGCCGCTGTGATTGCCGGCGAACTCACGCCGGCGGAGATGATCACCGCGCTGATGTCCCGCTCGGCCAAACCGGAGCGCTACTAACTTCGGTCGAGCTGATCAAGGGCCTGGGCGAGATCAGCCCACAGGTCCTCGACATGCTCGATCCCGACCGACATTCGTATCAGACCTTCGGGGACCGATAACAGCTCACCGCCCCAGCGACGGCGACGTTCCAAGGTGGACTCGACCCCGCCGAGGCTAGTGGCAAACCCCCATAGCGAGCAGCCGTCGACCAATGCCTCGGCAGTCTTCGCGTCCGCAAGGTCGATGGAGATCAGCGACCCGAAGCCAGACATGGTGCGATGGGCGACGTCGTGACCCGGATCCTCAGGAAGTCCGGGAAACCGCACGCGCCGTACGTGCTTGTGGGTGACGAGCCGTTCGGCGAGGATCTGCGCACTTGTCTGGGCCTGGGCGAGACGCAGCGGCAGGGTACGGAGGCCACGCAGCGCGAGGTAAGCCTCCATGGGACCAGGAGCGGCACCGAAGGAGCGGCGTACGGCTTCCAAGGCCTCGAAGCTCTTAGCGTCGTCGGCTCTCGTCACCAGCACACCGAGCAGGACGTCGGAATGACCCGACAGCAATTTGGTGGCCGAGTGCACAACGATGTCGGCGCCAGACTCCAGTGGGCGTTGCAGTAGCGGAGTGGCAAAGGTGCTATCTACCACGAAGATCACCTCTCTGGCGAGATTGCGGCCTAGCGCTGGCAGGTCGGCTACTTCGATCGTCTGATTGGTGGGTGACTCGATCCACACCAGATCGGCGCCTTCAGCGGCGGCCAGCACTTCTGCGGTCTCCGCGACATTGACCCGACGCACCTGCCAGCCGTCCTTGGCTTGCCGTCGGTCGACGGCATCGGCCACCCCGAGATAGCAATTGTGAGGAATCACCACAACGGCGCGCGGCGGCATCAACTCCAGCACCGCGTGGGCAGCTGCCATACCGGAGGAGAAGCTGAGCGCCCGGCCGCCTTCCAGAGCGCCGATCGCCTGCTCGAGTGCCTGCCAGGTGGGGTTGCCGTAGCGGCCGTATCCGAGCTTGGCGGTGCTCACCTCATGCGCGCCAATGTAGGTAGACGCGAAGACCACCGGCGGATTGAGTGGCGCATCCACAACTCGGTCGGGGCGGCCGGCGGTAACCGCGATAGTTTCCGGCCGCAACCGGAACTGCGAGGTGCTATCAGGATTGTGCGGCTGCTTGGTCACAAGCCCAAGTCTGGTGCGTACGCCGCAGGATCCGCCCGCCCCGGATAAGGTCGAGAATCGTGAGTGAAAGCCAGCCGAGCGTTCGAAGGGTCAACGGTTCTCGGCACCGCGTCGCGGTGGTCTTCGGGGGAACCAGTAGCGAGCACGGCGTGTCCTGTCTCACCGCGGCTGGGGTGCTCAGCGCGCTGGATGGGGATCGCTTTGATGTTGTGGGTATTGGCATAACGCGTACCGGGCGCTGGATCGTGGTGGATCCGGAAACAATCAGCCGGCTGGCGGTGACCGATGGGAGATTGCCCGAGCTCAGCGAGAATGCGGCCGAAGCTTTGCTGATGCGGGTCTCCAGCGGCAGCGAGCTGGCAGTTCGGGAGCAGTCCGCGCTATCGCAGCTTGGTCCGGTCGACGTAGCGCTGGCACTGCTGCACGGGCCCTTTGGTGAGGACGGCACCATCCAAGGCCTGTTCGAGATGATGGGAACCCGCTACGTGGGCGCCGGTGTGCTGGCCAGCGCCGTCGGCATGGACAAGCACTACATGAAGCTGGTGCTGGCGGCATCCGGGCTGCCCGTTGGACCTTTCGTGCCCGTTACTTCGTCGGAGTGGCAGCGGGACAAGGCGGCCTGCTTGGAAGCCATTGCGACGTTGCATTACCCGCTGTTCGTCAAACCCGCTCGGGGCTGATCCAGCTTGGGCATATCCAAGGTGAACGATGCAGCTTGCCTTGAGCAGGCCATTCAGGTGGCGCAGGCCTACGATCCCAAGATCATCGTCGAACAGGGGTTCGTCGGCGCACGGGAGCTGGAGTGCGGTGTGCTGGATGATCTTGACGGCGGCCCGCCGCTGGCAAGCGTGGTCGCCGAGATACGCGTGCATAGCAAGTCCGGCTTCTACGACTTTGAGGCCAAATACCTCCCCGAGGAGCAGGTTGATCTTGACGTGCCGGCCCAGGTCCAGCCTGAGCTAGCTGATCAAGTCCAGCAATTGGCTATCAAGACCTTCCAGGCGATTGGTTGTGAAGGTCTGGCGCGAGTAGACGTCTTCGTCACCCGTGATGGACAGGTAGTGGTCAACGAGATCAACACCATGCCCTGTTTCACCCAGCATTCGATGTTTCCGCGGATGTGGGCAGCTAGCGGCGTGACCTATTCCGAG
>DATLQC010000144.1:0-15973 GCA_035535395.1 Propionibacteriaceae bacterium | reverse complement strand
TGAGGGATTACCTGGACTAGCCGCTCCGCTGTGATTCGTCGTGGATCTTGAGCGCTACTTGCTTAAGTTTGTCAGCGTGCTCCTTGCTGTGGTGTGAGCAAAAGAGCAGGTCGAACCCGCTGGCCATAGTGACTCGGACATAGGCTTGCGCGCCGCACCGATCGCAACGATCCGAGGCGTTCAACGCGGGACCTTCGATAACTGCGTTCACGGTGGGCCTCGCTTCCTGACGATCACGAATGATCTTGGCAGATGATCTTGTCTGTGCTGGGGGCGCGCACCGTGCTCTTGGTACCCGCCCTGCATATCTCAACATCTCGCCTGCCACTGATTGTTCCGTCTCTGCATCTCGGACCAATGACTGTTGTGTAACGAATCCTGTGAATCGCTACGTGGGCTAGATGTTAGATGTGCTCACGAGGATTTCGTTCTCCGACACAGCGCCGGATTGGCGGCTTTGGCACCTGTTTGACGTCTGGTGCGAGGTACTCTCAGCCCGTGCCAACTGCCAGCGCCGCAACGGAAAGCCGTGACTATGAGGCGCGGCATCTGCTGGTTCTCGAGGGCCTGGAGGCGGTTCGGAAACGACCAGCGATGTACATCGGCTCCACCGATACCAGGGGGCTGATGCACTGCCTGTGGGAGATTATCGACAATGCCGTCGATGAGGCGCTTGGTGGTCACGGCAAGGAGATCTTCGTCACATTGCGCCCGGATGGTGGCATCTCCGTACGCGATCAGGGCCGCGGTATCCCGGTAGACATTGAGCCCCGCACCCGCCTTTCCGGTGTGGAGGTGGTCTTCACCAAGCTCCATGCAGGCGGCAAGTTCGGTGCCGGCTCGTACAACGCCACGGGCGGACTGCATGGCGTCGGCTCGTCAGTTGTCAATGCCTTGTCGAGTCGGCTCGATGTTGAAGTGGATCGCAACTCGGCGACCTGGGCCATGTCATTCCGCCGCGGCGTACCAGGCATATTTGACGGGCCCGGACCGACGGCGAAATTTACGCCCGGAGGGGCGCTGCGCAAGATCGGCCGAGTGCCCAAGGGTACGACCGGGACGCGGGTGACGTACTGGCCCGACAGGCAGACCTTCTTGCCTGACGCCCAGCTGTCGCTGCGCGATCTGCAAGACCGTGCCAGACAGACGAGCTTCTTGGTTCCTGGACTGGCGCTGCACGTTAGTGATGCTCGGAGCGAGGAGGTCGTCGAGGAGACCTACCTGCACCAGGGCGGCATCTCAGAGTTCTGCGAGTTTCTCGCGTCCGATCAGCCGATCACCGATGTGATCCGGCTTCGGGGCACCGATCGGTTTACCGAGACGGTTCCGATGCTCGACGACGAAGGGCACATGGAGCCCGCTGACGTCGAGCGGGACCTCGAGATTGATATTGCTGTCCGCTGGGGGAACGGCTACGAGACGCATACCCAGTCGTTCGTCAACATCATTGCCACGCCCAAAGGCGGCACCCATATCGCTGGCTTCGAGCGCGGATTAACCAAGGCCTTCGGCAGTGCCCTACAGAACACCCGGCTGCTGAAGAACGGCGACGAAGTGCTGAAAGAGGACATCCTCGAGGGCATGACAGCGGTGGTCACCGTACGGCTGGCCGAACCGCAGTTCGAGGGCCAGACGAAGGAGGTCCTCGGCACACCTGCAGTGTCGCGGCTGGTTGCCAAAGCGGTGGAAGGTGAGCTCGGGAAGTTCCTCGGGGCCACCAAGGCGGCGACCCGGGCACATGCTCGTGCGGTCTTGGAGAAGGTCGTCGGCGCATCGCGGGCCCGGGTAGCCGCGCGGCAGCATCGCGAGGCGCAACGCCGCAAGAATGCGCTGGAGTCATCAGCGCTGCCGGCCAAGTTGGTCGACTGCCGTAGCAACGACGTGGACCGGTCGGAGCTCTTCATTGTGGAGGGCGACTCAGCGCTGGGTACGGCCAAACTCGCCAGGAACTCCGAGTTCCAGGCGCTATTGCCGATTCGCGGCAAGATCCTCAACGTCCAAAAGGCTTCGATCGGCGACATGCTGAAGAATGCCGAATGCGCCTCGATCATCCAGGTCGTCGGGGCCGGCTCCGGCCGCAGCTTCGAGATCGATGCCGCCCGCTACGGCAAGATCATTTTCATGGCGGACGCCGATTCAGACGGTGCTCACATTCGTTGCCTGCTCGCGACTCTGTTCTTCAGGTACATGCGCCCGCTGGTGGACGCTGGGCGAGTGTTCACTGCCGTGCCGCCGCTGCATCGATTCGAGCTGACAAATGCGCGCAAGGGTCAGGAGAAGTACATCTACACCTATTCCGACGCGGAGTACCAGCGAAAGGCGGCCGAGCTGACCAAGAAGGGTCTGCATTTCAAGGAGCCGCAGCGCTACAAGGGACTCGGCGAGATGGATGCCGATCAGCTAGCCGAGACCACGATGAGTCCCCGGCACCGTACGCTGCGCCGGATGACCGTGGACGACGGCCTTATTGCCGAGACGACGTTCGAGATGCTGATGGGCAACGATGTGGGCCCGCGCAAGGAGTTCCTCATCGACGGGGCATACGCCCTCGACGCCGCCACCATCGACGCCTAAGGCAACGCCTGCGCGCTCAGTCCCAGCGTTCCAAGAGGCCGGTGTCGACGTCGTAATAGAAACCGCCGACCACCGCTCGATCGCCGATCAAGGGATGATTCCGTAGCTTCTCGGTGTCACGATGCAAGGTACGCCGCTGGTCGGCCGACGCACCGAACCGCACCCATGAGGCATCGACGCCGCTGGCATTCCGGATCTTCTCGATGATCACGTCGTCATCGGTAGCAGCCATGGCGCAGCGGCTGTGCGGGATGACCATGATGCGGTTCACGTTGAGCAGGTGAACGCCGGCGATGCAGCCTGCCAGCGCGGACGTGGTCACTCGACCGCCAGGGGTCCTGATGATCTTGGCATCACCAAAAGTGAGCCCGATCATTTCGAGCGGGGCGATTCGCGAGTCCATGCAGGTGATCATCAGAACCCCAGCATGCGCCACCCCGTCGAAGCCGTGCAGATCAAAGTTCTCTGCGAACTTCTTGTTGTTGGCAAGTAAGTCGTCGAAGGCGCCGTCAGTCGCCTCCTGGCGATGAGGTGCCTCGTGATGATCGGGCCGCCGATCTGGTGAACGCTCCATGCGTATCGGCCTCCAGTGCGGTCATAGCGCTCAGCCGGCTGCGGCCGATCCGATAGCCGCGATGGGCTGAGCGCCGGGGGTTCCTGACCCGTCCCGTCGGGCATCGGCTGCCGGCAACGGAACGGGACTGCCACTGGCCGCAGCGGCGATGGCAGGTGCCTGCCCCGCCCAGGCGAGCAGCAGCGAATCCTCGCCCTTGAGGAACCGATGGCAGCGTACCCCGCCGGTTGCCCGGCCTTTTGCTGGATAGTGTTCCAAGCCTGTGACTTTCACCGAACCGGCATCGGTCCCTGGCAGTGCGCGGGAACTGCCGGATACGGTGACCACGACAGCATCAGTCGCGGATACCGCCCCGAAGTAGACCACGCTGGCCCCGATGCCGAGTTTGATGCCAGCCATGCCACCGCCGGCGCGTCCCTGCGGGCGTACAGCCGATGCCGGGAAGTGCAGCATTTGGGCGTCATTGGTGATGAAGACCAGCTCGGCTTGCGTCGTCGTGAGCTCCACTGCACCAACCACTCGGTCGCCGGCGTCGAGCCGGATGACATCCCAGGAATCCTTACCGAGGACCTCTGGATTGACCCGCTTGACGATTCCTTGGGCCGTGCCCAATGCCAAGCCCAGCGAATCGTCGCCAAGCGTTGTCAGGCAAAGGATCTTCTCCCCGGGATCCAGGGTAAGGAGCTCACTGACGTGCGTGCCTCCCTGGAGATTCGGCGCGTGCGCAGTGATCGGGACCGTCGGAAGATCCAGTGCGCTGATCTTGATCACCCGGCCGGCGCTGGTGAGAAGTCCGCAGTCACCGCGGGCCGTGGAAATGATCTTCGAGACGATGACGTCGTGGTTGGCGCGGGCACCCACCGGCGGTAGCGGCTGCGCGTGATTAGTCCGGGCAAGCAGGCCCGCCGAGGAAAGCAGCACCCAGCAAGGATCGTTCGCGACTTCCAGCGGAGCAGCCGCAGCGGTTGCCGCCACGCCGCTTGCTGCCAGCAATATCGTGCGACGCGGAGTGCCGTGCTGTTGGGCGACCTCGGCGAGCTGGTTGCCGACCAGAGCCCGCAGCTGATCGCGGTTTTCCAAGATCTCAGTGAGCTCGGCGATGGTCGCTTCCAGCTTGCCCCGCTCCGCCTCCAGCTCGATCCGACTGAATCGAGTGAGCCTGCGCAACGGCATCTCAAGGATGTAGTTGGTTTGAGTCTCCGACAGCTCGAAGACCTCCATAAGCCGTGAGCGGGCCTGTGCTGTGTCGTCGGAGCTACGGATGATGGCGATCACGTCATCGATATCCACGATGGCCACCAGCAGCCCCTCCACGAGGTGCAGGCGCTCCTGGGCTTTGGACCGGGCGAATTCGGTACGACGCCGCGTCACCTCGTAGCGGTGCTCGAGGTAAACGGTGAGTAGGTCGCGCAGAGTCAGAGTCCGCGGCTGCCCATCCACCAGGGCGACGGCGTTGATCGCGTAGTTGTCTTCGATCTTGGTCCGCTTGTAGAGCTGTTCCAAGATCGCGTCGGGGTTGAAGCCGCTCTTGATCTCGATCACTAGTCGAGTCCCGTTCGCCCGATCCGAGAGGTCCTTGACGTCGGCGATGCCCTGCAGCCTGCGGGCATTCACGAGGCTCTTGATCTGTTCGATCACTCGTTCCGGGCCGATGAGATAGGGAAGTTCGGTGATCACAATGCCCTTGCGACGCGGGTGCACCTGCTCGATGCGGGCCGTGGCGCGCATCCGGAATGAGCCCTTTCCCGTGTGATAGGCGTCCCGAATGCCCTCTAGCCCGATGATCTTGCCGCCGCTTGGCAGATCGGGTCCAGGAATGAACCTCATCAGCTCATCGGTATCGGCCTCGGGATGCTTGATCAGGTGGCGCAACGCCTGGACGACTTCCACGAGGTTGTGTGGCGGACAGTTGGTTGCCATGCCGACCGCGATACCCGTTGCTCCATTGACGAGGAGGTTAGGGAATGCAGCTGGGAGGACGGTCGGCTCGACATCCTTGCCGTCGTAGTTCGGCTTCAAGTCGACGGTGTTTTCCTCAAGACCATCGGTCATTGCTGCCGCAGCTGGTGCCATTCGGCACTCTGTGTAACGCATGGCAGCGGGGCCGTCGTCGAGCGAGCCGAAATTGCCATGACTATCGATCAACGGCAGTCGCATGGCCCAGGGCTGAGCCATCCGGACCAACGCGTCGTAGATCGCGGTGTCGCCATGGGGATGGTATTGACCCATGACCTGACCGACTACCCGAGCGCATTTGACGTGCGAACGGTCCGGGCGAATGCCCATCTCATCCATGGAGTACAAGATCCGGCGCTGCACGGGCTTGAGCCCGTCTCTGGCATCAGGAAGGGCTCGGGAGTAGATGACCGAGTACGCGTACTCCAAGAAGCTGGTCTGCATTTCCGAGGCGACATCGATGTCGACGATTCGCTCGGTGAAGTCGTCCTCGGGCGGTGCGGTTGTTCTGGCCATAGAGTGCGAATTCTCCCTTCTGCTATGCCGGGAGTTTTAGAGAAAAGGCTTGAGGTCGGCTAGCAGCGAATCGCGGGCTGCCAGCTCCCGGGCGTACAGGACGCCATAGCTGAAGCCGTTTTGACCCGACCGGATCCCGCGGCGAGCGCCCAGTTCGCGAAGGAAGGCTGCACTCACGATGCTGTCTTGATAATTGCCCAGCAGGTCCTGCAGATCTTTGCGCCGCGAAATGATCTTGTCGGCCTTGCTGCCCCAGACGGGCACAGCAGCCTCGACTGCATAACGATGGCGTTTGGATGCTTTGCGAGCCCCATGGAACAGATCATCAGACGGCTCGTCAGCACCGCGCGCTGCAACTGCTTTGGTAAGCCGCTTGTCCGCCTTCTTTCTGGCCTTTTTGATCGCAGCATCGATCGAGTCCGCGGAAGCCTCAGCAGCGGCCGTGAAGGGTGGGTCGCTGCGCCAATGGTGCGCCATACCGATGAACTTTCGGTAGCGCTGGCAGTTCAGCGCCTCGAGCACATCATCCATGGCCTGCTTCCGCTGGACAGTGAGCTCTTCTTGGATGGTCGACTCGACCGGGCCGAGAATGAGTTCAGGCGGCAGCTCGGCAAGCAGAGCTTGTTGTCGCCGGGTCAGGATGTCCATGTCCCGCACCTTGCCTAGTAGGCCTGCCCACCAGACCAGCTCCGCTTCAAGTCGCGCCGCCTGTTCGACGTCGAAGAGGTCGGCGAACACGCGGATGGTGCTGCGTAGCCGGCGTACCGCTACTCGGACCTTGTGGATCACGTCTTCACCAGCGCGCAACTCAGCCTCAGAGTCAATGATCACGGTGCACTGCTCAGCCACATAGTCACCGATGACCTCGCGCGCGGCGGCAGGATTGTTGGGCATGCCGTGACCTTACGCCGAGTCGGCAATGTCTAGGTGTGACGTAACAAAGTGTCGGGAAACCGGCCTGCAAGGCCGGCGAACCACCTCTTCTGCCGATATTCCTCGGTTAGTGAACACGCCCCATTCGTACGTCTGGAGCGCCGAGTCGGGCGGCGTCGGCGGATAGGTCATCTGGCTGGTGCTGTGATTCGCGTTCGGCGGCAACCCGCTTGTGATAGTGCTCGACTTCACGATCGACGTCTGCCTCACCCCAGCCCAGAACCGGAGCGACCAGGGTGGCAACATCCCGGGCCGCGGCCAAGCCGCGATCCCAGGTTTCGATGGAGATGCGGGTACGTCGCGCCAAGATGTCATCCAAGTGCAGCGCACCCTCGTGGGAGGCGGCATAGACCGCCTCGATCTTGAGGTATTCCGGTGCCCCGTCCAGCGGATGGGCGAGCTCCGGGGAGGACTTGATCATGTCTAGGAGTTCCGGAAGCAAGGAGCCGTAGCGGTTCAACAGGTGTTCCACCTGGATGTCCCGGAGTCCGGTTTCATCGGCGAGCAGGGGACGCGCATTCCACAAGGCGTGATAGCCATCGGCGCCGAGCAAAGGTACGTCTTCGGTGCACGATGCAGGCACCTTCTGATCCAGGTCGCGGACCGCGGCGTCGACCGCATCCTTGGCCATCACCCGATAGGTGGTGTACTTTCCACCGGCGATGACGACCAGACCACGCACCGGCGAGGCGACGGCGTGCTCTCGGGAAAGCTTGGATGTCGAATCCGATTCGCCGGCCAGCAAGGGTCGCAGGCCGGCGTAGACGCCAATGACGTCGTCTCGGGTCAGTGGATCTGCCAGCAAAGTGTTGGCGTGCCCCAGCAGATAGTCGATGTCGGCCTGGCTGGCCGCCGGATGCGCCCGATCCAGTTGCCAGTCGGTGTCGGTAGTGCCAATGATCCAGTGGCTGCTCCACGGAATGATGAACAGCAGGCTCTTCTCGGTGCGCGTGATCAACCCCGTCATGGAGTTGATGCGGTTGCGCGGTACGACGAGATGGATGCCTTTGGATGCGCGGACCTGAAACTGCCCCCGTCCGCCAAGCATCTGTTGCAGTTCGTCGATCCACACCCCGGCCGCATTGATGGTCTGCTTAGCGCGGATGGTGAAGGTCCGTCCCGACTCAAGATCACGAACCTCAACACCAGCAACTCGGTCAGCCTCCCGCAGAAAACCGACCACCCGGGTGCTGGTCGCAACGGCCGCGCCGTAATGGGCCGCAGTACGGCCGATCATCATGGTGTGCCGCGCGTCATCGACCAGGCCTTCGTAAAACTTGATCGAACCCACCACACTCTGCCGATTCGCAGACGGGAAACTCTCGAAGGTGCGTTTGCGGCTCAGGTGGCGCATGTGATGCGGCACTCCGCGGCCGGCGCCCATCAGGTCGTAGACGCCGATGCCGAGACCTGCGTAACCGCGGTCGGCCACCGGTCGCATCAGCGGGTAGAGGAACGGCACGGGTTTAGCCAAATGCGGAGCCAGCTTGTTGAGTGCCAGCGAGCGCTCCTTGAGGGCTTCGAAAACCAAGGCGAAGTTGAGCTGCTCGATGTAGCGCAGCCCACCGTGGAACAACTTGCTAGATCGGCTCGACGTGCCAGCCGCGAAGTCACGGGCTTCCACTAAGCCGACGCGCAGTCCACGTGTGACGGCGTCGAGTGCGCAACCGCAACCAGTGACGCCGGCGCCGATGACAAGAATGTCTTGGTCTTCGCTTGCTAGCCGGTCGAGCGCCGCTGCCCGGGCCGCGGGGCCGATCGGAGATGTGGTGGAAAACATCCGAGCCGTCAGGGATTGACCAGGAAGGACCGTTCGGGGTCATGGCGACCCTCGATCAGCCGGATGGTGCCGGAGCGGGATCGCATTGACAATGACTGTGTGATAATTCGGTGGCTCTCGAATCGCACTCCCCGAAGCAATGAGCCATCTGTCACGCCTGTAGCGGCAAAGAAGACATTGTCGCCAGAGACCAGGTCCGTGGTGGTCAGCGTGCGATCAAGGTCGTAACCCGCGTCCAAGATCGCCGCCCGCTCACTGTCATTGCGCGCGATGAGCCGCCCGAACATTTCTCCACCGAGGCAGCGCAGCGCGCACGCGGCAAGGACACCTTCCGGAGTGCCACCAACGCCAACGAGCAGATCGACTCCCGTCGATGGAGTGACGGCCATGATCGAACCGGCCACATCGCCGTCGAGCAGGAACCTGATCCTGGCACCTGCGGAGCGGATTGCCGCCACAAGATCAGCATGTCGTGGCCGATCGAGGACGCAGACCGTGAGGTCGGAGACCGTGCGGTCGGTCGCCTCGGCGATCTTGGCAAGGTTGTCGGCAACCGGCGCGTCAAGATCAACGGCGGCCGCTGCATATCCGGGTACCACCAGTTTCTGCATGTACACCGCAGGGCCAGGGGAGAACATGGTGCCGCGGGAGGAGACGCCGATAATGCTAACGGCGTCCGGCAGGCTCTTGGCGGTCAGCGTGGTTCCGTCGACAGGATCGACAGCAATGTCCCACTCAGGCCCGGAGCCGTCCCCGACCCGCTCGCCGTTATACAGCATCGGGGCTTCGTCCTTCTCACCCTCACCGATCACCACGATGCCGTTCATCCGGACGGTTCCGAGCACCGGGCGCATGGCGTCAACCGCAGCGCCATCCACCTGGTTCTTGTCCCCAAGCCCCATGTACCGCGAGCAATTGATCGCGGCCGCCTCGGTAGCCCTCACCAACTCAAGCGCGAGATTGCGGTCAGGATCCGGCGCGATGCGTTCCCTGGTCCTGGGTTGAGTCGTCGTTGCCATCTGCACCACTCCTCTTGTCGTCACCCTTGTCGTGGTCTTTGGGATACCTCATTCGACCTGGACCCAATCCAGCGTTCGTGTCACAGCCTTCTTCCAGCCCTCATACCCGGCCGCTCGCTCCTCCTCGCTGATCTGCGGGGTCCAGCGTCGGTCTTCCAGCCAGTTCTCCCGAAGCTCGGAAGGCGAAGACCAAAACCCTGTCGCGAGCCCCGCTGCGTACGCGGCGCCGAGCGCTGTTGTCTCGGGTACGACGGGCTTGCTGACATCGACGCCGAGCGTGTCGGCCTGGATCTGCATGCACAGCTTGTTCGCAGTGACGCCGCCGTCCACTTTCAGCTCATCGAGCTGGACGCCAGCATCCTTTTCCATGGCCTCGACGACGTCACGACTCTGGTAGCAGATTGCTTCCAGTGTTGCCCGGGCAATGTGTTCCCGGGTATGGAAGCGCGACAGGCCGACGATGACGCCGCGGGCATCAGAGCGCCAGTAGGGCGCAAAGAGCCCGGAAAAGGCAGGGACGAAATAGACATGTGCGGCGCTGTCCACCTGGCTCGCCAGCGTTTCGATTTCGGCGGCGTTGCTAATGATCTTGAGCTGGTCGCGTAGCCACTGCACGGCGGAACCGGTGACGGCGATGGAACCCTCCAGTGCGTAGACCGGCGGGGCCTCACCGAACTGAAAGCAGACCGTGCTAAGGAGGCCATTGGCTGAGCGGCACAGCTTCTCGCCAGTATTGAGCAGCAAGAAGTTGCCGGTGCCATAGGTGTTCTTGGCTTCGCCTTCGCTGAGGCAAACCTGTCCGACCATGGCTGCCTGCTGGTCTCCGAGGTCACCGCCGATGGTGACTTCGCCCCCGAAGGGCCCGTCTGCCCGAGTCCGCTGGTACGCGGTCGAGTGGGATGACGGCACGATGGTCGGCAGCATCGGCTGCGGAATGCCGAAGAAGCTCAGCAACTCCGGGTCCCAGTCAAGGGTCTCAAGATCCATCAACATGGTGCGGCTGGCATTGGTGACGTCGGTGATGTGCTGTCCGCCGTCAACGCCTCCGGTGAGGTTCCACAACAGCCAGCTGTCGGTGGTGCCGAAGATGGCTTCTCCACGTTCGGCGGCCTCGCGTACGCCGTCGACGTTTTCCAAGATCCACTGCAGTTTGCCGCCGGAGAAGTAGGTAGCTGGAGGTAGGCCAGCCCGGTGCCTGATCACTTCGCCCCGGCCGTCGCGGTCCAGTGCAGCGGCGATCGTGTCCGTGCGGGTGTCCTGCCAGACGATCGCGTTGCCGTACGGCTCGCCAGTAGTCGGATTCCATACGAGTGTGGTTTCACGCTGGTTGGTGATGCCGAGGCCGGCAAGATCAGCGGCCGTCAGGCCGCGCTGTGCTAGGGCTTGTTGAACGACCTCTTGGGTGCGCTGCCAGATCTCCTGTGCATCGTGCTCCACCCATCCCGCCTTGGGCATAATCTGCTCGTGCTCAAGTTGGTTTTTCGCTACTTCGCGGCCGGCGTGATCGAAGATCATGCAGCGAGTGCTCGTCGTACCCTGGTCGATTGCAGCGACGAAGTCGGCCATGGGCTGACACTATTCCCTGGCGCCTCTCGCTGAATATCGCCTGCTTCTGTGCTGCCCTCGAAACCCCAGTGCAATCTCAACCACTAGTCCTCAGGGCGCTCGCGCAGCGCGCCCGGAAGCCGACGATGTCGTCGCGGTTCGCGAACACATCGGGCACCGCGAGCAAATTTGGTGAGCGGAGTGTTCGCGCATCGCTCCTCCAGTCGTCGGCGCGCGCTACCCGACGCTTGAGCCCGATAGGCTTTTGGCCGTGTCCGTGAGCCAGGCTCCGGGGAATATTGACAAGGACCCGCCCGGATACCCACGGGAGTGGGAAGCTGATGTGCTGCTTGCGGACGGCGGTGTGGCCCATCTGCGTCCCATCCGGCCGTCCGATGCGGAGCGGCTCGTCGCTTTTTACGAT
Source organism: Propionibacteriaceae bacterium (assembly GCA_035535395.1). Taxonomy (GTDB): domain Bacteria; phylum Actinomycetota; class Actinomycetes; order Propionibacteriales; family Propionibacteriaceae; genus Microlunatus. The sequence goes on along the minus strand of DATLQC010000144.1, from coordinate 4,652 downwards.
CGAGTTTCGCCGCAGTCGAAGTACTTCCGCTTCTTCGCCCCTTATCCGCGGCTGAGTGATCGCGATGTCAAGCGATTCACCGAGGTCGATTACGTGGATCGGGTGGCGTTCATCCTCACCCTTGGCGATGAGATGATCGCGGTCGGCCGCTATGACCGAGTCGAAGATGATCATGCTGAGGTGGCCTTCCTGATCGAGGACGCCCATCAGGGACGCGGCATTGCCCAGCTGCTGCTGGAGCATCTGGCTCAGGCGGCACGCGAACGCGGCATCAGTCGATTCGTCGCCGAAGTGCTGCCGGAGAACCGGCGGATGGCCAAAGTGTTCGCTGATGCCGGCTACCGAGTCACCAAGGGCATCGAGGATGGCGTGCTCGGGGTCGAGTTTCCGATCTTGCCCACCGACACCTCGGTCGGCGTTATGGAACGCCGGGAACATCGTGCGGAAAGCGTCTCGATGCACCGATTGCTTACTCCGGAACGGATCGTCCTGTACGGAGAGGGTGATCGAATCCAAGACTTGATCAACTCCGTGTTGCGCGGCGGCTTTCGCGGCGAGGTCATGGCGGTGAGCAGCGATGGTGGCGCGGTGCCGGGCGTCAGCAATGCTGGGTCAATCGGCGACCTCGCCGGTCGTCTTGATCTAGCGATCCTGTCGGTGCCAACCAGCCAGCTCGGCACCGTTGTCATCGAGGCCGCGCACAAGTGTGCCCACGGCATCGTGGTCTTGACCGGGACTAGCTACGCCCCCGGCGACAATCTCCAGATCATCAACCTGGCTCGGGCGTACGGCGTCCGGGCACTTGGCCCCGACGCATTGGGGGTGATCAACACAAGTCCGACTGTCCAGCTCAATGCCACACCTGGGCCGATGCCGCGGACTGGGGGAGTGGGGATGTTCTGCCAGTCGGCGGCTGTCGGGGTTGCCCTTCTCAACCACGCCAATCGGAACGACCTGGGACTCTCGTCCTTCATCAGCACCGGCGATTATGCCGACGTCACGGCCAACGACGTGATGCAGTACTGGGAAGACGACGAATCCACCCGCGTTTGTCTGCTGACGCTCGATTCGATCGGCAACCCGCGGAAGTTCTCGCGGATCACTCGGCACCTGGCCAGCAAGAAGCCGGTGGTCGTGTTCGCACCAGGGCGCACGCAGCGCGCCGATCATGCTGGCGTACGAGGGGGGCTGGGCCATGCTCCTGAGGAGGCGGTCGATGCCCTCTTCCGGCAGGCCGGCGTGATGGTGGTGCACCGCCGCGGCGACATGATCGACATCGCCAAGATCGCAGCGCGGCAGCCGTTACCCTCCGGCCCCAGGGTTCGGATCGTGACGAATTCTCTGACGCTTGCACAGCAGTTGATGCAGAAGATGGAGTCGGTCGGGCTGCTCCGCGACCCACAGCCGGAGCTGCTCGAGCCGGACGCGGACGCAGCTGCCTTTGCCACGGCTGCGCGAGAGGCATTGGCAGATCCGCGTTACGACTCTGTGGTGTGCGCAGCGGTCGATGCGTTCGAGCCGGGCACAGAGGATGTCATTCTCGCCCTGGAGGATGTTGCGGCCGAAGCCACCAAGCCGCTGGTTGGGGCGTTTCTTGATTTCCACCCACCCCTGATGAGCAGTGGCGAGCCGGACACTCCAGGATTGCTGCCGAAGTTTGACGGCTCGGTGGATGCCATCCAGGCGCTAGCAGCCATCACCGGCTACGCCGAGTGGCGGAATCGCGACGCCGGCGCGGTGCCGATGCTGGAGGTCGACACCCAAGCGGCCAGACGAATAGTCAATCGCACCCTGGCCGAGCAACCTGGGGGACGGGAGCTGACCGACGCCGAGACCGCTGAGCTGCTGGGGACGTACGGCATCAACCTCGTGCCGCACTTCGCCGTCTCCAGTTTGAAAGATGCGATCGATGCGGGGGATCAGCTGGGTTGGAACGTGGTACTGAAGGCGACCTCCGCGGCTGTCCGAGGTCGGCCTGATTTGGCCAGCGTGCATCGCAATATCGACGGCCCGGCCGAGATGACCGACGCGTGGAAGGATCTGCAGCAGTTGGTGGCCGAGATCGGACTCTCTGACGGCGATGGCCTCTCAGTCGCCAAACCCGTCGTCCAGGCGATGGCTCCGCCCGGCGTGGCACTGATCATCACCGGTCGCGAGGACGCCGCTTTCGGCCCGATCATCTCGCTCGGCCTGGACGGGATCCCGAGCGAGCTGCTTGGCGACGTCGTCTACCGGGTGCCGCCCCTGACAACAGTCGATGCTGCGGAGATGGTTCGGGACCTCAAGGCCGCCCCGACGCTGTTCGGACGTCACGGGGCACCGGGAGTCGATATTGCAGGAATCGAGGACTTGCTACATCGGGTGGCACAACTGTCTGACGCGATTCCGCAGTTGGCGTCGGTGATGCTCCGGCCCTGTGTGGTCTCAGTCAACTCCATCGCGGTCCTCGGTGCTCGGGTGTTCATCGCGCCCACAGCAGATCAACGTGATCCGTTGGCTCGGGTCCTCTAGCGGTTGATCTGCGGGTCCAGAAGCAAACGGTCGCTGGTGAGCGCAGTTGTCGGTGCTGCGTGGCAGGATGATCGACATGAGGATTGGCTCCACCAGGAAAGATCTGCGCGCGGAAATTGATGCCTGCGGATACTTTCCCGAGTTTGTCGAGGACGCGATCATGCTCGCCCTTGGCGACGAGGAGCTGGTGGATTTCGTGGTGCACCATGAGCCGACCTTCAACCGCGACGAGATTCATCGCCACGTCACCGTGCTTGCGCTGACCCCGAGCCGGCTGGTGATCGGACATACCGATGATCAGCCTGCCGAGCCGCCGACGCCTGGCATCTACGCAGCCTCCTCGACCGAGTCGGTGGTGCTGAACAAGATCAACACCGTTGCGCTGACGCGTGTCGTTAACCAGCCGGAGGCTTACCAGGCGGGCTCGGACGATGTCTTCGAAACCTGGCTGACGGTGGGTTGGGGAGCGGTACGCCGCATCGACGTTGAGCCGGCGACATGCACTGATCCGCAGTGTGAGGCTGACCACGGATACACCGGAACTCTCGTCGGGGACGACCTCACTGTCCGGATGAGCGCGGCAGCTGACGGCCCTGATCGCGTCACCCGCCTGGTGCGGTTTGCCAGCTCGCTACAGCGAGCGGCGGCGGTATGAGCTCACCCTTGATGGGGAGCTCATCGCCACCACAGTCGGCGAGCCAGTCACTGCCCGGGATGGTCATTCCGGCGTACCGGTCCACAACGTTGGGTGAGCTGCTGCCGAGCATCGGTGCGCATCTAGGAGTGTCAGGTTTCGCCGAGGATGCCTTCCGGCTGCCACAGTCAGCGCGTTATGTCGTCGTCCTGATCGACGGACTCGGCTGGAACCTGCTCCGCCGCGCCGTACGGGAAGCGCCGTACCTGGCCTCGCTTCTCGGCAGTGCGCAGCCGATTACCTCTGCGATACCGAGTACCACCGTGACGAGCCTGGCGAGTCTGGGCACGGGTCTGCCGCCTGGCCAGCACGGGCTGGTCGGTTACACCTCTCGGGTACCGGCGACCGGGGCGATCTTGAACGCTTTGACATGGGAAAACGACCCGGTACCGACGGTGTATCAATCCAAACCCACTTTCTTCGAGCGCGCTGCCGAAACCGGTATCGCGGTAACGACGGTTGCTTTATCACGATTTCGTGGCACCGGGCTTACCGAAGCTGCGCTGCGTGGTGCGGTCTTCGTTCCGTTCGCCGACGACAGTGCCGAGGACCTGCGAATCGCGTTGATCGCTGAGGCAGCATTACGCGGTCATCGCAGTGTGGTGTACGCCTACGAGCGAGAACTTGATCATTGCGGGCATGTGCACGGTTGTCAGTCGGCCACCTGGCTCGAACAACTGGCTCGGATCGACGCCATGTGCGAGCGACTGCGCGCTGCGCTGCCTCCCGAGGTGACAGTGATCATCACTGGTGACCACGGCATGATCGACATCCCGGCCGATCAGCGAATCGTGGCCGAGGATGATCCAGCCCTGATGGCTGGCGTCTCGGCGATTGCCGGCGAGGGCCGTTTCCGTCAGCTCTATGTTGATCATGAGCCGTCCGATCGAGTAGCGGACCGATGGCGGGCGCGGCTTGCAGAGCTGGCTTGGGTACGGACTCGAGACGAGGCGATCGACGAAGGCTGGTTCGCCGCCACGGATGATCAACTCCGAGACCGCTGGGGACATGTGCTGATCGCGCTTCGTGGAGATTGGGCGGTCATGACGAGGGCATTCCCACGCGAGTTCACCCTGATCGGCATGCATGGATCGCTGACGCCAGCCGAGATGCTGGTGCCGCTCATCGTGGCCTGAGCGCAGCATGGCTGAGCTGAGCTACTTCACCGGGCCGATGGACAGTGGCAAGTCGACCTTGGCATTGCAGTTGGACTACACCCAATCAGCCGCCGGACGAAAGGGTCGGCTCTTCACCAGTCATGATCGCGCTGGTGAATCGACGATCTCTTCACGCCTCGGCCTGGCTCGACCGGCCATCGAGGTCACCTGGGAATTCGATTTCTGGGACTATGTCGTCGCCCAGCTAACCGGCGGGCTACGGATCGACTACTTGGTGTGCGATGAGACACTGTTCTACTTGGCTGACCAGATTGATCAGCTGGCCCGTA
>DATLQC010000143.1:0-18314 GCA_035535395.1 Propionibacteriaceae bacterium | reverse complement strand
TCGTTCACCCAAGGCCTGGCGGCGATGCAGTGGTGCGGCCTATGGGCCATGCCGGGGATCCAGAAGGCCATCGCCGACGACTTCGGCGTCGTGGCCTGGCCGGCTTTCAGCACCAGCGTCGGAAAACCGTCCACATTCGCCGGTGGGTGGGGTGCCATGGTTAGCGCCAAGTCGTCCAACGTGGATGCCGCCAAAGCCTTCGTCAAGTGGCTATGGATCGACAACACCAAGGACCAAGAGGACTTCAACCTCAGTTACGGCTTCCATATCCCGCCTCGCAAGTCGTTGGCCGCGACAGCGGCCAAGCTGCAGTCCGGCCCGGCCGCGGACGCCCTCAAGATCTTCAACGAGAACGCCGTCGCGTCCAACCCCGCCTGGACACCCAAGATGAACAATGCCTACGCCGACGCCGCGACCGAGATCGTCCGCAAGGGCGGTGACATTGACGCGAATCTTGCCAAGGCTGAAAAGGCCGTGAACGCCGAGCTCAACCGGCTGTTCGGCTGACATGTCTGCGCCGACCCTGATGGCGCCGGCGGCCGACACTGCGCCGCCCCCGCGTCGGGGCAGAGGCAGGATCGCCGGCGCTACAGGTGCCTTCTGGCTGTTTGTCGGCCCATTCGTGATCGGCCTGATCATCTTCGTCTACCTGCCGATCATCTGGTCTGTAGTGCTCAGCTTTTCGCGCGCGCAGAACACCGTAACCCCGGGCGAATGGGTCGGGCTGCAGAACTACATCGACCTACTCCAGCCTGGTCCTTTCCTGGACAGCCTGATCACTTTCACGATCTTCGCGGCCTTCATCGTGCCGTTGACATTCGCGCTCTCCCTAGGGCTCGCGCTACTGCTCAATCAGGTCAAGATCATGCGGGCGTTCTTCCGATCGGTGTACTTTCTGCCAACCGCCTGCTCGTACGTCGTGGCCTCGCTGGTCTGGAAGCTGTCGATCTTCAACGGCGTACGGTTCGGACTGGCTAACACAGTCCTGGGGTGGTTCGGCGTGGACAACATCGCCTGGCTAGCTACTACCAGCCCGCCCTGGTACTGGCTGGTGATCGTCACCGTTCGGCTGTGGTTGCAGATCGGCTTCTACATGATCTTGTTCCTGGCCGGCCTGCAGCGGATCTCGCCCGACCTGTACGAAGCTGCGGCGGTGGACGGCGCCCGCAACTCGTGGCAGACCTTCCGCTACATCACCTTCCCGCAGTTGCGGGCGACGTCGGTCGCGGTACTGCTGCTGCTGTTGATCAACGCCTACCAGGCGTTCGACGAGTTCTTCAACCTGCTTGGCAACTCCTCCTTCGCCCGCCCGCCGCTGGTGTACCTGTACTACACCGCACAGTTCAATCAGGACTTCGGACACGGCACGGCCGGCGCGGTGATCTTGGCGCTGTTGATCATGGTGTTGACTCTGGCACAAGGCCGCATCTTCGGTTTCGGGAGGGCAGAGTGAGCGCGCCGATCTCGACAGTGGCAGAAGAGCAGCCGGACGCACGGGAAACGGCCGCGCCGCGCAAGCGGCGCCGGGTGACCGTCGGCGGCGTTGTGGTGGCGGTATTGCGCTATCTGGCGTTGATCATCTCAGCCGTACTGTTTCTGCTGCCTTTCTATCTGATCATCCGCAACGCGCTATCGCTGGATAAGGACATCACGGCGCCCGGCTGGACGCTGTTTCCCCCCGACATCCACTGGGAGAACTTCCCGGAGCTGTTTACTGATCCAGCCGTCAACATCCTCCAGGCGTTGGCGAACTCGGCCATAGTCGCGGTACTGCAGACCGCCGGCATGCTGCTGCTGTGCTCGATGGCTGGCTATGGTTTGGCCCGGATCCCGTACCGCTGGGCCACGCCGATCTTCTACGCGATCCTGGTGACGTTGATGATCCCTCCGGCGGTGACATTCATCCCGTCGTTCATCATCGTCTCCCAGCTGCGTTGGGTGGACACCTACCAGGGCATCATCGTGCCGGTGCTATTCAGCGGCTTCACAACATTCTTGTTCCGCCAGTACTTCCTCAACTTCCCACGCAGCCTCGAGGAGGCGGCCCGAGTCGACGGGTTGGGGTACTTCGGCGCGTACTGGCGGGTGGTGGTGCCGAACTCCTTGGCATTCTTCGCGGCCATCGCGGTGATCACCTTCATCGCCAACTGGAACGCTTTCCTGTGGCCCCTGGTGATCGGGCAGAACTCGTCGAAGTGGACCGTTCAGGTGGCGCTGAGCACATTCCTGACCGCGCAAACGATCAACCTGCACGAGCTGTTCCTGGCCGCCGCCGTGTCTATCGCGCCGCTGGTGCTGGTCTTCGTTTTCCTCCAGCGCTATCTGGTTCAAGGTGTCGCAGAAACGGGCATCAAGGGCTGATCACGATCCGCAGATGGCGCAGGTCGAGCTCTTGCTAGCGCCGAAGGTGTGATGACAGGATGCCAGGAATAGCGGGGGATCAGGATCCGGCGTCGTCCAGCGCCACACAGCTTCAACCGCCCACGGGCGAACAAGGAGGAGCAGTGCAATCCAGACTGAAGATGACGGCAGTGGTCCTCATCGCTTTGGCCCTGACTTTGACCATGGGCGCCTGCACCAAGAAGAACCAGACGGCGGCTCCTGCCGGGAGTGCGTCGGGCGGCGGTGCCGGAGGGACCGTCAAAGTGGCATTCGTTCCCAAGCTGCAGGGCATCCCTTACTTCGAGGCAATGAACGCCGGTGGCAAGGAGGCTGCTAGCAAGCTCGGCAACGTTCAGTGGCTCTACCAGGGGCCCACAACCGCCGACGCCGCGGCGCAGGCAGACGTCGTCAACAGCTACATCCAGCAGAAGGTGAGTGCCCTGTTCATCGCGCCAAACGATCCTGACTCCATGGCGCCGTTGATCAAGCAAGGAATCGATGCCGGGATCAAGGTCGGCACCTCAGACACCGACGCGCCGAACTCGGAACGGGAGCTTATGGTGCTGATGGCCTCGGCCGAGGGCATCGGCCAGGCAGATACCGACGCGCTGATGAAAGCCATGGGTGGCAAGGGAAAGTTCGCTGTTGTGTCCTGCGGTGAGACCGCGGCGCAGCTGAACCAGTGGATTGCTGAGATCAAGAAGTATTCAAAGGAAAAGTATCCAGACGCCGAGTTGGTTGACACCGTTTACGCCGGTGAGGATGTCGCCAAGGCGACGCAAATGGCTACGGACCTCATGAACGCGCACCCTGACCTCAAGGGATTCCTTGGCGTCTGCTCGACGGCGGGGCCCGGTGTGGCGCAGGCGGTGGACAATGCGGGAAAGGTTGGCAAGGTCTTCACCGTCGGGATGGGTACGCCCAACGACATGAAGAAGTACCTCAATGACGGATCGGCGTCGGCCGGCGTCTTGTGGGACGCGAAGGCTCTGGGCTGCCTGACCGCTTGGGCTGGGCAGCAGTTGGCGCAGGGCCAGCAGTTCCAGCCGACCCAGAAGGTAGACGCCTGCAGCCTTGACAGTGTCACCTACGACCCCTCGACAAAGATCCTGTTGATGGGCAAGCCGCTGACCTATACCAAGGACAACGTCGGGGACTACAACTTCTAACTCATGCGAGCACCGGAGGCCACCCGACGTGTCGCGATGTCCTCTCGGAGGATCTAATGACCACAGCGTCGACCGATGACGGAAGGACCGGGGGGTCAGCGCCACTAGCTCAGGACCAGGAGTCGGGAGAAGCCCCCGCGCAGCACGCTACGGAGACCGCGACACCGGAGCATCGCACAACCCGGCTGGAGATGACCGACATCTCCAAGCGCTTTGGAGCGGTACGCGCAATCCGTCATGCCGACATGACCGTCGACGTGGGACGGGTGCTGGCAGTGGTCGGTGAAAACGGTGCCGGCAAATCGACCTTGATCAAGATCCTGTCGGGCGCCGTGATCGCCGACACCGGCACCATTACCTACGAGGGCCGGCAGGTCTCGATTCGGACAACTTCCGACGCGATGGCCCTCGGCATAGCGACGGTCTACCAGGAGCCGCAGCTGTTCCGTGAACTCACAGTCACCGAGAACATCTTCATGGGCAGGGAGATCCGCAAGGGCGGGCGCATCGACTGGCCGGCCCAAACGCGCAAGGTGGTAGATCTCCTCGCGCTGCTGGAATTGCCGCCACGGTACGCGACCGCCGTTGTCGGGGACCTGTCCATCGCCGAGCGCCAGCAAGTGTCGATCGCCAAGGCCTTAGCTGGCGATGCCAACATCCTTATCCTCGACGAGCCGTCCGCCATCCTGACTGACGCCGAGATCGAAGTCCTGTTTCGGGTAGTTCGACGGCTGACTGACTCGGGTGTGTCGGTGATCTATATATCCCACCGTCTCGACGAGCTGTTTCGCATCGCCCACGACGTCCTCGTCATGCGCGACGGGCGAACCATTGGCACGTATCCGATCGGCGAGCTGACGGTACGCAAAGTGGTCGAGTTGATGGTCGGCGGCATCCTCACAGAGACCGGGCACGAACGAAACATCGATCCGGAGACCAAGCCACGTCTCGAACTGGACGGCCTTGGTCGGCGGGGCGAATACCACGATGTCAATGTGGCCGTACGGCCAGGCGAGATTGTCGGCCTCTTCGGGCTTGTTGGTTCAGGTGTCTCCGAAATCGCCGATTCCATCTACGGCATTGACCACGCCGACGCAGGCCGAATTCTGCTCGACGGGCGGCCGGTCGCGCCGCGCTCCCCGCTGCATGCCCAACGCCTCGGGATCGGCTTGTTGCCGGCCGACCGTAAACAACAGGGAATGTTCTCCTTCCAGTCGATCATGTTCAACATCTCAGCCGGGCACCTGACGCTGCTGAGCAAGCTTCGCGTCTGGGTCGACCGGGTTCGGGAACGCAAGATCGCCCAGGACATGGTCAAGAGGCTCGCGGTGAAAACGCCGAGCGAGAACCAGCCGATCGGGGCGATGTCGGGTGGGAACGCGCAGAAGGTCGTGCTGGCTCGTCAGTTGGTCGAACGACCCCAAGTGCTCGTGCTTGCGGAGCCAACGCAGGGGGTGGACGTCGGCGCCAAGGAGGAAATCCACCGCATCATCAACGAACTGGCTGACGCTGGCACCGCGGTGCTGGTAGTCACCTCGGACCTGCCGGAAGCGATTCGCATCTCCGACAAGCTTCAAGTGGTCCGCAACGGCACGACGACAGTCGAATTCGGGCCCAACGCCACTCAAGTCGACGTGCTTGCCGCTGCAGCTGGCGACGTCGATGGACAAGATGGCAAAGCAAAGGGAGCCACATGAGCATCGACGTTGCCGAGCGCGACCAGACGCCGCCCCCTGGACCAGAGCAGACCACGAAGGGTCGTCAGCGGGTCCTCGCATCACCGGTTACAGGCCAAGAGCTCGTACTCATCGGCGTGATCGCTGTGCTCTGGGTGATTCTGGCCTTCACGACCCCAGCCTTTTTCACTCCCAGCTCTATCCAGCCGCTTGTCGCATCCGTAGCGCCCATCGCGCTGATCGGCATCGGGATGACAGTGGTGATCATCACAGGCGGGATCGATGTGTCGGTCGGCGCGGCGATCGCCGTGTGTTCGGTGATCACGGCGAAGCTGGTTCTGGTACAAGCAGGTCAAAGTTTGCCGGTCGCAGTGCTCATTTCGGTAGTCGTGGGTGGATTGCTCGGGCTCCTCAACGGCGTACTGATTGCCTACGGCCGGGTGCACGCGATCATCATCACGTTCGGCACTGCCAACATCTTCTTGTGGATCAGCCTCAAGATCTTTAACTCCACTACCGTCAACAACATCCCGGATACGCTTGCGCCGCTCGGCAATGGTGCTGCGGGTCGTACATTCGGCATACCGAACTCCTTTCTCATTACGGTGGTATTGGCTGCGATCGCGTGGTTCTACCTACGTCACACAGCAGGGGGCCGGCACTTCTTCGCCATCGGCGGGGACCAGCTCGCGGCCCAGCTGGCCGGCGTCAAGGTTCAACAACGAATACTTGCTGCCTACTTGCTGACCGGATTGCTGGTAGGTCTTGCGTCCACCTTCGTGGTGGCCCAGGGATCGAACCTCGGCCAGAACGTTGGCAACGGTAAGGAACTGGCCGTCATCGCCGCCGTCGTGATCGGCGGAACGTCCATCACGGGTGGACGCGGCTCCGTGTTAGGTACCGTGCTCGGCGCGCTGCTAGTGCAGACGGTCGCATCCGGCGTTACGCAACTTGGCTGGCGGTCAGAGCTGTCTGACCTTTTCGTCGGCGTGGCGATCATTATCGCGGTCGGCGCCGATCTCATTCGTGAGCGGGCGAGGACCAAACGATGACTATCCCCACCCTCTCCGAGCCTGAAGCGCCCGCACCCGACGAACAACCCGGTGCGCCTAGCCCAGAACGAGCCGAATCACTACCTGCCCGCGTCATCCGCGCCCTCCTGACTCAACGCATTGTGCTGCTAGCGGTGCTCGTGGTCCTCGTGGTGATCTACTTCATGATCTTGGGTGCCAACGGATATCTGACGGCCGACTACGACTTCGACTACATGTCCGCCGCTCTGATCAACGCCGTCCCGTTGGCCATGCTGGGCTTCGCAGAGTTGATCGTCATCCTCTCCGGGCGTGGTGGCATCGATTTATCCGTCGGCGCCATCGTCTCTCTCGCCGGCATGATCTTCGGCTTCGCGTACGGGCAGTGGGGTTGGCCGCTCTGGCTGGCGATCGTGATCACTATGCTGGTTGGCGCGGTGCTTGGTCTGGTCAACGGGATCTTGGTCGCCTACATCGGATTCCCGGCTCTCATCGCCACGCTCGCCACCTACTACGCCTACAAGTCCCTTGCCGTGGTGATCAATAACCAGCGTCCGATCAGTACGCGTCCGATCCAAGATCTCTACGATTCGACAGCCCGGTCGGTCCAGCTGCCCGTGATCGGCAGCTATATCCCCGATGTGCCGAAAGGCATATTCCTCTTTCTGCTGCCCACCCTCGTAGTGATCTGGCTGCTTCTTGCCCGCACCACGTACGGCCGGCGGGTCTACGCCATCGGCACTAACGACGTGGCAGCACGTTGGTCGGCGATCGGCGTGCGAGCCACACGCGCAGGGGCATATGCGATCAGCGGCTTGATCTCAGGTCTGGTGGCGGTCGTGACCGTCGGCCAGTTCGCCTCGGCCCGTCCCGACGCCGGTGTGTCGGGCAACGGTATGGCGCTGCCGGCTATCACGATTGCGGTCCTCGGTGGGGTCGCGATCACTGGTGGCATTGGCCGAGTGTCAGGAATCGTTCTCGCCACTGTGCTGATCGTGTGGATGAATGCGGGCATTCGGTTGGCCTTCGAAGGCAACGCCGGCCCCCAGTACCAGCTGCTCGCCCTTGGCGTACTGCTGGTCTTCGCGGCGCTGCTCAATGGCTTTGCCCTCCGACGATACGGCGGCGCAGGATAACGAGCGAGGTGGGAGCAGCGTGACGTCACTCATTGGTTGCCACGCGCTGGTGTTCACCGGCGAGTTCGACTCTCGTGGGATCGAGAGCTCAGTCAAGCGAGCACGCCAGGCGGGCTTCGATCTGATCGAATTCCCACTTATGGAGCCTGCCACCTTCGACAGTGCGACTGCGCGCCGAACCCTGGAGGCCGAGGGTCTACAGGCGACCGCCAGTCTCGGTCTTCCCCTCGAGGCCGACATCAGCAGCGACGATCCTACAATCGTCGCCGCAGGCCGACGCCTGCTTGACGTCGCCTTGGAAAAGACCGCGGAGATGGGCGGCTTCCATCTCTGCGGCGTGCTCTACGGGTCTATGCGCAAGCACATGGCGCCAGCCTCGCCAAGCGGTCGAGCGAGCAGCGTCGCTGCCCTTCGGACGCTTGCCGATCATGCGTTGTCACTCGGCATCGGATTGTCGTTGGAGGTCGTCAACCGATATGAGAGCAATTTGATCAACACAGGTCGCCAGGCCTTGGAGTTCCTCAAGGAGGTCGACCGGCCAAACATTTCTGTGCACTTGGACACGTATCACATGAACATTGAAGAGTCTGACCTCTTTCAACCGATCCTCGATGCGGGCGATCGGCTCGGCTATCTGCACATCGGGGAGAGCCATCGCGGCTACCTCGGCACTGGATCGGTGGACTTCGGCAGCGCTTTCCGAGCGCTTGACCGGATCAACTACGACGGGCCGATCGCCTTCGAGTCCTTCTCCTCTGCCGTGGTTTCGTCCACGCTAAGCAACACATTAGGCATCTGGCGGAACCTGTGGAGCGATGGCGACGACCTGGCCGCGCACGCCAACCGCTTCATCCGCGACCAGCTCGCAGCCGTTCAGACGATCGAGCTTCACTAGGTCGACAGCAGACGAAGTGGCGGGGCATAATAACGTTTCAACAATAACGACGATCTTGCGGCTTCGGCACCGCAGCGGTCCATCCGATCGGTACGACTCTCTATGGAAGTGAACACATGCCAACCTTCTCCGACATTTCTGATCAGCTGGCCTACCAGGCGATCGAGCTGCCGTCCTGGGCGTTCGGCAACTCCGGCACCCGGTTCAAGGTCTTCGGCTCGCCAGGTACGCCGCGGACTATCCAGGAAAAGCTTGCCGACGCTGCCAAGGTGAACGAGCTCACCGGGCTCGCACCGAAGGTCGCATTGCACATCCCGTGGGACAAGGTCGAGGACTACGGCGCGCTCCGGGAACATGCCGCCGATCTTGATGTGGAGCTCGGCACGGTCAACTCCAACACCTTCCAAGACGACATCTACAAGTTCGGCAGCCTGACCCACGTGGATGAGGCCGTACGCCGTAAGGCGATTGACCATCACTTCGAGTGCATTGAAATCATGAACCAGACCGGGTCGCGTGATCTGAAGATCTGGCTTGCCGACGGCACCAACTACGCCGGGCAGGCTGATCTTCGAGGCCGTCAGGACCGGCTGGCCGAGAGTCTCGCGGAAATCTACGAAAGGATCGGGCCCGATCAGCGGCTGGTGTTGGAATACAAGTTCTTCGAACCCGCCTTCTATCACACCGATGTGCCCGACTGGGGCACCTCGTACGCGCACTGCGCAGCGCTGGGCGAGCGGGCCGTGGTCTGCCTCGACACCGGGCATCACGCGCCCGGCACCAATATCGAGTTCATCGTGACCCAACTGCTGCGGTTGGGGAAGCTGGGCTCGTTCGACTTCAACTCTCGCTACTACGCCGATGACGACCTGATTGTCGGCTCGGCGGATCCCTTCCAGCTGTTCAGGATCTTGTATGAGGTCGTACGTGGCGGCGCCTATGGGCCGGATTCCGACGTGGCCTTCATGTTGGACCAGTGCCACAACATCGAGGCCAAGATCCCCGGCCAGATTCGCTCGGTGCTGAATGTTCAGGAGATGACCGCACGAGCTTTGCTTGTTGATCGTGAGGCTTTGACGGCTGCGCAGGAAGCCAATGACGTGCTCGGTGCCAATGCGATCTTGATGGATGCCTTCTACACCGATGTACGTCCCGCGCTGGCTGAGTGGCGTGAGTCGCGCGGGCTGCCAGCCGATCCGATGAAGGCATACGCCGAGTCGGGGTATCAGCAGAAGATCGAGTCCGAACGAGCCGGCGGAACCCAGGCCGGCTGGGGAGCGTGAGTGATCATGACCAATCAGGCAGTTGCAGAGCTGATCGCCCGGTCCAACCGGCTGGGATCGGATCCCAAGAACACCAACTACGCGGGTGGCAATACCTCAGCCAAGGGCACTGAGACCGATCCGGTGACCGGCGAACCGGTCGAGCTGGTCTGGGTCAAGGGTTCCGGCGGTGATCTTGGCACGCTGACCGAGTCCGGACTCGCCGTGCTGCGGCTTGATCGGATGCGTCAACTGGTGAACGTCTATCCGGGGATAGAACGCGAGGACGAGATGGTCGCCGCCTTCGACTATTGCCTGCACGGCAAGGGTGGCGCGGCCCCATCGATCGACACCGCGATGCATGGCCTGGTCGACGCAGCTCATGTTGATCATCTGCATCCTGATTCGGGGATCGCGGTTGCCACCGCGGTCGATGGGGAGGAGCTGACGGCCAAGATCTTTGGCGACAGGGTGGTGTGGGTGCCGTGGCGCCGGCCGGGCTTCCAGCTTGGCTTGGACATTGCCAAGATCAAGTCCGACAACCCGCAGGCGATCGGCTGCGTTCTTGGCGGTCATGGTGTGACGGCCTGGGGTGATACCTCCGATGAGTGCGAGGCCAACTCGCTGGAGATCATCCGCACTGCAGAGGCCTACATAGCCGAGCACTCCAAGCCAGAGCCGTTCGGGGCGTTGCTGGACGGCTACGGCGCGCTGTCGGATGATCAACGACGGGCCAAAGCTGCCGCACTGGCACCGACGCTGCGGTCGATTGCCTCCTTCGACAAGCCGATGGTTGGGCACTTCACCGATGACGAGCGGGTGCTGGAGTTTCTTTCCGGTAGCGAACATCCGCGGCTGGCCGAACTCGGCACCAGCTGTCCAGACCACTTTCTGCGGACCAAGGTCAAGCCGCTGGTACTCGATCTTCCGGCCGACGCATCGGTCGAGGACTCGATTGCTCGGCTTCTTGAGCTCCATGAGTCTTACCGCGCCGACTACCAGGCGTACTACGAGCGTCATGCGACGCCGGATTCACCAGCAATCCGGGGCGCCGATCCGTTGATCATTCTCGTGCCGGGAGTCGGAATGTTCTCCTACGGCAAGGACAAGCAGACCGCCCGGGTGGCCGGAGAGTTCTACTTGAACGCGATCAATGTGATGCGGGGTGCGGAGGGGCTGTCGACGTATGCCCCGATCGATGAGTCTGAGAAGTTCAAGATCGAGTACTGGGCGCTGGAGGAGGCAAAGCTCCAGCGCATGCCGAAGCCCAAGCCGCTCGCGACCCGGATTGCACTGGTCACTGGTGCCGCGTCCGGCATCGGCAAGGCGATCGCCATCCGGCTAGCCGCCGAAGGCGCGTGCGTCGTCATCGCTGATCTCGATGCAGATAAGGCTCAGGCTGCGGCAGACGAGATCGGCAATAAAGATGTGGCAATCGGCCTGGCGGCCAATGTCACCGATGAGACGGCCGTGCAGGCGGCGGTCGACGCCACGCTCCTGGCGTTCGGCGGCATCGACATCGTGATCAACAACGCTGGTCTATCACTATCCAAGTCTCTGCTGGACACTACAGTCGCTGATTGGGATCTGCAGCACAACGTGATGGCGAAGGGTTCCTTCCTGGTGTCGCGGGCCGCGGCCAAGGCATTGATCGAGCAGAAGCTCGGCGGCGACATTGTCTATATCTCCAGCAAGAACTCGCTCTTCGCCGGGCCGAACAACATCGCCTACTCCGCTACCAAGGCCGACCAGGCCCATCAGGTGCGGCTGCTGGCCGCGGAGCTCGGGGAGCATGGCGTCAAGGTGAACGGCATCAACCCCGACGGCGTGGTCCGCGGCTCGGGCATTTTCGCCGGAGGCTGGGGTGCAAAGCGGGCCGCGGTCTACGGGGTGCCCGAAGAGGAGTTAGGCAAGTACTACGCTTCCCGGACGCTGCTGAAGCGCGAGGTGCTTCCGGAGAACGTGGCCAACGCGGTGTTTGTGCTTTGCTCTGCTGACTTGAGTCACACCACGGGCCTGCACATTCCCGTCGACGCCGGCGTCGCCGCAGCCTTCCTGCGATGAGTGAAGGGACGGTCGCCGCTGTTGATCTTGGGGCCACGAGCGGCCGGGTCATGCTCGGCCACGTCGGCTCGGATCAGCTGAGTCTTGAGGAGGTGCAGCGTTTTCCGAATGAGCCCGTGCGGACCACCGACGGGCTGCATTGGAGCATCCTCGAGCTTTACCGCAATGTGCTGATCGGATTGCGCAAGGCTGTCAGTGCCCAACCCGAGTTGGCCGGCATCGGTATTGCGTCCTGGGCGGTCGACTACGGACTGGTCAGCGGTGAACGCTTGATCAACAACCCGTTCCACTATCGGGACGACCGGACCGCTCGCGGTGTTGATCTTGTCCACAAGATCACCGATCATGCCAGCCTCTATGCGGCGAACGGGCTACAGTTTCAGCCGTTCAACTCGGTCTACCAGTTAGCTGTTGATCAGGAGGCTGGGGTCATCGATGACAGCGCAAGAATGCTGATGATCCCCGATTTGCTGGGATTCTGGCTTACCGGTGAGCAGGTGGTGGAGCGCACCAACGCCTCGACCACTGGGCTGCTCGACATCAGCAACGGGAGCTGGAACGCAACCTTGATCGACAAGCTGAGTCTGCCGCGTTCGCTGTTTCCGCCATTGGTGGATCCTGGCTCGCGGGTCGGCTCCTTGCGTGATGAGGTGAGCACCGAGGTTGGTTCACCGGCGGCCTTGGATGTCATCGCGGTCGGGTCCCACGACACAGCCTCGGCGGTGGTTGGTGTTCCGATGACCGAGCCGGGTGCGGCGTACGTCTCGTCTGGTACCTGGTCATTGGTCGGGGTGGAGCTTGATCGGCCGGTGCTCACCGAGGAGAGCCGGGAAGCCAACTTCACCAACGAGGGCGGCGTCGATGGGAAGATTCGCTACCTGCGCAATGTGATGGGTATGTGGCTGCTCAGCGAGTCCATCCGTGTCTGGCAGCGCGAAGGTCAGTCGGTCGAGCTTAGGCCGCTGCTCGATCAGGCAGCTGCAATCAATAAGCCGGTGCCGGTCTTCGACGCGAACCATCCCAGCCTGCTGCCGCCCGGCGACATGCCGAAGCGGATTGCCGCACTCTGTGCTGAAGCAGGCGCATCGATCCCTGACTCACCGGCAATCTTTGCCCGCAGCATTCTGGAGAGCCTGGCCGAGGCGTACACCACGGCCATCAATGACGCCGAGCGGCTAAGCGGGTCGAAGATCAACACAGTCCACATTGTCGGCGGAGGCAGCCAGAACACACTGCTGTGCCAGCTGACGGCCAACCGTACGGGCCGCCGAGTGCTCGCTGGTCCGGTGGAAGCGACTGCGGTGGGTAATGTGCTGATCCAGGGCCGCGCAGCCGGGCTCATACAGGGTGATCTTTCCGAGCTGCGAGCGCTGGTTGTAAGGACATTCCCGCCAGCGGAGTACCAGCCGCGCTGGCCACATTAGTTAAGGCTGAGCCGATGAGGTACCGATGAGAACTGCGCTGTTCATCACCTGCCTGGCCGACGCCCTGTTCCCCGAGGTCGGCAAGGCCACGGTGCGGGTGCTGGAACGGCTCGGCCAGGACGTCGAGTTCCCCGCCGAGCAGACCTGCTGCGGGCAGATGCATGTCAATACCGGCTATCAAAAACAGGCACTGCCGCTGGTCGAACGGTTTGCCGAGGTGTTCGCACCGTACGACGCGATTGTGGCGCCTTCCGGCTCATGTGTCGGTTCAGTGCGTCATCAACACGCGATGATCGCGAGGCGGTTTGGATCGCCGGGACTGGTGGAGCAGGTCGAGGCTGTGGCCACCAAGACCTATGAGCTATCGGAGTTTCTCGTCGACGTGCTAGGCGTCACCGATGTCGGCGCTTACTTTCCGCACCGGGTGACTTATCACCCGACATGCCATTCGCTGCGAATGCTGCGGGTCGGCGACAAGCCGATCAAGCTGTTGCGCGCCGTGGATGCCCTCGAGCTTGTTGAGCTGTCAGCAGCCGATCAATGCTGCGGCTTTGGCGGCACGTTCGCAATCAAGAACTCCGATACCTCGACAGCCATGCTGGCCGACAAGATGCGCAATGTCCTGGACACCGGTGCGGAGATCTGCACGGCCGGCGACAGTTCCTGTCTGATGCACATCGGTGGCGGGTTATCGCGGCTTCGGGCTGGCGCCAAGACGGTCCATCTGGCTCAGATCCTCGCCGCAACTCGTGAGGAGCCGATGGTCCTCGGGCGCGCCGAGCAGCAAGCCGAGGTACACGCCGGACCAGAGGCCGTGCTGTGACCGCACCCGTGATGCTAGGTATGCCCACCATCCCACCTACTTCGCCGCGCGGCGTCGGGAACCTTCGGGGGGAGGAAAGTTTTTCTGTCGCCGCGCGGCGGACGCTCGCCGACACCCAGTTGCGGCGGAACCTCGGCAAGGCCACGGCAACGATCCGCTCAAAACGCGCCCAGGTCGTTGCTGAACTTCCCGACTGGGAGGAACTACGGGAAGCCGGGCGTCAGCTCAAGGTTCACACCATGGCACACCTGCCCGATTACCTTGTCCAGCTGGAATCTGCCGTGATTGCCAGAGGCGGTGTCGTGCACTGGGCTCGCGATGCCAACGAGGCCAACGAGATCGTTCTTGATCTTGTTCATGGCAAGGGCGTGGATGAAGTCGTAAAGGTCAAGTCCATGGCCACGCAGGAGATCGGGCTCAACGAGGCATTGCAGGCGGCCGGCATCGCCGCGCTGGAAACTGATCTTGCTGAGCTGATCGTGCAGCTGGGTCATGACAAGCCGTCGCACATTCTGGTGCCGGCGATCCACCGGAATCGGGCGGAGATCCGGGAGATCTTCCTGCGCGAGATGGCCGACGCTGACCCGGCGCTCACCGACGAACCGGCCGCTCTCGCTGGTGCGGCTCGCCAGCACCTACGACGCAAGTTCCTGTCGGCCAAGGTGGCGATCAGTGGGGCCAACTTCGCGATTGCCGAAACCGGCACGCTGGCGGTCGTCGAGTCTGAGGGCAATGGCCGGATGTGCCTGACGTTGCCCGACACCTTGATCACGATCATGGGCATCGAGAAGCTCGTGCCGCGATGGCAGGACTTGGAGGTCTTCCTACAGCTGCTTCCACGATCATCAACGGGGGAGCGCATGAACCCCTACACCTCGATGTGGACAGGTGTGACCCCCGGGGACGGGCCGCAAGAGTTTCATTTGATCTTGCTCGACAATGGCCGGACCGCCGTACTGGCCGATGCCGAGGGTCGCGATGCGCTGAACTGCATCCGCTGCAGCGCGTGTCTCAACGTCTGTCCGGTGTATGAGCGAACAGGCGGACACGCGTACGGATCGGTCTACCCAGGGCCAATCGGCGCCATTCTGTCGCCGCAGCTGACCGGGATCGAAGACAACGCATCGTTGCCGTACGCGTCATCACTGTGCGGCGCCTGCTATGACGTATGCCCTGTCAAGATCAACATTCCGGAGATCTTGGTGCACCTGCGCGCCAAGCACACTGAGACGTACGCCGCCGAGCATCGATTGCCGAGCGCAGAGGCATCGGCGATGAACGCCGCTGCCTGGGTGATGAGCAATCCAAAGCGCTGGACGTATGCCCTCCGCAGTGGGCGGCTGGGCCGGATATTGGGTCGAAAGCGTGACGTCATCGGGGGAATCCCGCTGCCGCTTGTCAAGCAGTGGACCGATGCCCGCGACCTCGCACGTCCGCCCACACAAACGTTCCGAGATTGGTGGGCCGCCGAACATAGGGGAGAGCGATGAACGCGCGCGAGGAGGTGCTGGCACGGATTGCGGCGGCTCATAGTGCCGCGCCACCGCCGAACCTTCCGTACGAAAGCATCGGTCGGGATTATCGGACCACTTCGCATTCCTCGACAGAGGCTCTGATCGAGCTTCTGATCGATCGATTGGTGGACTATCGAGCGCTAGTCCGGCAGTGCTCGGCCGATGATCTTGCTGCGACCATCGCTACTGCACTTGGCGACCGCGGCGCCCAGACCGTGGTCGTGCCAGATGGTCTGGAATCAACTTGGACGGCAGGAGTAGCTGCGAGCGTGCGGATGGATGGCTTATCGGCTGAGGGCCAACTCACGGTCTCTGAACTGGATGGTGTCGACGGCGTGATCACAGGCTGCGCTGTGGCAACCGCCGAGACTGGAACATTGATCTTGGACGGTTCACCGAGTCAGGGCCGCAGAGTCCTGACACTTATCCCGGACTACCACCTCTGCGTGGTGTTCACCGACCAGATCGTTCCCGACGTGCCCCAAGCGCTGGCGCGGTTGGAAGCGGCCCGGCCGCTTACCATGATCAGCGGACCAAGCGCCACCAGCGACATCGAGCTGAACCGCGTGGAGGGTGTACACGGGCCCCGCACTCTCGAGGTGATCATCGTGGGTGAGGAGTAGTTGATGCCGCGGTATTGCCTGCTGGGCCACGTCGACTCAAGCCGCCTTGAGGAGTACCGCGAAGCGCACCGCGCGGTCTGGCCCGAGCTGCTGGAAGCACTGCGCGACGCTGGCTGGCGTAACTACTCACTGTTCCTCCGCGACGATGGCCTGTTGATCGGTTACGCGGAGGCCGATGATCTTGCCGTAGCACAGGAGGACGTTGCGCGGACCGAGGTCAATGCTCGCTGGCAGGCCGCCATGTCAGAGCTCTTCCAGAGCAAGGGTGCTCCCGACGAAGCCTGGGAGATCATCCCGGAGGTGTTCAACCTCGAAGATCAACTTCGGGCACTTCGCTGACGCCCCACCTTCTCCAGTCCCGCCCCACCTATAAGTGGTGCGTCATGCTGGAAAATGGGGCGTCAGCAGAGAAAGTGGGGCGTCAAGGAACTGCGCTAGGCCCGGGCGTCCTCTGCAGAGCCGAGGTACTCGGCTCCAGCATCTGGGTGTGACATGGCGACTCTTGGGCCGTTCGGCATGAAGCTGAAGTAGTCAGGCTGCAAGTGCTGGATGTCGGTCATCAGCCACATCCATCCCTGCTGGGGGCTGAATCTCAGCGACAGAACTCCGGTGTTGTCCCACCAACCCAGCCGAGTGAATCCGCGGTACGCCGCGAGCTGGGTCGGCGTGTCCAAGCCGGCCACGGCAGTGAACATCAGGTGGGCAAGCCACACCTTATTGATGCCGCCGTGTGCGACCACCACAATCAGCCGTTCTGTTCGGGCCTCCAGGTACCGGCGCATCTCCTCGGCTCGCCGCCACAGATCGTAAAGATTTTCTTCATCGGAGTAATGGACGTCAGGCTTGTCGGCAACCGCCAAGGCAGCGTGCTGGATCTCCCGCGCCCGAGGATCGTCGAACCGCAGTCCCTGTAGCTCCGAGGGCACATCGATCTCTCGGAGCAGCGAGACATGGTCCCGCACGTCAGGATCCTTTACTGGAAGGTCCACCCATGAGGAGTCCTTCCACACCGGAACCAGATGCGTTGCACCGGTCGCCTCGGCGATCGCGCCTGCAGTGCTGCGAGCCCGCAGGTAACTGCTGCTCAGGATGACGTCGACCGGCAGCTCAGCCAGACGTTCGGCCAGACGCCGGGCGTCTTCCTCCCCCAACGTGGTGAGCGGGTCCGAATCGTACTGATTGCCCGCTTGGAAGGTATTGGTCGCGTTGGTTTCGCTCTCACCGTGGCGAATAACGATGAATTGCTGGTGATCAGTCATGCCGCCATCCGATTCACGAGTGAGCTGATGAACTCGTGGGTGACTGCGACGTCGACGGTGTCCGTCTCATTGCGATGAAAGCGATCTTGCCGATGTTCGGCTTGGAGCAGCGCTTGCATTAGCTGGGCCGTGAGCAATGACTCCTCGGCGACCTCGCCGGGGGAAGTCTCCCAGAATCCGGCCAGCAGTTCGCGGTCACGCGTCAGAGGTGCCGGTAACTCACTCTCCCGGCGATCGCGAAGCTCGTTGAATGCGACGTTGTTCATCATCGGCGCGATGTCCCACGATGGATCACCGCTCAGTGGGTTGGGATCAAAGAGCCCGACCGTGATCGGGCGATAGCTATATACCCCAACGTTGCGAATCGTCACATCGCCATGCAAGAAGCGGCCCTCGGCGACGAATGGGCAAGCCCGCATGAAGCGGCGCACTGCCTCGATCTGATCATCGTCAATGCCGATTTGCTGGACGAAGTCGGCGTAAATGACAAAGAAGTCCTCGAGGTAGTCGCTCCAATTCTGGTACGTGCGCTCACTTCCCGGCGAGTCGCCGAAATTGCCGAAACCCGTGTTGTCCACCGCCTGATGCAGGCGGTGCAGCTCGACACCTATCGCTCGTCCCAGCTCTCGAGCGCTCGCCGGCCACTTTTCGAGGAAGTCGTCTGCGGTCTCCACGACGTCGCCATCATCATTCTTCAGCGCGGCGAGGATGAGGTACTTGATCGGGGGTTCTTCCGACGATGGCATGGTGCCGAGGCCGAGCACTTCCGGCACGCGTTCGGTGTACGGCTTCCAAGCTCGCAGCGCTCTGGCCTCAGACTCGAGTCCTTCGCTGTTCAGCTTGATCACAGCATCCCCATCCGGGCGCTTCACCAGATAGGTGGCCGCATCCGCTCCACCGCCCATCGAGTCGACGTGATCGGGCTCCAGCTGATCTAGTCCGGGCAAGTCGGGGAACTCTCCACTTTCCTCAATCAGCCACCTGAGATGGTCCTCGGCCTCCTGATGCAGCTCCTCTTGGGAAGCCGAACTAGCCTCCGCCATGATCATCTTCCCC
>DATLQC010000142.1:0-4656 GCA_035535395.1 Propionibacteriaceae bacterium | reverse complement strand
TCGACCCGGTCAAGCTGATCATGAGGTTGCTTAGCGATGCGGACTTCCTAGCGGCCGCAGCCGACGGCATCCTAACGGCAGAAGAGCAACAGCTGATCATCATGCGACGTCCGCCGCGATCGCTTAGCACGGCCCACTGGTCGCTCGCTGACGTGATCTTGATCGATCAGGCAGCCGACCTACTGCAGCGCACGCCGAGCCGCGGCCATCTGATCCTGGACGAAGCTCAAGATCTTTCCCCGATGATGTTGCGAGCCGTGGGACGCCGAGCTAGCACCGGCTCCGTTACCGTGCTCGGTGATCTTGCACAAGCGACGACTCCTTGGGCAACTCGCTCCTGGCGCGAATCGCTGGCGCATCTGGGCCATTCCGATGCCACGATCGAGGAGCTGGTGGCCGGGTTCCGAGTGCCCGGAGCGGTGATCGACTTTGCAGCTCGATTGCTGCCGGAGATTGCGCCGGCATTGAAGCCTCCACACTCGGTACGGCGACACCGCGGCGAGCTCGATCTGCGCCCCACTGACAATATCGGTGAAGAACTGGCCGAGGCGATCACTCAAGCGATGCGTAACGAGGGCACCGTAGGGGTGATCGTCGCTGACGCCGCCGTCCCTGCGGTGCGCCAACTGCTGGAGCGTCACGAGATGGACTACGAGGTGCTGGGCGAGGATCCGGAGATCTTCAACGTGCACGAAGACCTCCGGCGCGCGGATCCCGCAGTCACGTCGCGCTTGAAGCCAATCTTGGTTCCGGCGGCCATCGCCAAGGGCCTGGAATTCGATCACGTGGTGCTACTAGAGCCGGCCGACATCGTGGCTGGCGAGCCGGATCAGGTGACCGGACTGCGCCGGCTGTATGTCTGCCTGACCCGCGCGGTCACCTCATTGATCGTGGTCTATGCGGCAGAGCTGCCGGCTGCGCTGACGGCCTGAATGCGCGCTGAGCTGTCGAAGCGCTCCGATGCGCGCCCTTCGGCAGGCGCCGTCCTAAGCTTGTCGAAGGGCTCAGGGCGAATCAAGGCATCAGGCCTCAGCCGAATGAGGGAGGCTCGGTCAACGGCAGCTTGACCTGGAATCGGGTATCGCCCGGGCGTGACACCACTCTGAGGTCGCCGCCATGCCGCTGGGTGATAACGCGATACGAGATGTCCAGGCCCAGCCCGGTACCCTGACCGACCGGCTTGGTCGTGAAGAACGGTTCGAAGATCTTCTGCTGCATCTCGGGCGGGATCCCAACGCCGGTGTCGCAAATCTCGACCAGAGCCCAGCCGTCCTCCCGCGAGGTGCGGAGCGTCAGCGTGCCACCGTCGGGCATCGCGTAGATGGCGTTGTCGATCAGGTTCGTCCACACCTGGTTGAGCTCCGCCGGATGCGCGGGAATCATGGGCAGGGATTCATCGAAGTCCTTGACGACGGTGATATTCCCGCGTTCTTTGATCTTGTGGCCGAGCATCACCAGCGTGCTCTTCAGCCCGTCGCGAACATCGATCTCCTGGTGTGCTGCCCGGTCCATCTGGGAATACTGCTTCGCCGCGGCCACTAGGTGGGAGATTCGGCCGGTGGAGTCCTCGATCTCTCCCATCAGCTGCTCGATCTCCAGCGCATACGTCACCCAATGCAGGGCATCGGCGAGCGCTACGGCAGGTACGGTCCGAACCACCTCCTCGAGCCAGTCGGTCTCCACTCCCGCCGCGACCAGCGGCGGTGCCAGCTCCCAGGCGTCGTCAATGCCATGATCATCAAGCCAGTCAGAGAGCTCGTCTTCGGCCTCACTCA
Organism: Propionibacteriaceae bacterium; assembly: GCA_035535395.1. Taxonomy (GTDB): domain Bacteria; phylum Actinomycetota; class Actinomycetes; order Propionibacteriales; family Propionibacteriaceae; genus Microlunatus. The sequence continues at coordinate 2,881 of DATLQC010000142.1, read as the reverse complement.
CCTCCACTGGCGACAACTTCTCGGCCTTTGCCGCCTTCTCCACGGCCTGCTCCTGGAGCTCGGTGAGCGCCATTAGGGCTTTGGGATCGACGTCGGCCGTCGCCAGGTGCGCGAGCTTGCGACGGATCTTGCTGACGTTTTCCCGCAGTGACGCGGTTGCGCGTACGGCGGCGGTTGCTGGGTTGTTGAGCTCATGGGTTAGTCCGGCAGACAAGCGACCCAGCGACAGCAGGCGCTCACGCTGCCCGATGATCGCTTGGCTGGAGCGGAAGCCCTGGGTTATGCCCTCGATCAAATGCGTCGCCATCGGAAACCACTCGCGGAACTTCTCGCCCAACTGCGCCGCATCAATCACCCAAAATTCACAATCCGTCACCGCCCGTACCGAGCCCCAGTACGGCAAGTCCGCCATGCCTTTGACGAACGACTGGGTTGCGCCGGAGTAGACGCCGCGTTGGTTCGTCCGTCCGGTCTCTACTTCGGTGTTCTCCACGCGACGGTGCATGGACAAGGTGCCGGAGAGCAGCACGTAAAAACAGGTCGCCGGGTCACCCTCGGTGTAGACCGGCTCGCCGGCCACCCAGGTCTGGCAATACCCGTGTTCACTGAGCCAGCTCAGCTGATCATCATCGAGCTGCTCGAATAGGAACAGGGTGCGCAGCTCCGCAGGGCTCAGGCGCACCGGCTCGGCGGTCTGTTCGCTCATGATCAACTCCTACTGCTCCGCCAGGTAACGATGGACCAAAGTGACGGCGAGCGCGCCTTCGCCGACCGCGGAGGCAACCCGCTTCACCGACTGGGCGCGGACATCGCCAGCAACAAAGACACCCGGAATGCTTGACTCCAACAGGTATGGGGTGCGCTCCAAGTCCCACGACGCGGGACGCTTGCCACCAGCTGTCAATTCCGGTCCCGTGACCACGAAACCGCTGGCATCACGAATCAACGAATCCGGAAGCCAGTCGGTCAGCGGTGCGGCGCCAATGAACACGAACAGATGCCCGGAATCGACCACCTGCTGGCCTCCCGCGTGATCAACAAAGGTGACGCACTGCAGGTGATCATCCCCCGCACAACTCTGCACCGTCGTGTTCAGTCGAACCTCGATGTTCGGAATGCCGGCGATCTGTTCGCTCAGGTAGGACGACATGGACTTCTCCAACGAGTCCCCACGTACCGCCATGGTGACCTTGTCCGCGTACCGTGAGAAGAAGACGGCCGCCTGGCCGGCAGAGTTGGCACCGCCGACGACGATCACGTGATCTCCAAGGCAGGACTCGGCCTGAGTCGCAGACGACCCGTAGTAGACACCGCGTCCCACTAGCTCATCGGCGCCGGACGCCTGCAACTGCCGATAACTGACGCCCGTCGCCAACACCACGGCATGAGTCAGAACTGAGGATCCGTCGTCGAATAAGACGCGCCGCGCCGGACCTCGAACCTCCAGGTCGACCACGGTTCGCGCAGTCAACAGCTCGGCGCCGAATCGCTGCGCTTGCCGTCGTGCTCGGTCTGTGAGCTGGTCGCCGGATACCCCGTCCGGGAAGCCGAGATAGTTCTCGATCCGGGAACTCTGACCGGCCTGACCACCCGCTGCAGCGCGTTCTACGACCACGGTCTTCAAGCCCTCGGACGCGGCATACACTGCGGCGCCCAGACCGGCAGGACCGCCACCGATGATCACCACGTCGTAGAACTCCCCTTGCGGAGTCGTGGTCAGCCCCACAGCATTGGCTACCTCGAACAGACTTGGCTGCACCAAAGGCTTGCCATCCCTGGTAATCACCACAGGCGCCTGCCTCTCCTCCGCCCCGGCTGCGGCCAGCAGGTGCACACCCTCCGGATCACTGACGTTGTACCAGCGGTAAGGCACCATATTGCGGGCCAGGAAGTCGCGTATCTCGTACGAGGCTGCCGACCACGGGTGACCCAGGATCTTGATCTTGTGCTCGGGTGCCTTGGCCTCCCGCTGCCAAGTCTCCAGCAGCTCATCGACGAAGGGATAGAACTTCTCTTCCGGCGGCTCCCACGGCTTCAGCAAATAGTGATCAACATCGACCACATTGATCGCCTGGATCGCTGCGTTGGTGTCGGCGTACGCGGTAACCAGCGCGCGCCGCGCCTGCGGCACGAGATCCATTGCCTGCTCAAGGAAGTCCACGCCATTCATTCGTGGCATCCGATAATCGGCCAAGATCGCAGCCACCTGCTCGCCGCGTAACACCACGTCCTTGATGGCTTGCAACGCCTCCTCACCGGAATCGGCGCGCATGATCCGATAGTCCTCGCCGTAGCGACGGCGCAAATCTCGAGCCACAGCTCGCGACACGCTCGGATCGTCGTCGACGGTCAATAACACGGGACGCGCGATCCGCTCAGGTCGCGCCTCGGACAGCGACGCTGTCATGTGCCCACCTTGTCGAAGTAGCACCAACGCCAGTGCTCGCCGGGTTCGACTGATGTCACGACTGGATGGCCGCTGACCCGAGCGTGTGTGCTGGCATGACGTGCCGGCGAGGAGTCACAGCAACCGACATGGTCACAGGTGAGGCAACGCCGTAGATGCACCCACCGCCCGCCGACGGCGAGGCAATCGCTGCACGCGGCTTGGAAGTCGATCGGCAATGGGGTCAGCGGAGTGGCGTCGAGATGGGTGCAACTACTCATAGCCCGGCTCCTTCCTTCCTTCGCATCTCCGAGCCAATCTAGTCTGCGCCTTACAGTCGGCCCGCAGAGCAACAGGGCTCATCGGCTTCAGCGGCTCACGGCCGGGCTAAGCGGGATGGCCGGCGGCGCCGGAGACCGGCCGCAGTTAGCAGGATCACGATCTCGCGCGACGACACGGGACGGGCGCCTTCAGCCACTGCGGTGCCATAACGTT
>DATLQC010000141.1:0-5533 GCA_035535395.1 Propionibacteriaceae bacterium | reverse complement strand
GAGGCGATCGTGGCACACGAGTGGCTGACCGAGCAGTTCGAGCCAATCGTGCAATCGGTGCCGATGGAGTTGCGGGCCAAGCTGGAGCCCGCCGAGCTGTACCACGAAATGCTGGAGCACCGCTGGTTCGCGAGCGAGCGGGCTCGGGCTGAGATTTCTATGGTTGAGGCGGCGCAGTCATATGTGAACACCGTGCTGCGGGGGCTGCCCGATGAGGAGGTCGCCGTCTCGGCAATGGAATCGGAGCGACCGCTCGCCAACCCATTTGATCCATCGCAGGGCTTTGCCGATGACGAGGACCAAAAGCCTTACGACCCCTGGGAGGACGGGACGGCCGGGTCGGAGGCCGACGAGGAGCCAGCCGCGGCGTACCTCGATATCGGCACCCTCCGCGCAAAATCCAGAAAGTGATCAAGCGGCCATGACCGATACCGATCAGCAGGCCCGGGAGACCGCCGAAAAACTCTTCGCCGCCTGGGAGCGATGGGATTTGGACACTGTCGGCTCACTCGTTGCAGACGACGCCGTCGATGAGCGGCCACAGTCCGGTGAGCGCTTCGTCGGTCGAAGCAACATCATGGGGATGTATGCCGAGGTGCCCGGACCGCCGCGTATTCGGTGGCGGAGCGTAACGGGAGGGCCAGCGGTTTGGGTAGCGGAGGGCACCGTCGACTATGGCGAAGGTCCCGTCAACATCATCGGAATTGTTGAGCTGGCGGACGGGCAGGTGAACAAAGCTCGGTTCTACTTCGCGGATCCATTTGACCCACCGGCTGAACGAGCGCCTTGGTCAGACGCCTCGATCAACTAACGCGGCGGCATCCGCAAGGCCCCGTCCAGGCGGATGACCTCTCCATTGAGCAGCGGGTTTTCAATGATCGAGGAGACGAGCATCGCGTACTCCTCGGGACGCCCAAGCCGTGCTGGATGCGGCACCAAAGCCTCCAAGATCGACTTCGTCTCGCCTGGCAAGCCGGCCATCATCGGGGTTTCCATGACGCCGGGTGCAATGGTCATCACCCGGATTGCCTTGTCTGCCAGGTCCCGCGCCGCGCTCAGCGTCAATCCGACGACGCCGCCTTTGCTTGCCGCGTACGCCGCCTGACCGATCTGTCCGTCGAAGGCCGCAACACTTGCGGTCATGATCACCAATCCCCGATCACCATCGAGCGGCTCGTTGTCGATCATGGCCGCGGCAGCGAGCCGGAGCACATTGAAGGTGCCGACCAAGTTGATGTCGATCACGGTGCGAAAAGCCTCCAGCGGCAGCACGCCGCGCTTGCCGATCACGCGCCCAGGAGTCCCCACTCCCGCACAGTTGACAGCGACTCGGAGCGTGCCAAGCTGAGTTGCAGCCGCGATCGCGGCCTGCACCTGATCTTCGTCGCGTACGTCGGCCGCGGCGAAGCCAACCCGCTCCCCCAGCTCGCCCGCCAGCTCGGGTCCGGCTGAGCCAGGCAGATCAATGATGACCGCCGACGCGCCATGATCAACAACGGACCGCACAGTGGCTGCCCCGAGACCCGACGCGCCTCCAGTGACAAGCACGACATCGTTTTCCCGCAGCCTCATTCCCCACTCCCCTCCTCCGACTTGTCAAGTCGGAGGTTACTGGAGTCGGTTACTTCAGCAGCTGGCGAGCGATGACGAGCCGCTGAATCTGATTGGTGCCCTCGAAGATCTGAGTTACCTTCGCCTCACGCATATAGCGCTCGGCCGGATAGTCACGTGTGTAGCCGTAACCTCCCAACACCTGAACCGCGTCGGTCGTTACCTTCATCGCAACATCGGAGGCGATCATCTTGGCGACCGCTGCATCGCGGCTGAACGGTCGCGCGGCGTCTCGCTTGCGGGCCGCCATCAGGTACGTCGCACGGGCCGAGTCGACCGCGGCCGCCATCTCTGCCAGCAAGAACCGCAGCCCTTCGAACTCCGCTATTGGACGCCCAAACTGCTCCCGCTGCTTGGCGTAATCCACCGCGAGATCCAGCGCGGCCTGTGCCAGTCCGGTCGCGCACGCCGCGATGCCCAGCCGCCCAGAATCCAACGCTGAAAGGGCAATTCGGGCACCCTGGCCTTCATCTCCAATGCGTCGACTGTCATCGATTGGGACAGCGTCGAAGTACAACGACGTCGTCGGCGAGCCGTTCAGGCCCATCTTGTGCTCCGGACTACCAAAAGTCAGACCCGGCGCACGCCCTGGGACATGGAAACAGGTCACGCCTCCGCGAGGGTCGTCGTCGGTCCGCGCGAAGGTGGTGTAGAAGTCCGCGTACGACCCGTGGGTAGTCCAGGCTTTCGCGCCATTGAGCTCATAACCATGATCGGCGTGCTTCGCCCGGGTCGTCATGGCCGAGATGTCGGATCCGGCCTGCGCCTCAGAGAGCGCGTACGCGCCCAGCATCTTTCCGCCGATCATCTCCGGCAGGTAGGTCGCACGCTGCTCTGCTGTACCGAACGCGGCCATCGGATAGGTCGCCATGACATGTACCGAGACGCCCACGCCGACCGTCATCCATGCCGCCGCAACCTCTTCCAGAGCCTGCAGATAGATCTCGTACGGCTGGCCCGCGCCGCCGTACTCCTCCGGGTACGGCAGACCCAGAAGTCCCACCTCGCCCAGCATGGCAAAAGCATCGCGAGGGAACCGTTCCGCCGCCTCGGCTGCGGCGGCGCGCGGCGCCAACTCAGCTTGCGCAATCTCCCTCACCAGCGACACCAACTCGGCGCCCTCTTCGGTTGGCAATAGGCGATCGGCGGCCATCTCGCTCCTTGTCCGGTTGGGATCGTTGGTCCTCGCACCGGTACTGCGGAGAGTACGTTAGTACCACCATGGTAGCCGCCTTGCTGGAACGCAGACTGACCCATCGGCAGACCCATCTGCGAGATGCGCTCGTCGATCTTGTACTAGCACAGGGATTCAGCCACCTGACAATGGATCAGTTCGCGGCTCAACTGAACTGCTCCAAGCGCACGCTGTATGCCATTGCTTCCAGCAAAGAACAGTTGGCCGTGCTCGCTGTGCGGCACTTCTTCAAGCGGGCGACCGAACAAGTGGAAGCGGCGATTGTGCACACTCGGGCGCCCGCCAAGCGCGTCACTCGGTATCTCGAGGCCGTTGCCGAGGCGCTGCGCCCGGCCAGTCGGGCGTTCCGAGATGACATCGCGCACTTCCGTCCGGCGGCCGAAATCTATGAACAGAACACGCTGGCCGCGGCGCAGCGAGTACGTGAACTGATCGACGAAGGCACTGGGGCCGGCGCATTCCGGCGCGTCCATGCCGCATTCGTGGGTGAGGTAGTGACGGCGACGATGCGACGGATCACCAGCGGCGAGATCGCAGCCACGACGGAGCTGAGTGACGCCGAAGCCTACGCCGAGCTCGCCGATCTCGTGGTGGCCGCCATCCGAAGATGACCGACCTGTCAGGTGATCGGTCGCGTAATACCGACGCTCCCGATCACAAGGGGTCTTCGGGTGATCGCTCGCGTCTCGCCGAAAACTAATATCCTCTCCGAATGGACGAAGATCTCCACGCGCTCGGCGAGGATCTCATCACCACTGCCGCGCGCGTGGTGCGCTGGGTTCCCAAGGAAGACGGGTTCGGCATCAGCCTCGCCGCTGCCCGCTTGCTCGCTCGACTGCACGACGCCGGGCCAACGAGGATCAGCGATCTTGCCCTGGCCGAGAAATGTTCCCAGCCGACGATCACCAACCATGTCAAGCGTCTGGAGGCCGCACACCTGGTCGACCGCACCGCGGACCCGCGCGATGCCCGAGCGTGGATGATCAAACTGACCAAGAAGGGCTACCAGCAACTGTCATTGATGCGCGCTTCGATCGGTACCAGCCTTGAGCCGTACCTTGCGACGATGTCCAAACGTGACATCAAGGCACTGCGCGAGGGCGTCGAGGCCATGCGGCGGCTGATGGCCATAGAGAGGGAGAAACAAGCCTCGTGACGCAACAGGCCGAGCCGGACGCGAGCTCAGATGCGTTCCGGCTCTACGACACCGCCACGCAATCGGTACGGACCTTCGAGCCGGTCGTACCCGGCCGCGTTTCGATTTACCATTGCGGGCTGACGGTGCAGGCCGGCCCGCACCTGGGGCACATCCGTAAAGAAGTTGTCTTTGATGTGCTACGCCGCTGGCTGACCTGGTGCGGCTACCAGGTCACGGTGATCGCCAACATCACCGACATCGATGACAAGATCTTGATCAAGTCCGCGGAGGCCGGTACTCCGTGGTTCGCGCATGCTTACCGCTTCGAGCGCGAGCTGCACGAAGCGTACGCCGCGCTCGGCTGCCTGCCACCGACATACGAGCCGCGGGCCACGGGTCACATCCCCGAGATGATCGAAATGATCAAGGTGCTGATCGAACGCGGTCATGCCTATCCGGCACCCGACGGTTCTGGCGATGTCTATTTCGATGTGAAGTCCTGGCCGGCGTACGGTTCCTTGTCCCACCAGAACATCGACGACATGGAACCAGCCGCTGACTCCGACCCGCGCGGCAAGAAGGATCCGCGTGACTTTGCGCTCTGGAAAGGCCACAAGGACACCGAGCCGGAGACGGCAAGTTGGCCGACGCCCTGGGGGCGAGGGCGTCCAGGGTGGCATCTGGAGTGCTCAGCGATGGCGAGCAAGTACCTTGGCGATGAGTTCGACATCCACGGCGGCGGTCTTGATCTTCGCTTTCCCCACCACGAGAACGAGCTAGCACAGTCCAGAGCCGCAGGACAGCGTTTCGCGCGGTATTGGATGCACAACGCGCTCGTAACCAGTGCCGGGGAGAAGATGAGCAAGTCGCTGGACAACAGTGCGCTGGTCTCAGAGGTGATCAAGAGATTCCCGGCCCGCGCGGTACGGCTGTATTTGATCCAGCCCCACTACCGCTCAACGATCGAGTATTCCGATGCTGCAATTGCGGAATCCGTAGCAGCGCTCGAGCGGATCGACAATTTCGTACGCCGCGCTGCCGATGTCGTCGGGCTCACGGCGCCGCGAGTTCCGCCAGAGTTTGTGGCGGCTATGAATGATGATCTTGGTACGCCAACCGCAGTTGCGGTGCTGCACAATGCCGTACGGGAAGGTAATTTCGCGCTGGACGCGGGCGAGACCGATCTTGTTGCGACTCGGTTGGCTGAAGTGATGGGCATGCTGGCGATCTTGGGACTAGATGCCACCAGTGCTACCTGGGAGCGTCGCGGTGATCAACAGCTGGCCGCGGTCGTGGATGGCTTGGTCACCGAGCTGCTGAAGCATCGGGAGGCAGCACGGGAACGCAAGGACTTCGCCGCCGCGGACGCCATCCGTGATTCCCTGGCCGCGCTCGGACTTGAGATCTCCGATACCCCACAGGGTCCACGTTGGAGAGTCCGCTATGCCGGGCAATAGCCAGCGCAAGGGCGCGGTCCGCCGTAAGGGCAAAGGGAATACGGCCGGGTCGGGAGGCCGGGTGCGGCGGGGGCTGGAGGGAAAGGGTCCGACCCCCAAGGCCGAGGATCGGCCTTACCACGTCGCCCACCG
>DATLQC010000140.1:0-3280 GCA_035535395.1 Propionibacteriaceae bacterium | reverse complement strand
GCTAGCTCAGCCTCTTGCCTTACCCCCACGCGGCCCAGGCTAACTGCTTTGGCTCTCCGCCGCGTGCGTTCTGCTTTGCCTCTTGCCGACTGCCGAGAGGGGTTCACTTTCAGCATTCGGGGGTAACTGACTCAGCACACCAATATCAAGGAGGAAAGATGAGCCAGCCCCCACAGCAGCAGGACGTGCCGGGCGTTCAGTCGAAGATGACTCCGGTACCCGACTGTGGTGAGGAGAGCTATAAAGGCAGCGGCAAGCTGACCGATAAGGTCGCCGTGATCACTGGTGGCGACTCAGGCATTGGACGCGCCGTTGCGATCGCCTACGCGCGCGAAGGCGCCGACGTACTGATTTCCTATCTCAGTGAGGATTCCGACGCCAAGGACACCGCGGAATATGTCGAAAAGGCGGGCCGCCGCGTGGTGCTCGTGAAGGGCGACGTAGCCGATCCGCAGCATTGTCGGGACATCATTCAGACAGCGGTCGATGAGCTTGGCGGCGTCGACATCCTGGTCAACAACGCTGCTTACCAAATGACCCATGAGACGCTCGATGAGATCCCCGACGACGAGTGGGACTACACCTTTGATACCAACATCGGAGCCATGTTCCGTCTATGCAAAGCTGCGATCCCCCATATGAAGCCGGGCGCGTCGATCATTGGCAGCTCATCGGTGAACTCCGACATGCCCAACCCGGGGCTCGCCCCGTACGCCGCAACCAAAGCCGCCATCGCCAACTTCTGCGCCAGCCTCGCCCAAATGCTTGGTGAGAAGGGTATTCGCGTCAACAGCGTCGCTCCAGGCCCCATCTGGACTCCGCTAATTCCGGCGACAATGCCGCCGGAGAAGGTGGAGAAGTTTGGCGAGAACACCCCTCTCGGCCGGGCAGGCCAGCCCAAGGAGCTAGCGCCGGTTTACGTTCTGCTCGCCTCCGATGACGGGAGCTACGTCTCGGGCGCTCGAGTGGCGGTTACTGGCGGACGGCCGATGCTCTGAGATGCAAACATGACGCTGCCTCGTGAGGTCGATGCTGTTGTCATTGGTGCAGGTCCGAACGGCCTGGTAGCCGCCAACCGGCTGGCGGATGCCGGATGGGAAACGCTGCTGCTGGAGGCACAACCAGAGGTCGGGGGCGCCGTACGCAGTGATCGGGAACTGCATCCGGATTTTGTCTCTGATACCTTCAGCGCCTTTTATCCGATGGGGTACGCGTCCCGGGTGATCAAGGGACTGCATCTGGAGGAGTACGGGCTGCGTTGGCAACACGCCCCTGCTGTGCTTGGGCATCCACTGTCGGATGGATCGTGGGTGATGTTGCACCGCGACCTGGACGTCACCGCCAGCATGCTGGATGCCGAACATCCGGGCGATGGAGCGGCGTGGCGAGCTCTTGTCGATCAATGGCAGCGGATTGGTCCTAGCCTGGTCGACGCACTCGTCACGCCGTTTCCGCCGCTGGGGCCCGGGCTGCGGACCATGATCAAATTGCCGCGCGTGGGCGGCCTGTCCTACGTACGCCAGATGCTGAGTCCCGCGGCCGTCGCCTTTGGGCAGGAGTTCGGAGGCAAGGCGTTTCGGTTGCTGCTCGCCGGAAACGCCCTGCACGCAGACATTCCTTTGGATGCTCCCGGATCTGGCTTCCTCGGGCTCTTGTTGATCATGCTTGGCCAGACGATCGGATTTCCAGTCCCTGAGGGTGGTGCCGGCCAGCTCTCTGAGGCGCTACGGAACCGCTTCGTTGCGCATGGGGGGGCGGTGGTCTGCAACGCCGAGGTGACCAAGATCACCGTTGCTCACGGGCGAGCGGTCGGCGTACAGGTTCATGATCAACTTGTGCGCACCCGCCGCGCCGTGCTGGCCGACGTGCACGCCGAGCACCTCTACGGTCGGCTAGTCACCTTCGACGAGCTGCCACCGAGAGTGCGGGTCAAGATGGCCGGCTTTCGCCGCGACCCTGCGACATTCAAGGTTGATTACGCACTCAGCGCCCAGACACCGTGGCGTACACCGCCGCCGTACGCGCCGGGGACCGTGCATATCAGCGACTCCTTTGAGGAGCTCATCATGACCGTCGCCCAGCTGGGCGTCGGCAGCATCCCTGACCGCCCCTTCCTGCTAATGGGCCAGATGACCACAGCGGATCCGACGCGGTCGCCGGATGGGACCGAATCCATGTGGGCCTACACGCACGTGCCGCAGCGGGTGCGCAACGACGCCGGTGGAAATCTCACCGGGTCATGGGACGCGGACGAGGCTGAACGGTTTGCCGATCGCATGCAGGACCGGATCGAGCAGTATGCGCCGGGGTTCTCGGAGCGGATCATTGCGCGTCGCATTCTCACTCCTCTCGACCTGGAGCGGCGTGACGCGAGCCTTGTCGGCGGTTCCCTGAACGGCGGCACCGCGGCACTTGATCAGCAGTTGATCTTCCGACCTTTTGCAGGTCTGGGCCGGGCAGACACGCCGATCCGGGGGCTCTACTTGGCATCCTCCTCGGCGCACCCCGGCGGCGCGGTACACGGCGCCTGCGGGATGAATGCGGCTCGGGCTGCGCTGGCGCGTGCCCGGCTGACCCCGCGGATCAGTGCTGGCGGTCGAGCTCAAGTATCAGCAGAGCCGGATCGTTCGGAGATATTGGGCTGATCACTGTGGCGGCCTTCGGCGATGTAGCCCAGCCGCCGCAGCGTCTCCCGGTTACGGAAGTCAATGCCAGCTTGGCGTATCGGCTCTGGAACCAATCGAGCGGGGCCGCCAGTGACGTCTTCGTAGATCGAGACGAGAGTGCCGTCACCGTTTGCCTCTACTGTGATCTCTACCCGGGCCTTGCCGACGGGCCAGCCGCGAGCCTCCAGCACCAGGCGCTTCCCGGGTTCAATCTCAAGCACCTCGGTGGTGTCGTCGATCAACGCTGGCCATACCCCGAACGAGTGGTGCAGCTTGGTACCCGGAGCCGGCCAGCCATCATCGACGTCGCGCATCCGAGATGCGCCAACTACCCAGAGGGGATATGCCCAGCCGTCGTTGAGTACGGCAAACACTTGCTCTGGAGAGCACTTCACTCGACGTGATTCGGCCATCTCAGCGCTCCTTATCAGCGTTCCTGCTGAGGAGCTTCGGGGTCGCCGCTTGGGACCGAGTCAGCCTTGATCGCACCACGCTCACCGAGCGGCTGTTCCTTGCCCTTCGTGGTGTCGGCGATGGTCTGCTGCTCGGATTCGGCGTTGATCTCTGCACCGAGCAAGATCGCGTACGCCGTGATCCACAGCCAAAACAGCAAC
>DATLQC010000139.1:0-7398 GCA_035535395.1 Propionibacteriaceae bacterium | reverse complement strand
GCTACGCAAGATCACCGACTGCTGAGGCGGTCACTGCTCTCCCGGCGGCTCCGAGCGCATTTCCGCGAGCAGCTTCTCGGCGTGATCTTGGCGTACCACCTTGTCTTTGATCAGGCGTGCCACAACCTCCGGCAGTTCGTCTGGGCTGGCGCCGGCGGCAAGAGCGATATTGCTTGCCTGCAAGGACATGTGGCCGCGCTGGATTCCCTCTGTCACCAAGGCACGGCAGGCGGCGAGATTCTGTGCCAATCCCACCGCGACAATGATTTCGCCGAGATCTTGAGCGCTCGAAACCCCGAGCAATTTGATCATTGCCTGAGATTCGGCTCGAGGTCACCATCGCTTCTCCCCTCTGCCGCGCAATCTCTAGATTGATCTCAGTGCTATGAGCAACCAATCACAGCCCAGAGTGGCAGTCATCGGCGGAGGCGTCATCGGTGTCTCCAGCGCCTACTACCTCGCCCGCAGCGGCGCCAAGGTATGGCTGGTGACCGAGGGAGTCCTCGCTAGCGGCGCGTCTGGCCGATCCCTGTCCTGGATCAACTCGGCCAGCAACTGGCCGGAGCACTATCACCAGTTCCGGATGGTCGGCATCGACCGCTATCGAACTCTCTTCGCGCGCCAGCCAACGCAGAGCTGGCTGCGATTCGACGGAGGACTGATGTGGCAGCCGCCGCAGAATGCCAAGCTCCTCCGCGAGATGCATGCCCACAATGTGGCTTATGGCTACGACAGCCAGCTATTGAATCCCCACCAGGTTGCAGCCCGAATACCTGGAGTGAATGCGACAGCCATCCCGGCATCGGGAGCGATCTGGAATCCGGGTGAGGGTTGGGTCGATCTACCATCCTTGATCAACTATTTGGTCATGCAGCTGGTCGAGCTGGGGGGCGAGTTGATCAGCAACGCCGGTCCAGCCTCCGTGATCGCGAACGGCAGCCGCGTAACAAAGATCAGGACCGAGGGCCAGGATGCAATACCAGTGGACGCCGCCCTGCTGGCGACGGGTGCCACAGTGCCGAAGATGGCGGCAGAGTTCGGTGTCAGCATCCTCGATGCCACGAACCCGGCGCTGTTGATCAAAACTCGCCCTGTGGAGACCCAGCTGCGAGCCGTGCTGAACACGCCGCGCGTCTCTTTGCGACCTACCACGAACGGCGGCCTAGTCGTCGACGCCGGCTGGACCGAGTCGCACATCGAGGTGCTAGCCGATGGCACCTATCGGGTGCCGGCCGAGACGATCAATGAGCTGCTCGCGGAGGCATCACAGGTGCTGATGGGCACGCCGCCTCTCAGCGCCGCGAGCTATGGCATCGGACCGAAGCCGGTACCCGGTGATGGAGAACCCGTGCTGGGCCAGCTCGGCGACATTGAGGGCCTCTACGTCGCATTTACCCATAGCGGTGCCACACTGGCATTGATCATCGGTGAGCTTCTCGCGTACGAGATGATCACCGGCCAGCGACACCCCTTGCTGGCACCATTCGCGGTCAGTCGATTTCACTAGACGATCTTTCCGGGTCATGCCACCGGCTTGGGCTGACGAGTGAACCAGACCGCGATCATCAGGTTCGGCACCCAGGAGAGCCAGGCAATCCAGGCGTACGCCGTTTCGAAGGAGAACGACACCAGGCCGACACCGCTGAGCACCTCGTAGAAAAGGCTTAGAACGCGCAGCATCACGCCAGCGAAGATCAACGAGAAGCTGCGGATCATCCAGCGACGATGATCACCGATGCGGCGAGCCAGCACCATGCGCAGAGCGGTCCAAGTCGTAAACAACACGCTCAGCCCCAACAGACCGAATGCCAAAGACGTTGTCCAGCCGGCGTAGGAGGTGGTGGCGAGGACCAGGCCTGAGAGGCCCAATCCCGTGCAGCTTGCAATGTAGACCACGCCGAGAGAGCGGTGCACGCGCAGGAACCGGCGCCTGATCTTGCTGACGAATTGGAAGGGGCCAGTAGCCACGGCGAGCATGCCGGAGAGCACATGGACGCCGAGCACGAACTCGCGCCGCAGGTACACCTCACGCTGCTCGGGGAAGTAGGTGTCCGGGTTGAACGCGAGATAGCGCACTACAAAGAAGATGGTCAGCAGCGAAAGGAGGGTCATGATCACCCAGCCCGGTTTGGCCAGGGCATGAGCGAGGCGCCGACGCCGACGGGGAAGGACGGGAGTCGGGCGGGTGATGGTGTGATCAATAGCAGTCATGTCGTGCCCTCCAGGTGGTGAGGACAATGACGCTAGCCTTTGGAAAACTCACATACATCCGCCTCAAGGGGCATGTGCAATACGCCTTTTGGAGTAGGCCCGGTCGATGAGGAGGTACTGCAAATGGCCCCTGTGAGTTTCTCGCTTGCCGGTGAAGTAGCACTGGTTACCGGGGCGGCGAGCGGCATCGGGAAGGCCATTGCGCAAGCGATAGCAGCCAGCGGTGCGTCGGTTGGGTTGATCGATCTGGCCGAGCACGCCAACGCTGACACTGCTGAGGCCATTTCCGAAGCGGGTGGACACTGTCTCTCCATCGGTGCTGACGTAACCCAGGTGGCTCAGCTACGCGCTGCGGTGGAACGCACAGAGCGTGCCTTCGGGCCACTGACTCTTGCGGTCAACTGTGCGGGAATCGCCAACGCCGCCCCCGCAGAGGCCATGTCACTTGATCAGTGGCAGCGGGTCTACGACGTCGATGTCACAGGCGTGTTCTTGAGCTGCCAAGCAGAGGCCGAGGCGATGCTGCGAAATGGCCGCGGCTCGATCGTCAACATCAGTTCGATGTCCGGCACGATCGTCAACCGGGGCCTCCAGCAGGTGCACTACAACAGCGCCAAGGCTGCGGTCAGCCACCTCACGCGATCGTTGGCCGTGGAGTGGGTCAATGGCGGCGTGCGGGTGAATTCCGTTAGCCCCGGCTATACCGCAACTCCCATGAACACGCGACCGGAGATGGTCGATCTGGTGGAAAAGTTCTCTCAAGAGATACCGATGGGCCGGTACGCCGAGCCTGAGGAGATCGCCGGGCCTGTGGTGTTTCTGCTCTCTCCGGCGGCAAGCTACTGCACCGGCGTAGATCTGCTCGTCGACGGCGGATTCACCTGCTGGTGATGCAATCCGACGATGACCTGCGGGCGCACCTGCGCCGACAACTCCGCGCCGCGGTTCGGGGCCGGGATCGCATCGCAGTAGGCGCACTGCGGGACGCGATCGCGGCACTGGACAATGCGGAGGCGGTCGAACCCGGCGAGACTGTGACGATCGTGTCCGAGTTTGTGGCTGGCGGAGCAGTCGGACTTGGGGCAGCGGAGGCCGAGCGTCGCGTACTCGACGCCGAGGCGCAGCGCGCAATTGTGAAAGCGGAAGTCGAGAGCAGGCTTGCAGCCGCTGCCACGTACGAAGAGCACGGGCAGAGCAGCCGGGCCGCCGATCTTCGAGTGAGTGCCGATGTGCTGCTCGCCGCGTTAGAGGCGAGCAGCTGAGGCGACTGAAACGGACTGCTCCGGGCATGTCTTCGCGATTGTGATCCGCGATGGTGATCGCAAACGACCCCTCGCAAGCACGCGGAACCGGACGTTTGGACGCTTGTGATCGAAGACGTACTGGAGGCGGCAGTCGCCAACCAGTGCGTGAAGGAGTCCACGCCTCGGACGCTGATACAGAATCTTTTCCAGGCGGCACAACCGATTGCGCTTCCACCGGGTGCCAAAAGGCCTTGAAGCATGCCTACGCCTGTCGGAGACTGGTTCGCCATGAGCGGGACACCGGCAGCGGACACCTTTCTCCACGGCGCGGACGTCTATGACCGGCACATCGGCAGGTACGGCCGCGAGCTCGCGATGGAGTTGATCCACCTCGCAGATGTGCGCCCCAGGCAGCGGGTTCTCGACGTGGGCTGTGGGCCGGGTGCGCTGACCCGGCAGCTGGTAACACTGCTCGGCGCCGAACAGGTGGCCGCAATCGATCCGTCGCCGTCATTTGTCGAGGCATGCCGGGACCGGCTGCCCGGCGTAAACGCCCAGGTTGCGGCCGCTGAGGCGTTGCCGTTCGCCGATCGAATCTTCGACCGGACGCTTGCTCAGCTTGTGGTGAATTTCATGACCGATGCCGATGCCGGTGTACGCGAGATGCGCCGCGCGACCCGATCCGGCGGTACCGTCGCGGCAGCCGTCTGGGATTACGCCGGCCAGATGACCTTGCTGCGGCGCTTCTGGGATTCGGTGATCGCGCTTGACCCGTCGGCCGCCGACCTCGACGAGGGCCGCTCTATGCGGTACTGCACACCTGATGAACTCGAAGCGCTGTGGGCGAGTGCTGGCCTGGAGCAGCTCATGATCTCTGAGGTGGTCGTCACGGCCGGCTACGAAAGTTTTGAGGATCTGTGGGAGCCGTTCGAGTTCGGAGTTGCCCCGTCCGGCGCGTACGTGGCCTCGCTGGCACCTGACCGGCGAGCGGAACTCAAGGCCGACTTCCAGCAACGTCTGGGCGCCGGTGATGAGCCCTTCAGGCTTGGCGCACGGGCGTGGCTGGTGGCGGGCCGCGCCCCCTGACGTCAAGAAGTTGATCTCAGCGCGGCCGAGGCGGCCGGCAGACCAGGACCTCAGCGCGCCCGCGGAGTCCGAGCGGTCCGAATGCGTTCGGCGCGACTGCAGTATTGCCAGCCGTCAAACGGGTAGTGCGCCCGCCGGCAAGGTCGGCTTCTCCACTGAGAACGACCAGGATGGCGAAGCCGGGTTCCAGCGTTGATTGCCCATCCAGCGCGACCCTCTCCAACCTGAAGTACTGGTCTGCAGCTTCCGGCAGCACAGAGGACCCGAACCCGGCTGGACGTACCAGCTGACGAATTTCTTCAGCGCTTCGGCCCCGACATTCGACGGCTTGCAGCGCAAGATCAAATCCCAGCCCAAGATGTCCGTCGCGTTCGCCGTCCAACTCGAAGTCCTGCCATTCCAACAAGATCGAGAGATCCTCAGGCTCCTGCAGTTCCACCAGGAAAATCCCTGCACCAGGCGCATGCAGGACACCCGGCGGCACATAGACAATGTCGCCGGGACGCACCTCGATTCGGTGGAGTAGGCCGCGCATCGTGTCGACGTCCTGGCTCATCACCAGCGACTTGAGGTCGTCCAAGATCACATCTTGCTTCAGGCCGAGGTAAACCTCACCCCCATCGACGATGAACCACGCCTCCGCTTTGCCGTGCGTCCTTCCTAGATGTTGAGTGGCGAACGAGACGTCTGGGTGAGCATGGACCGGCAGCCGCTGGCCCGCATCCAACAGCTTCACGAGCAGGCGCGTGTCGACACCAAAGCGGTCGAGGTGAGCACCTCCCAGCCACGCTTCGGGTTCGGCTTCGATCGTGGTTTTCAGCGATTGGCCATCAGGAAGGACGGTAAGGCCGAGCGATTCTTCACCGGCGAGCGTTGTGGTCGATGCCACCCAGTCCTCGGGCTCGCGGTCGCCGGCGGGCGGCTCTCCCCGAAAATCGGTGATCTTCCGACCACCCCGGTAGAACCGGTCCGGGGGGCGGTTGGACGGAAGTGACATTACGTCCACGAAGCTGTTCTCCTTCGTACGAGTGCGGCAAGGAACCCGCCAACGAAAGAATCACCGAGCCCGATGGTGGTGGGCTGGGCAACGTCAAGGCTGAAGCCTGGTACGCAGCGTACGACCGACCCCATCCGCTCTTCGAGCGCGGTAGCGAACGCCTGGGCTTCCGCGTTGACGGGCAAGCGACCAGTGAGTTCGTACTGCTGCTCGGTGTAATCGTCGCCGTAGATGTCTTCGGCGGCGCAGTCCGCCTGACCACCCAAGCCACCATCGGCCCCGTCAGCCTTCGGGTGGCAGGAGGCACTGAGCTCGACATCCGCTGCGATCTTGCCTTGATCGGAGTCGGCGCCATATCTGTAGACGTCGGTTACTCGACGAGCAATGTGGGGGAGGCGGCCATGATGCGCGACATGATGTCGCGAGCGGCACGCGTGGCGATCTTGGCAGACTCGTCCAAGTTCGGGCGCCGGCTTTTTGCGCAGATCTCCGAGCTTGGAAGTGCCGATTATTTGGTGACAGACTCCAAACCACCACCTGACCTCCTGGACGCACTGTCTGAGAATGGCGTCGAGGTGATCACTCCAGAAACGGCATCATCGAGCAGTTGAGATCGAATTCGGCTCCGAGTAGGCCCGTCGATACTGTCATTGTGGCTGGCCACCGTCTCCAGCCAACGCCGGTGTTCGAGACGTACTGGCGGTTCGCGGCAGCGCGCCAGGAGGTTTATCAAGCTCGCTTGCGCGGAGATCCACGTCCCTGGACCACAGACCCGATCATGGCGTCATACCGGTTCACCAATTGTTACCGTGCTTCAGACCGCGTTAGCCAGTATTTGATCAACAGGGTGATCTACCGGGGCAGTCGAGATCCGGATGAGGTGCTTTTCCGAATTCTGTTGTTCAGGTTCTTCAATCGCGTGTCGACCTGGGAGCTGCTGCAGGCGGCACTTGGTGATCTTGCATGGGGAACGTTTCGGCTTGATCGCTATGACGAGGTGTTGAATGAGGCGGCTTCTCGCGGCGAGCGAATCTACTCGCCCGCCTATGTCATCCCTCCCCCGCCGCTGGGCGCCTTCCGGAAGCACACGAATCATCTGCTGTTGTTGCAGAGGATGCTGTACGACCGGCTGCGTACCAAACTCCAGACGAGTGCGTCTATGGCGGAAGGATTCTGGACCCTACGCAGCTATCCGGGGATAGGCGACTTCCTGGCGTTCCAATTGATCATCGACATCAACTACTCAATCTTGATCAACTTTGATGAGATGGATTTCGTGGTCCCCGGACCCGGAGCGAACGACGGAATCTGTAAATGCTTCGGTCCGAGCAGCCGGGGTATTGAAGCGGAGATCATCCGCTACATGAGCGATTCCCAATCCGAACACTTCGGCCGTCTGGGACTGGGCTTCCCGGGTCTGAACGGTCGCCGCCTGCAGTTGATCGACTGCCAAAACCTGTTCTGCGAGGTTGATAAGTACGCCAGGCTGGCGTACCCGGAGATCACCGGCTACTCAGGCAGGACTCGTATTAAGCAGCGCTACGCGCCTACTGATCAAGCCGTGACGTCGTGGTTTCCACCGAAGTGGGGCATCAACGGCTCGAGAACCCGGATACCGGCCGCAGCTGATCATTACTGACATTTTCGGTAAGTCCCCGAGCGACGATCTCGGCCACATCGCCGTCGCGAAGATCGAGATAGTTGTCTGAGAACCGCACCTGCAGAACTGGCGTGGGAATCCGGACAAAGTAGTTGAAGCCAGTCGCCCCAACACGTACCAGGGCTTGATCGGCACTGGTCCGGACAGTGTCTGCCTCGAGCTGCCCTGGTCCGAAGTCCACGTCCTTGATCTCACCGAAG
>DATLQC010000138.1:0-10501 GCA_035535395.1 Propionibacteriaceae bacterium | reverse complement strand
GTGAGCACATTCTCTCTTGCCGGGATGAACGGCATGGCCACCAGAACCACGGCGGCAATCAGTCCAGCCGCCATGGACAGAGCAACGATCAACCCGATCCTGCTCTTGGCTGTCGGTTGCGCGCGGCAGGGTTGCTGGAGGTCGCCGTGCCGGGTTGCTGTGGTCATGATCGTCTCACCCTGAACAACGAGCCAGGGGCGACGGAGACCGTAGCCTCTGTACACAACGTCCTTGCTGCCTCGACAGTACGCCGCCCAGATAGCGAAGTACACGGAAAAGCAACTTCAGCTGGGACGCCGCAATCGTGGCCGTTGGGATAACGGCCGGCGTCGATTTCGTCTGAAGGCCGCGGCAAAGCGCGCGAACCTGCCTTCCACGGTCGGATTGCATACGTTGCGGCATTCTGCTGCCTCGGTCATGTTGTCGGCTGGCGTGCCGCTCAAGGTGGTCTCTGAGATCTTCGGTCATGCGAGCGTCGCGATCACCGGTGACGTCTACGGCCACGTCTCTCCTGACGTGTCGCGTGAGGCACTGACCTGGATAAGCGATGCGCTTGCGTGAAAAGGTGGTCAAAAAGGTGGTCAACGGCGAAGACGATCATGAAAATGCAATATTTCGACGGATGAATTTGCCGCCTGACTAGGTACTTCACTCTGTCGGGCTGGCGAGATTTGAACTCGCGACCCCTTGACCCCCAGTCAAGTGCGCTACCAAGCTGCGCCACAGCCCGCTGGCCGTGCTCAACGAGCATCAGCCACGAGCGGGAACTCTACTACGAGGACGCGTCTGGTCAGCAACGGTGATTGTTGCGGCACAATCGGCCGCGTGGCCCGTTGGGTATGCCCGAACTGCGAGCGGGAATTCGCGTCTGCTAATCAGGCGCATGTCTGCGTCCCTGGCATCACCGTCGACAACCTCTTGACTCGCCACCCGCGTTGGGTGAGCGAGATCTACGCCGCCGTCATCGAGCATCTGAGCAGTCTCGGGCCACTTCACGAGGATGCGGTCAATGTGGGGATCTTTCTCAAGAGCGATCGCAAAATCGCGGAGTTCCGGCCCCGCGTACGGTCTGCGCTCCTGAGCCTCTATCTCCCATACGAACTCAACGACGTGCGGATCGCCCGTACGCTGCCAGCTGCCGCCGACCGGATCGTTCACCTGATCAACCTGACGAGTAGTGATCAAGTCGATGATCAACTTCGGGAGTGGCTGACTGAGGCCTACGACTTCAACACTGACTGAGACGTATGCAGCTGTTCGGCACGCTCAAGCCGTGATCTCCACAGACTCCGGAAGTGGCTGAGCCAAGCCCAACCCAGCGGCATGCGGTCTGGAGTGAAGGGGGGAAACTGTGGACCATGACGGAGATCACCGTGCGGGTGTTGGACGAGTCTGAGTGGGCCTTGTACCGCGAAGTCCGCCTGCGCGCCTTGGCAGACTCCCCCGATTCATTCACCGCAAGCCTGGCAGATGAAGCTGACCGTGACGAGCAGTTCTGGCGTGACCGGATGACCCGGTCGCACCGCCTGCTGGCCGAACGAGGCTCGGTACCGCAAGGAATCGTCAGCCTCGGACCTTACGAGCCGGACCCCTCAGCGGCCGAGGTCTTCGGCTTGTACGTCGTGCCCGACGCACGGGGTACCGGCGTTTCCTGGCGACTCGTCGAGGCCGCGGCGGATCTGGCGATCCAGCAGGGTTACGTGCAGCTGTACTACTGGGTGGGGACCGACAACGCGCGAGCGGTCGGCTTCGCTAAGAACTTCGGGTTCCGCACCACCGACTACCGCCGCCCGGCACGCAACTCCGATCTGCAACAGGGCGAGGAGATTGCAATGGTGCTGTGGCTCGAGCCCGACGCTACATCAGCGCCGAATCCGACTAGCCAGAAGGCGGCCACCCGCCAAGGCCCACTCAGTTGATGCCCATCAAGTCGTTGATCAGCTTCGGGAGTGGCTGACGGAGGCCTATGACTTCAACACCGATTAGTAGTCGAACGGCTCGTAGCAGTCGTTAGTAGTCGAACGGCTCGTAGCAGTCGTACGCCTCCTGCCGGATGATCTTGTCGTCACGGAAGGTGAAGATCAAGACGCTGTAGGTGTGAAGCCGCTGACCCTTCCGCAGAGTTCCGGCGTCCTTGGCCAGCTCGGCATGCCACTGGGCCTGACAGATCACCGTGTTCTCGCTCTCAATCCAGCGGCTGACGTCGTAGCGCTGGAACGCCAGCATCCCAGCACCGAGCTCACTTGCGGTGATCATGCTGTCGAGATCCCGGCGTCCGACCCGTGGATCCACCAGGCTCGGATACTCAATCTGCTCTGCGTCGTCGTGGAAGAAGCGGCGCAGCTCATCACCATGAATACCCGACTCGAGCGCCTGCACCAGTTCGACTGCCAAGGCCTGCTGATCACTGACTCGGACATCGTCGCTCGTCATTTCCGCTTTCCCTTCTCTCTCACCCGTAGCTCGACATGCACCGGTGTCCCCCGAAAGCCGAACTCTTCGCGTAGCCGACGCTGCAAGAAGCGCACATAGCCCGGTTCAAGCTGCCCAGTCGTGAACAGGACGAACGTGGGTGGGCCGACATGAGCCTGAGTCCCGAACAGAATTCGCGGCTGCTTGCCGCCACGCACCGGGTGTGGGTGTGCCGCGACGATCCGGCCCAAGAAGGCGTTCAGTCTGCCGGTTGAGATGCGGGTTTCCCAACTGGCGAGGGCCTCCTTGATCGCCGCGCCGAGATGATCGACGTGGCGCCCGGTCAGAGCGGAAATGTTGATCTTGGCAGCCCAGTTGAAGTGGACAAGATCACGCTCGATCTCGCGCCGCAGATAACGGCGGCGTTCATCGTCGGTCAGGTCCCACTTGTTGAACGCAATCACCAACGCTCGACCGGCCTCCTCGACCGAGCTGAGGATGCGAAGATCTTGTTCGGTCAGTGGCTCGCTGGCATCGACCACGGCGACGCACACCTCGGCCCGCTCGATGGCGCCGTGGGTACGCAGGCTGGCGTAGTACTCATGTCCGGCAGCCTCCTTGACCCGGCGACGGATTCCGGCTGTATCGATGAACCGATAGATCTCGCCATCCACCTCAACGAGCTCATCGACTGGATCGACGGTGGTCCCCCCGACCTCATCAACGACTACGCGCTGCTGTCGGGCCAGCTTGTTCAGCAAACTGGACTTCCCGACGTTGGGCTTGCCGACGATCGCCACGCGCCGCGGCCCCTGCACTCCCTCGGACAGCGCCCTCGGCGCCTCGGGAATCGCCACGAGAATCGCATCCAGCAGGTCCCCGCTCCCCCGGCCGTGCAGCGCCGACACTGGGTACGGCTCACCCAGGCCAAGCTGCCACAGCGCGACCGCGTCGGCCTCGGTTCGCTGATCATCGACCTTGTTGGCTGCCAGAATCACCGGCTTCCCGCTGCGCCGCAACACCCTGACGACCGCCTCATCAATGTCCTGCGGTCCGACGATCGCATCGACGACAAAGACCACGGCATCCGCCGCCGCGACGGCCAGTTCGGCCTGCTCGGTGACACGAGCAGCCATCCCCTTGGCATCGGGAGCCCATCCCCCGGTGTCCACTAGCACGAACTGTCGCCCATTCCAGTTGGCGTCGTAGGAGACCCGGTCCCGAGTTACGCCGGGTACGTCTTGGACTACGGCCTCGCGGCGACCGAGCATTCGGTTCACCAAAGTCGACTTACCGACGTTGGGCCGGCCAACAACCGCTACGACAGGCAAGACCTGCGGCTCTTCGACAGTCGCCATGTCAGTCATGTTCGCTTCGCTTAAGGACTCGTGTGCCTGCTCGCTGCTGGCAACTGGACGGTAGAAAGAGCCGATTTGATCTTCGGTGGCCCCGGCAAGGGTAGCCCGGTCACAGCTTGCGCTGCGACCACATGATTGGCGAGCCGTTCCCGAACGACCTCGGTCCACTTCGCGACTGCGGCCTTACGGCGTGGCCATGACGATCGGGGCACGTTGAAGGGCTCGCCATAGACCACGTGGATTGGTTTTCGTAACTGAGGTATCTGGTTCTTGCGCTGCCCCGGTTCCCGAGTGCCGAGAATCGCCACCGGAACAATAGGCGCGCCTGTGATCATCGCGAGGTACGCGGCTCCTCCCTTCGCCCAGGCGACCTCGCCGCCACTTCGTCCTCCTTCGGGAAAGACAGCCAGCACCTTGCCGGCGCGCAATACCTGAACGGCCCTTTTGATTGCCTGTGGATCGATCTCTCGACGGTTGAGGGAGATCTGGCCTAGATGAATGAGGAACTGGCCAACCGCGCCGGTAAAGGCCTCACGCTTTACCAAGGCAAACGTGAGCCGCCTGGTTAGTGCCACCAGGGCCGGCCCATCCAACAATCCGATGTGGTTAGCCGCCAAGATCACCGGCCCGGAACGCGGAACGTTCCGAACACCATGCACTTGTACCCGCCAGCCGAGCCGGAGCCCGTACCGCACTACCGGCCTGGTAAGCCGCAAAAACCATTCTTTCGTGGCCGGCATCCGATCGGTATGCGGAAGATCGGGGCTAACCCCTTCTATCACGCCTGTCTCCCAGGGCCCGGACCGGAACGAATGCGCAGATCGTCTCGATCACCTCCTCCAGGCTGAGGGATGTCGAATCCACAACGTGGACTCCAGGAGCAGCCGATTCGAATTCCGCGACCAGAGAATCGTCGCGATCACGGCGGATCACCTGATCATGAACAGCGTCTACGTCAACCTGATGCTCGGCTAGCTCGGCATGCCTGCGAGCCACTCGCGCCGCCGGGTCGGCAACCAGCAGCACGCGTACGTCGGCGTCCGGAGCTACCACGGTGGTGATGTCCCGGCCCTCGGCAACGATGCCTCCGACAGCTTCGGCGATCAGCTTCTTCTGCCGCGCTACCAGATAGGCACGTACGTCGAGGTTGGTGGCAATTGCGCTGACAGCCTTGGAGACCTGAGGGGCTCGGATGGCATCGGAGACATCGATGCCGTTGATGGCGATGGCAGGACGGCGCGGGTCGGAGTTGACCTCTATTGACGCATGGTCTAACAGACGCGCGACAGCCGATCGGTCCTCAAGATCGACGCCTTCGTCCAATGCGAGCCAGGTGATGGCCCGATACATCGCTCCCGTGTCCAGGAAGGCCAGCCCAAGCCTGTTGGCCACGCCTCGCGCCGTGGTCGACTTGCCTGAGCCGCTGGGGCCGTCGATGGCGATGACCAGCGGTCGATCCGAGCCGGAGTCGAAACTCGGCTCGCTTGAAGTGTCAGACTGGTCTGTCATCGCTGCCTCAGACACGCGCCTCAGCGTACCGGCCGCGTCTCATGAGACTGTCCAGCCGCGCGACAGCATGGTTTCGATCAACGCGTCGGCCTGCTCCGGCGCCACCGACAACGCGAGATAGCCGATCTCACGGACAGGGTCGTGCTCGATGGAGACGTCCTCGACGTTCACTCCAGCAGCACCGACGTCTGCGAACAGCCGGGCCAGCGCTCCTGGTGAGTCAGGAATTGCGACCACGACTTCGCTGTATCTGACCGGCGCTGCCCCATGCTTGCCACCGATCTTGCGAGTCCCGGCGACGCCGCGCTCCAGCTGGCTTCGCAGCTCGTCGCTGGCCGGCGAAGCCTCAACAGCTTTGATCAACAAGCCCAGCTGATCTTGGACATCGCGCAACTCTTCCAGTACGGCGTTGGAGTTAGCACCCAAGATCTGTTGCCAAAGCTCTGGATCACTGCCTGCGATGCGGGTGACGTCGCGAAGACCTTGTCCAGCGAGCATGAGGTCTTGGTCCGGCACTCGGGTGAGGTGGCCTGCGACCAGCACCGACATTAGGTGAGGTAGATGAGAGACCCGGGCTACCGCGGCGTCATGATCATCAACATCCATGATCAGCTCGCGCGCGCGGCAGGCACGGACCGCGGCTCGCACCCGCTCAACGGATCCGGCGGCCGACCGTCTGTGGGGCGTCACGACCCAGGTGCGGTCAACGAACAGGTCCGGATGTGCCGTTACAGGGCCGGAGTGGTGCGATCCAGCCATCGGATGCGAGCCGACATAGCGGCCTAGGTCGACATCACGCTGCCAGAGAGCGTCGAGAACCCCAGCCTTGACCGAGCCGACGTCTGTGACTGTCGCATTCGGATAGATCTGGAGACTGTGCACCACTAGGTCGGGGATGGCACCCGGTGGCACAGCGACCACAACAAGATCAACATCTGCAGAGATCGGAGGTTCGATCGTGCCCGCACCCAGACCAGCGGCAACCCGCGCATGGCTGATCTTGTGATCACGCAGGTGAACGGTGTAGCCAGCGGCTGAGAGAGCGCACCCGACCGACGCGCCAATGAGCCCGGCCCCAATGATCACCACACGGCTGCCAGAGCGCTGCTCAGCACCGGTCGGCGGTTTGGCCTGGCTCACGTGCTGTCTACGGGTTCGGATCCATCAGCAAGCAGCGCGGCAAGCCGATCACCCTTGATACGCCGGAACTTGCGTGGCATTGCCCTGGTCCGGTCCAGGACCGCCACCTCCAACGCTTCCACCCCCAGCGACCGGGGTGCTGCGTTCGGGCCGCCGTCGGAACCGAGGGCGCGTACCGCAAGCTTGGCCGCGTCTGCCAAGGGCTGGCCGGGCTTGAATCCCCGACTCACCACCTCGGCTATGACCTCAGCAGATCCGCCCATGACTGCGAAATCGGCTTCGTCGGCGACCGAGCCGTCGTACGTCAGCCGGTAGATCTGATCCTCCGACGGCGTCGCGCCCAACTCGGCGACCACAATCTCCACCTCGTATGGCTTATCACCGCCGGAGGAGAAGATTGTGCCCAGCACTTGGGCGTAGGTATTGGCAAGTCCGCGACCAGTGACGTCGGTCCGGTCGTAGGTGTAGCCGCGTACGTCGGCGTAGCGGATGCCGGCTTGCCGCAAGTTCTCGAACTCGTTGTAACGACCGACCGCCGCAAATGCGATGCGGTCGTAGATCTCGCTGACCTTGTGGAGCGCCTGGGACCGGTTCTCGGCGACGAACAAGATGCCCTCGGCGAAGTGTAAGACCACTACGGAACGGCCCCTGGCAATTCCCTTGCGCGCGTAGTCGGCCCGATCCTTCATCTGCTGCTCGGGCGCAACGTAGAACGGCATGCTCATCGGAGCGTCCCCTCCCGAGGACGACGACTTCTAGGCAAGTGGTGCTCCCGGTCCATCAGGTCGCTCGGCGCGGCTTGCCATCAACTGCTCGACCAGCTCTGTGGTCTCATCATCGCTCAAGCGCTGCACGCCGTCCTCGGTCGCAGCTAGAACTACAGGAAAGATCTTGCGTGCCATGTCGGGGCCGCCGGTTGCCGAGTCGTCGTCAGCAGCGTCATACAGCGCCTGGATCACTGCCATTGCCGCCTCGTTGGCGTCAAAATCAGGCCGATAGAGCTTCTTGAGCGATCCCCTGGCGAAAACTGAGCCGGAGCCAACCGAGAAGTAGGCGTGCTCCTCGTAACGCCCGCCGGTGGCGTCATAGGAGAAGATCCGGCCCTCTCCCGTCGCTTCGTCCCAGCCGGCAAATAGCGGCACCACCACCAAGCCCTGCATGGCAAGGCCGAGATTGAGCCGGATCATGGTGGCCAGCCGGTTTGCCTTGCCAACTAGGGAGAGTGGGGCGCCCTCGATCTTTTCGTAGTGTTCCAGCTCGACCTGAAACAAGCCCACCAACTCCACCGCGAGTCCAGCGGCTCCAGCAATTCCGATGATCGAAAACTCATCGGCGGCAAACACTTTCTCGATGTCGCGTTGGGCGATGATGTTGCCCATCGTGGCCCGCCGGTCTCCAGCCATGACGACGCCACCGGGAAAGGCCGCAGCGACAATCGTGGTGCCGTGCGGCGTCAGGTCACCTACCCCGGGGACAGCCGTGCGCGAGGACGGCAACACATCTGGGGCCACGCGAGAGACGAAGTCAGTAAAGGAAGACGACCCGATACCAAAGAACTCAGAGGTCAGCTCAACGACATGTCTTCCGTCGCTCACTGGCCGCCCTTCTGAACGAACGAGCGTACGAACTCCTCGGCGTTCACCTCGAGTACGTCATCTATCTCATCCAGCAGCGAGTCCACCTCTGAGTCCAGTTCGGCCTTGTGCGCCGTATCAGCAGGCGCCAGCTCCTCGACCTCACGATCGTCGGCTCGCCTTGACTTGCGTTGGCTCTGCTCTGACTCAGCCATACCTGCTCCTCGTCTGTACTGGCCTCCAGCCTAACCAACGCCACCCACAACACCACGACATTCCCAGCCCGGGTGGCCGGCGTCGAGCTGTCGATGTGGAGAGCTCTGCACAGGTTGCTGACGGTCTGCACAGGTTGCTGCCTGTGCAGACCGCATGAAACCTACGTGCACGTAGGTTCCATGCGGAGAGAGGAGGGCGTGCAATCGAGATTTAGCCAGGGAGTCTTACCGACCGAGGGCAGCGAACAGCTCGGTGACCGAATCGCACTCATCAATCAGCTGCCCAACCTGCTCCCGAGTGCCCCGAAGGGGGTCCAGCAACGGCAGCCGCTGCAGCGCCGGACGTTCGGGTACGTCGAAGATCACCGAATCCCAGGAGGCCGCAACCACCGACGACCCGAACTTCTCCATGACCCGTCCACGAAAGTAGGCCCGCGTGTCCTCCGGCGGTGAGGTGCGAGCCCGTTCGATGTCGTCGTCGCTGACAAGCCGCCGCATCTTCCCGTTGGACAGCAGGGCCCGGTGGAGGCTGCGCCGCGGATCGACATCGGCGTACTGCAGATCGATGAGCGCCAACTTGGGAGCCGACCAGCTGAGCCCGTCCCGCTCCCGGTAGGACTCCATCAGCTTCAGTTTGGCCACCCAGTCGAGCTGGTCCGCCAGGCTGAAGATGTCGGTGCGTAGCGCATCAAGACAGTCCTGCCAGCGGCTGAAGATGTCCTTCGCCTCAATGCGAGCCGTCTCGGTGAGATCGCCGGCCACCCGCTCGTAGTGATTGCGGCAGGCGTCCAGGTACACCTCTTGAAGGTCCAGTGCGGTCATGCTGGGCCCGTCGCTTAAGAACAGCGGTTCCCGTACCGACAAGTCATGGCTGACGCTCCGCATCGCCGCTACCGGTCCCTCGAGCCGAACATCGCTGCCGAGCTCGCCTGCCTCGATGACCCGCAGCACCCAGGACGCGGTGCCCACTTTGAGATAGGTGGAGATCTCCGACAGGTTGGCGTCTCCGGTGATCACGTGCAATCGACGATGCTTGCTGGCGTCGGCATGCGGCTCGTCGCGGGTATTGATGATCGGCCTATTGAGCGTGGTCTCGAGGCCTACCTCTGCCTCGAAGAAATCCGCGCGCTGGCTGATCTGGAAGCCGGGGGTTTGGCTGGATTGGCCCAGACCTACCCGCCCGGCGCCAATGATCACCTGCCGAGAAACCAGGAAAGCGGTGAACTGGGTGACGATCCGATCAAACGGGGTGCTGCGCTGAAGCAGATAGTTCTCGTGGGTTCCGTACGAGGCACCCTTGCCGTCGGTGTTGTTCTTATACAGCCGCACTGAGCGTCCCAACGACTGGGTGGCACGCTGGGCCGCAATCGCCATCACGGCCTCGCCGGCCTTGTCGTAGCGCACCGCATCCAGCGCGGAGGTTACCTCAGGGCTGGAGTACTCCGGGTGCGCATGATCGACATACAGGCGGGCCCCGTTGGTCAAGATCACATTGGCCATGCCTAGGTCGGTGTCAGTCAGCTGGTCTGGGTGGGCAGCGGCGCGGGAGATCTCGTACCCACGGATGTCCCGAAGCGGCGTCTCGGTCTCGTAGTCCCAGCCGGCCGGCTGACCAGGTGCCGACGCGCCGTACGCCTTGACGACGTGATTGGACAGCTGCATCGGATGCAACTCGTCTTCGACGAAGGCACTGCCAAATCCACCAGGCGGTGCTGATGACCCAGGCGCCAAGGCACTGATGCCGTACTCGGTCTCGATTCCCATGATCCGAGCGTTCAGGCGCGCAGCCATCTCCGGGTTAGCCGTCGCCGACTCCTCGCGATTGGCTGTGGACGCCATGGCCTCAGCGTAATGTGAGGATCATGCGGATCCTGCCAGCGATCGCTGTCGACGTAATCTGCATCCTGGTTTTCGCCATCCTCGGACGCAGCAGCCACCAGGAAACCACCGACCTGCTTGGCGTCGCGCATACGGCCTGGCCATTCCTCGCTGGCTGCCTGATGGGCACCCTCATTGGGCGGACGTGGCGACATCCGGTCTCGGTGAAATCCGGTGTAGCAGTGTGGCTGGGCACCGTCATCGGCGGCATGGTTTTGAGGGTGCTCACCGGTACAGGCGTACAGCTGTCTTTCATCATTGTTGCCAGCTGTGTTCTGGCGCTGTTCCTTATCGGCTGGCGTGCTGGGCTACGGCTCATCCAGCACGCCCGTGCCAACAGCTCCCGCGGCGCCCCGACACATACGGACAGCACGAGCCGAGTCTGACCTCCTCTTGATCGCGTTTTTCCGCACAA
>DATLQC010000137.1:0-17185 GCA_035535395.1 Propionibacteriaceae bacterium | reverse complement strand
AATTTGCCGGTTTTAGCTTGACGGCGAGCGTGGCGCTTGATCGGCGGGCCCGCAGAGGATAGGACTCACCGCGCATGGCCGCTCATTTGCTTGACCCGCTGTCACCGACCGAGTACCAGAGGAAGACGATCCCACTGTCGGAAACCTACGTAAACCCAGGTTGCTTACGGTCTGCACAGGTTGCAACCTGTGCAGACCGTAAGCAATCTACGTGAACGTAGGTTTCGGCGAGTAGGCGTGAGTGGGTTGGCTGGGCGGTTAGGTGAGACGCAGCTCGTAGGTGTTGAAGATGCGAGATAGCCGGTAGCCCATAGCCTCGTTCACATTGATCATGAAAGCATTGTCGACGTTGTTCCAGGTTTCGATGATCTTCAGCTGCGGTTCCACTTCTGCCAGCCAGTGCATCATGTCGATCTTGAGAAGGAGGCCGAGCCGGTGGCCACGGTGCTGGCGTGCGACCGCGGTATCAGCCTGACCGCCGACCTCGGGCATCAACGGGTGAACGATCACCATCGTGTGCCCGCCCAGCTCACCGGTCATCCGGCGACGAGCAAGGACTCGATACCCGCGTTCCCCACGACCGATTACGCCCGTCTCTAGATCACGAAGTCGCTGCAGATCAAACTTCTCGTCCTCATAGGTCAGATCGCCCATCGGTGCATCGTTGATCGCCGCGGTTACATCGACTAGCTCGTTCAGGACACTGTCGCGAATCGGTAGCTGCAGCCGCTCCAGGCAGTAGTCGGCTGCCGCTGCCTCAGCCGACGCCCACACCCGCTGCAATTCCGTCTGATCGACATCGGCCAGCATCTGACGCCGACGGGCGTCGTGGCTGGCGTACCGGAAGCCGAACCGTTCCACAAAGCACTGGGCTCCTTGATCATCATCTTCAGCTGTCCACACCCAGATCGTGTTGCGGTCAGCCCGCCGCGCGATCCGCAACACCTCATTCATGATCACTGAACCGTGGCCGCGGCGGCGATGATCAGGATGTACGAAGATCTGAGCCCAGACCAAATGCAGATTGTCGCGGGTCGGCAAGTCCACGACCAGCACGCCGACCGGATCAGTGCCGTCCTCCGGTGTGTGGAGATAGTGCTCTGCGGGCTCGCTATCCCAGCCGTAACGCATCTGCCCAGCGAGCATCTCGGGGATCGTCGGGAATGCGTCAGGGTCATCGACTTGCCGCGCTGCCTCCTCAATGCAGGCAACAGCGGTGACCTGGGCCAAGGCGTCGGGGTCGACGCGCACGAACGGCATCAGACTAGGGTGCCGTACTCAGCCGCGACCACGCCACGCATTTTCGAGACGACGTTTAGGCCGCGCATAATCCCGGGTGTTACAGTGACGACGTGGCAAGCACCCAGCGCCGTTTCGCGCTGCTTCTCCTCGGCTGCCGCAGCGAGGCCCAGTAGGGGCCGGCATCCTCGCTGCGGAGTCTTGACGTGCTTCCGGTCCGCTCCACATCTACCAGCGAGGAATCATGTCAGACATTGCCACGTCCGCGGCTTCTAGCGGTTCATCTTCGTTCGGCACGAAGGTACAAAACGTACCCGTACAGCAGCCCAGCCCCATGCCCTTTCACCGTTATCGGCCGTTTACCCCAATTGATCTTCCAGATCGCACCTGGCCGTCTAATGTGATCACCAAGGCGCCACGTTGGTTGTCAACTGATCTTCGTGACGGCAACCAGGCGCTTATCGATCCGATGACGCCTGCCCGCAAGCACAAAATGTTCGAGCTGCTGGTTCAGTTGGGCTACAAGGAGATCGAGATCGGATTTCCCTCTGCCAGCCAGACCGACTTCGACTTCGTCCGGCAGCTGATTGAGCAGGACAAGATCCCCGACGATGTGGTCGTCTCGGTGCTGACCCAGGCCCGTGAAGATCTCATCGAGCGCACCGCAGAATCAATAGTGGGTGCAAGGACCGCAACCATTCACATGTACAACGCCACAGCGCCCTTGTTCCGCCGCGTGGTCTTCCATGTCGACAAGGCCGAATGCATTGCACTGGCAACGCGGGGCACCGAGCTGGTGATGAAGTACGCCGAGCAGTACCTGGGCGACGTCGAGTTCGGGTACGAGTATTCGCCGGAGATCTTCACGGGCACAGAGATGGAGTTTGCGGTCGAGGTCTGTAACGCCGTCATGGATGTTTGGCAACCGTCGCAGGGCCGAGAGATCATCTTGAACCTGCCGGCCACTGTTGAGATGGCCACGCCCAACGTCTACGCCGACCAGATCGAGTGGTTCAGCCGGCACATACACAGCCGTGAGCATGTCGCCATTTCGCTGCATCCGCACAACGACCGTGGCACCGCGACTGCGGCAACCGAGCTGGCCTTGATGGCTGGCGCCGATCGGGTCGAGGGCTGCCTGTTCGGTCATGGCGAGCGCACCGGCAATGTCGACTTGGTCACGCTGGGCATGAACCTGTTCTCACAAGGGATTGATCCCAAGATCAACTTCTCCCACATCGACGAGATCCGTCGCACCGTGGAGTACTGCACCAACCTGCCGGTCCACCCGCGCCACCCTTACGCGGGCGACCTGGTCTACACCGCGTTCTCCGGCAGTCACCAGGACGCGATCAAGAAAGGCCTGGAGGACCTGGAGAAGCGCGCCCAGGCGCAAGGCATCAGCGTCCGCGAGATCGCGTGGCAAGCACCCTATCTGCCGATCGATCCGTTTGATGTCGGCCGGACCTACGAAGCGGTCATCCGGGTGAACTCCCAGTCCGGCAAGGGCGGAGTGGCCTACATCATGAAGTCCGAGCACAACTTGGACCTGCCGCGACGGCTACAAATCGAGTTCTCCAAGGCGGTACAGGCGCACACTGACGCGGGCGGGGGCGAGGTTAGCCCGAGCAGGCTCTGGGAGATCTTCCAGTTCGAGTATCTCGAGCCGGACAGCCCGTTGCGACTCGTGAGCGTGTCGACAGCATCGACCGCAAATGGCCAAACCTCCCTTACCGCCCAGGTTGTGGCAGGAGGTTCAATCCAGACGATCACTGGCGAAGGAAATGGGCCAGTGTCGGCGTTTGTGGACGCTATCTCCACACTTGAGCACCACGTACGCGTGCTGGACTACACCGAGCATGCGCTGTCCTCCGGTGGTGACGCGCTCGCTGCGGCGTACGTGGAATGTGAGGTCGGAGAAGGCGAAGACAGCATGGTCGTATGGGGAGTAGGGATGGACGCAAACATCGTCACCGCCTCACTCAAGGCCGTTACCTCGGCCATTAACCGAGTGAGGTAACAGCAACTCCCCATATCAAAATGAAGGTTCCCGCCGCTCAATACGGCGGGAATTTTCATTATCGGAAGCCATTGGCTGCTGTCCGTGCCGGAGCGGTTGGAGAGTAGATCCAGGCCCGGAAGAAGGGCCCAAGATCAACTGTGGTGTACGACTGGGCATCGGCCATCCACTCCTCGAGCGTGCGACTCCCCGGATCTTGAGCCCAATCCCTGGACATCTTGAAGAACGCCTCGTCACCCATCACATTGCGCAGCGCCTGCAGCGCCATCGGACCGCGTAGGTAAACGGCGTCGAAAAGATGTGCTCTGCCAGGGTCGATCATGGTGATCTTCCAAAAGTTGTCGTCGTCTTTGAGCCGTTCGTACGCCCGATTCAAAATGTCGTTGGCCTTGCGGCCGCCTGTTCGCTCCGAAGCTCCCCACTGGGCCCACGACGCGTAACCCTCGGTCGTGAAGATGTCATTCCATTGCCGCACGGTGACGTTGTCGCCGAACCACATGTGGGCCAGTTCGTGGGTGAGCAGTCCTGGCTCGAAGTTCTTGTCCAAGATGGACCGCGCGTCGTATACCGGCCGGGTTTGGGTCTCCAGTCCGCCAAACAACAGCTTGTGTACCGGGACAACGCCACCGATCTCGGTAAATGGATAGGGGCCGAACATCTTCTCCAGCGTTCGGATTCGCGACCCTGAGCTCATCAGGGCAGCAAATGCAGTCTTCCGTTGCTCGGGCGAAAGCTTTTCAGACACAGCGTAGAGGTAGGGCAGTCCATGATCGCTGCCGCGCCGGAGCTCGTACTGACCAATGGTCATGAAGTTCAGGTATGACGCCATCGGCTGTCGGGCGATCCAGTGCCAGGTGTCGAAGTCCTTCTCGTTGCCACTGTCCGACGACTCCAGGCGGCCAACGCTAATGGCCTCCATGCCCGCTGGCACCCTCATCGAGACATCCATCAATGCTGGGTCCGATGGGTGATCATTAGCCGGATACCACCACGCAGAGCTCTCCGGCTCACCGGCTATGGTCCACTCGCCATCGGTCGACCACCAAGGATGTACATCGCCCTGCTGAATGTCACCGGGCTTGCCCGAGTAACCGACCACCACCTGGAATGTGCCATTGGCCGCGATCGGTTGTGCCGGCTTGACATAGACGTCGGAGAAGCCTCTCGCAATGGACTCAGCAGGCACCCCATTGACGCTGACCTTGTCGGTGTGGAGGGCCAGGTCGAAGTAGAACGAGTTGAGATGCTGGGTAGCGCGCGCATTGATGGTCGTCGTCCCGGTGATGGTCTGGGTGCGCGGATCCCAGTTGATCATGATCTGGTACTTGGTCACGTCGTAGCCGCTGTTGCCGGCCTGCGGGTAGTAAGGATCGCCGAGTCCAGGTTCTCCGTCAGTGGCGTTGGGATCCAGTGGGGGTGGCGTCGTCACGCTGCTCGGAGGCTGCCGCGTCCGGCTCATCGTCCAAGCCAAACCG
Organism: Propionibacteriaceae bacterium; assembly: GCA_035535395.1. Taxonomy (GTDB): domain Bacteria; phylum Actinomycetota; class Actinomycetes; order Propionibacteriales; family Propionibacteriaceae; genus Microlunatus. The sequence goes on along the minus strand of DATLQC010000137.1, from coordinate 12,451 downwards.
AGCGGTGCCGCCATGACAGCCAGCAAGATCACCGGCATGATTACCGCGAGTACGTATGCCGCCCTGTGGGGTCGCTGCAACGGCGGTCGTTGCGGCATGGCTGGCCGAGGGGGCGGCGCGGCCAGGAATGGTTGTGACTCTTGGGGCGGAGCCCACCTCGGGTCAACGCTCGACATGCGCCAGGGATCTGAGATTGCGGTCCAGGTGCCAGGAGACGAAGGCGGCGGTAATTCCGCTCGCCTCTCGTGCCACGTGATCAGCCACTTCGCGCGTGTCGTGCCAACGGCCTTCCAGCAGCGCACCCAGTAGCGGCAACGTCTCTGGTGCAGGCCGCGCCGCTCCTGCGGGGCGGCATCGCTCACAGACAGCGCCGCCCAGCGCGGGAGAAAATGCCCGGTGGGGCCCAGCTATGCCGCAGCGTGCGCAGTCGGTAAACGACGGCGCATACCCGGCAACGGCTAACGCTCGCAGCAGATAGGAATCCAAGATCAACGTTGCCGGACGCGGTCCGTCAGAGGTGCCGTGATTCAGTGCTCGCAGGGCTCCGACGAGAAGCAGATACTGCTGAAGTGCTGGTTCGGACTCCTCGACCACCAAGCGGTCGGCGGTTTCTAGCATCACCTGACCGGCGGTGTAGGCGGGATAGTCATCGGTAAGCGGCTCACCGAAGGCGTCTAGCGATTCGACTTGGGTGATGATGTCCAGTGAGTGCCCGACGGCAAGCTGCAGGTCGATGTGGGAGAACGGTTCAAGTCGAGCGCCGAACTTCGACGTCGTGCGGCGTACCCCTTTTGCTACCGCGCGAATCTTGCCGTGGCGTCGGCTCAGCATGGTGATGATTCGATCGGCCTCGCCGAGCTTGTGCGTGCGAAGAACCACTGCTTCGTCACGATAGGTCGGCACCTCGATATTGTCCCTGACGTGGCCAAGCTTTCCCCGACTGCGCCGCGCTCGACGCCGGCCCCACATCCCAGCGGCGCCCGCGCGCCGCAGATCCCACGAGATCGGCTGCCGACTCATGTGGCGATCGTGATGGATGGCAATGGCCGCTGGGCGAAGGCCCGCAACCTGCCGCGGACCGAAGGCCATGCCCGCGGTGAGGCGTCGCTGTTCGACGTGATCGAGGGGGCGATCGAGATCGGGGTGAAGTATCTCTCCGCGTACGCCTTCTCCACCGAGAACTGGAACCGTTCGCCGGATGAGGTTCGTTGGCTGATGGGCTTCAACCGTGATGTGATCAGACGGCGGCGCGACCAGCTCGATGCCATGGGGGTGAGGGTGCGCTGGGCCGGCCGGAGGCCGCGCCTGTGGCGTAGCGTGATCAGCGAGCTGGAAGACGCCGAGCGTCGCACTGTCGGCAATGATGTCCTTACTTTGCAGTTCTGCGTGAATTACGGGGGTCGGGCCGAGATCGTAGACGCCACACGGCGGATCGCGCTGCTGGCCGCTGAGGGGCGACTGAATCCACGCAAGCTCACCGAGGAGCGATTCCGGCATTTCCTCGATGAGCCCGATATTCCCGACGTCGACCTCTTCGTTCGCTCATCGGGAGAGCAGCGGACGTCCAACTTCTTGCTGTGGCAGAGCGCCTACGCGGAACTGGTATTCCTTGATCGATTGTGGCCTGATTTCGACCGTCGTGATCTTTGGCGAGCGATCGAGGCGTACGCTCAACGAGATCGGCGCTATGGCGGAGCGGTGCCCAATGTGGAGGCCAGCGAGACCTGAATCATTCTGTATGGTTGAACGTCTTCGCACGTTTGGTGGGAACGTGCGGTTCCGGGTCCGTGGGGCCGTACTTCTCGCGACTTCCGGTGGAAAACGTACGGCCTGAACCTCCTGTACCGGCGGTTCTCTTCAGGGCACCAGCCTCAGCAGCTATTGCAGGTGCCGAAGATCTCGAGATCATGACTGATCTCCCGGAAGCCGTACTCCTCGGCAACGGCATTGGCCCACCGTTCGACCGCCGGTCCGGATACCTCGACCGTGCGACCACAGACACGGCAGACGAGATGATGATGATGGCCTGTCGAACATCGGCGGTACGCGGTCTCGCCATCGTTGGTACGGATGGCGTCAAGTTCACCGGCATCGGTCATGAGCTGCAGAGTGCGATAGACCGTGGTGAGGCCGATGCGTTCGCCGTGATGGCGTAAATCGTCGTGAATCTGTTGCGCCGTTCGAAAGTCGTGCTGATCAGACAGAATGTCCGCGACGGCGGCTCGCTGCCGAGTGCGGCGCTGCGCGCGGGGCCGGCCGGGCGGCTCAGTGCTCATCGTAATGATCAGCATGGGCGGCATGTCGATGGCCTTCATGGATGAAGTCGGTATGGTCACCATGCTGAACGGCCGGATGCCCGCAGCCGGGCGCATGGCGATGAGGATGGGTCTCTGTGACCGTGTGCGGGACCATCAGTTCATCGTCGTCAACCGACTCAGGGAGTACGGCCGCCGCGTAGCGCCGCCGCAAAAAGTAGGAGATCGGCCAGCTCAGCATGAAGACCGCGATGGCCAACAGGACAATGAACGCCCCAGGCGCCGCATCTACATAAAACGAGGCCGCGGCGCCGACAACAGCTGTCGCAACGCCAATGCCGAGGGCGCACAAGAGGCCGGCGGTGAAACCGCGTACCAGGTTGCGCGCCGCGGCGACCGGAACCACCATCAGCGCACTTACGAGCAGTAAGCCAACGGTTCGCATTGCCAGTGCGACAGTGACAGCGGCGAGGCTGACAACCGTGATGTGGTAGAGCCGCACCCGCAGACCTTGAGTGCGAGCGAATTCCTCATCGGTCGAGACAGCGTACAGCTGCGGCGCCAGCCCAAGGGTGGTCACCAAGATCACGACGGCAAGGACGGCGATCAGTCTTAGATCACTTGCAGTCACAGTCGTGAGCGAGCCAAAGAGGTACTGCGCCAGGCTACCGGCACCGACACCAGAGATGCCGGATAGGAAGACGCCGGCGGCCAGGCCGCCGTAGAACAAGACGGCTAATCCGACGTCGCCGGTGGCTTTGCCGCGCTGCCGGAGAATCTCGACGACAACCGCACCCGTGACGCAGGCGGCGACAGCGATCGGAATGGGTGCTGTGCCGGTCAGCAGTGCTAGGCCGACGCCGGCCAGCGCAACGTGGCCGAGCCCGTCACCCAACAAACTCAACCGGCGCTGCACGATGTAGGTGCCGATTGCCGGCGCAATGAGACCAGTGAGCAGCGCTGCGATGAGCGCCCGCTGCATGAAGGGGTAGGACAAGATTTAGATCATGGCTCGATAGCACCGCCCAATAAGGTTTCGGCGCCTTGCTCATGATCTTCAACCGGCTCGACATGATCGTGATGTCCATGGCCGCCGAATCCGTGGTGGTGCTGACCAAGATCACCCAGCGCGCCGTCATGGACCACGCGACCGTCGCTCAACACCACAGCGCGGTCAATGAGGCCGGCTAGCGACCCGACGTCGTGTAGTACAACCAGCACGCTGGTGCCCCCTTCCAGCAATCCCGCCAACACCTCTGCAAGCACCCGCTGATGCTCCAGGTCAACGCCAGATGTGGGTTCATCCAGCACCAGGAGATCTGGTTCACCGGCAAGCGCTCGGGCGACCAGCACTCGTTGCTGCTGCCCACCAGACAGTCTCGCAATGTCGGCGTTGAGCTGGTCGGACAATCCAACGAGAGCGATGGCGTTGTGCACGGCGTCCCGGTCGGTTCGGCTGAGTGGTCGGAACGGCCGCCTTCGTGCCAGCCGTCCTGCGGCGACAACTTCTTTCACCTTTGACCCTCCGAGCAGGGCTAACGAGCGCTGCGGCACATAGCCGATGCGCGACCAATCGCGGAAGTCGCGCAATGCTGAGCCGAACAGGGTTACAGCACCCCGGCGGTGGGGGAGCAGCCCGAGCAGCGTACGGACCAAGGTGGACTTTCCTGAACCGTTGCCTCCCATCAAGGCGACGGCCTCACCGGCGCGTACCGAGACACTGACGCCGCGCAGCACCGGAAGTCCGCCACGTTCGACCGTAAGGTCCTGGGCCGCTAGCACTGTATGTGCTTCTATGAGCATCCGCCCGCCTTTCGCAGCGCCGCCAAGTTGGAGGACATGACGGACAAATAATCCTGACCACGCGACTGATCGGTGATGCCCTCGATTGGGTCGAGTACATCGGTAACCAGACCAAGATCACCGGCAATTGCTTGGGCGACGGCCGGCGACACCAAGGTCTCGGAAAAGATCGTGGTCAGACCGTGATCTTGGGCCAAGCGCTGGACCTCAGCGATCCGTGCCGGCGACGGTTCGGCGTCAGGGTTGAGCCCACTGATAGCGATCTGGGTCAGGTGATACCGCTGAGCCAGGTAGCCAAAGGCTGCGTGAGTCGTCATGAACTCTGGTCGTACGCAGTGCGCCAGGCCTGAGCGGAAGGATCGATCAAGGCTGCGCAGCTGCCGATTGAGCGTGGCTGCATTGCGCGCGTAGTCGATCGCATGATCAGGATCGATAGTCGAGAGCCGCTGCTGCACGACTCGGGCGATTCGACCAAGGGCAGTCGGATCCAGCCACACGTGGGGATCTAGAGCTGGGTGATCATCACCGGTCCACTGTCCGGTATCAAGATCATCACTGCCGACTGCCAATGGGCGTAACGGGACAATGGTCGTGGTATCGATCACTTGGCGGTTTTCGCTCTGAACGACAGCCTCGTCGACCGCCGGCTGAAAGCCTCTTTCGTAGATCACCAGTGTGGCAGTTGTCAGGCTTGCAACCTGCCGAGGGGTGAGCTCCAGGTCATGGGGCTCGGCTCCAGGATGCGTCAAGTTCATCACGGCGGCGTGGCCGCCTGAAACTCGCTGAGCGACGAACTGCAGAGGATAGAACGCAGTCACGATCGTGAGCTCACCGCGAGGCCCTGAAGAACTAGCCGGTCTGGCACTCGCGCACCCTGATACCGCCAACAAAATGAGCATGCAGCAAAGCACACCCATCCGTGAAGCGCTAACCGACATGAGAACCATTTTCATTAAGCCGGGACACTAAATCAAATTCCCGGTTGATTTGAGAGAGTTTCCTTGTGTCCAAGGACTACTTCGGCGAACGCATTGCCGAGCGCTACGACGAGACGGCTTCCGACATGTTCGACCCTTCTGCGGTCAATCCCGTTGTTGATTTCCTCGCCGATTTGGCCTTCGACGGTACCGCGCTGGAGCTCGGGATCGGTACCGGCCGGATTGCGCTACCTCTAGTACAGCGCGGTATCCGGGTACATGGCATTGATATGTCCGAGGCGATGGTCGCCAGGCTCCGAGCAAAACCGGGGGCAGAGCAGATCGATGTCACCATCGGCGATTTCGCTACGACGACCGTGCCGGGGCAATTTTCGGTTGCCTACCTGGTGTTCAACACGATCATGAATCTGACCACGCAGGATGAGCAGGTCGCGTGCTTCCAGAACGTCGCCGCGCACCTGACCCCAGGCGGCTGCTTTGTGATCGAGGTAGGCGTACCGGACCTGCAACGGTTGCCACCCGGTGAAACGGTCCGGCCCTTCACGGTAAGCGACACCAAACTCGGCTTTGACGAGTACGACATCGCGTCCCAGGGCATGATTTCCCATCACTACTGGGTCGTCGACGGCAAGCTCGAGGTGTTTTCGCCGCCCTTTCGCTACGTCTGGCCCGCTGAGCTTGATCTGATGGCGCGGCTTGCCCGCATGTCGCTACTGGAGCGCTGGGCCGGTTGGAAGCGTGAGCCGTTCAGCAGCGACAGCATGAGCCACGTCTCGGTCTGGCAGAAACCCGCGGCGGCCTAGCCGATCAGATGGTGCTCAGCTCCCGCTCGGTCGCCTCGGTGAGCCGCTCAAGGAGTCGGTCGAACACATTCGTACGGTCGAACTGCACAGCATGCACGCGTGCTCGCTCCGCCATCGTGGCCTGATCATCGCTGGGCATCGTGACCGCCAGATCCAGCGCGTCGGCGATCGAATGTGGGCTGCTGACCGGAACGATCAAGGCCGTATCGCCAACGGCCTCGCCGATTCCGCCAGTGTTCGTGGTGATCACTGGTCCTCCACCCGCGAGCATCTTCTCCACCAACGCGATCCCGAAGGTCTCGACGAACTCAGGCCTCGGCTTGCTGGGCAGTACGAAAGCGGCGCAGCCAGCCATGAGATGCGGCTTCTCGTCGTCATCAACGTCGTCAAGGAAGCTGATCCGGTCCGCTGCTGGCGTCGCTGCGGCAAACTCCCGTAGGTGCTGCGCCTCGGGTCCATTGCCGGCGATCACAAGCTGGAGCTCTTTGCACGCTGGGCTGGCTGTGAATCCAGTGATCAAATCATCGACGCCCTTGGCGCGGGCCAGTCTGGACAGGAAGAGCACATAGCCATCGCGCATGAGTCCTCGCCGGTTGAGGATTTCCGCTGTTTGCGCGGGCTTGATGTCGAGATAGTCGGCCGTATTGATCGCGGGGTAGGAGATCGCGACCCGCTGCCGGCAGCGTTCTGCAAAGCAGGTGCCGTGGCGAGCGTCGATCTCCTGAGCTGAGGAGATGATCAACTCCTTGGTGTACTCCGAGACGGCGACGGGCAGATCGTTGTCGAGATAGGCCGACAGCACCTGCGCGGCTCCGCCGAAGCGCCCATCGCCGGCACAGGAGCGGACCACGTTGGTCACGTCGGAGCCGACTGCCTCCGCGATGGTTGCCACAGTTACCGACAGACCCGTGGAGCGAGCGACGCGTAATGCTTCGGAGACGGCAAGTGTGTGCGGGCTGAGGTAGAGCGACATGCAAACGGTAGGCACGCCGTCGGTGAACAGCTCGATGAGGCGTCCGGTCATCCCAGCGAGGTGGCGTCCGTCCACCACCTTGTAATCGCCGACCGGTTCCGGGCGTTCCACTTCGATCCCCTTGCTGTACGGCAGTACGCCGTCGAGCGGCTTCAGCGGGAGGCCAGAGGTAACAAGCAAATCCAAGGGCCAGGTGACGATCCGGACCTCGGTGAAACCGCGCTGTAGCGCGACCTCAGCGAGATTCCGTGCCTCACCGGAATGTCCGCAGATCACCGGATCGGCGCGGACAACAATGACTAGCCGACGCTCGTGCGACCTGCGCCCCAAGGTTGTGTCTTTTGACGCTGCAATCATCGGACCCCCGTGGTCTAAATGCCGTTAAGTGCTGATCTCCGAAGCTGATGGCGGGCGTGTCGTGGTGCCCCAGTTCGAGGCCTGCGGACCAAGCTGCAGTTTGAGGTGCCCGCCACGGTGCAGTTCACGCGCTGTCAGCCACGTCCGATCCAGCGTTTCTCCGTTGAAGGTTGCTGATTGCACGTACTGCGTGGGACCGCCGGCTACCGGCTCGACGAATCCGGACGTTTCGATCAGGAGCTCCTTGTCGGCGAAGGCAATCGCGGATTCGCTGAACGACGGTGCGTTGATCAGATACAGGCTCTGTCCGGCGACAGGGAAGAGTCCGAGGGATGCCCAGACATACCAGGAACTCAAACCGCCCGAGTCGTCGTTTCCCGGCAGCCCACCACGGCCGAGACCGAACATGTTGTGAACAGCGGCGTGCACCACCTCCGCCGTACGGTCGGGCCGCCCGGCGTAGTGGTACGCCCAGGGTGCTTCCATGTCAGGCTCGTTGTTGAGTCCTTCAAAGCGGTTCAGCGCGTATCCCGCTGCGAGGTCGGCTGCGCTTGGGAGTTCCCCCAGCTGCTTAACAGGCTCGGCGCCGTAGCCGAAGAAGCGGTCCAGCAGTTGAATGAATGCGCCCTCGCCTCCAGCAAGGCCGATTCGTGTCCGCATGTCGTGGAGGACTCGGAACGAGTAGTTCCACTTGCCGCCCTCGTAGTACGTCGAGTCGACAAGCAGCCCGTCGGCGCGGTTGAAAGCGTTGACCCACTGGCTAGCTAGCCCTTCAAACTGCGTCGCCAGTTGCGTGTCACCGACGTAACGGGCCACCTTTGCTGTGCATTCGTAGCCAAAAGCCAAGTCGAGCGTGTGCGTGATTGGCTCGGCAAGACCACGTAGCAGGTAGTCCTCGCCGTACGTGCGCCGCAGGTCGGTGTCCATGTGACACAGTGCCCAGTCCCAATCAATCCCAGGCACGCCGAGCTGGCAGAGATCGGCCAGGAACGTGTGGGTAAGCGCGCTGCCTTGCCGCGAGAACCGGTCAGCACCCTTGGCCATCCGATAGCCGATCGGAAGGTTGCCCTCTTCCTCACAAATCGACAGCAGCGCATTGGCCAGCTCAACCGCCCGTGCCGGGAACAAGGCAGTGATCAGCGGCAGCTGGGTGCGGTAGATGTCCCACATCGTGCATATGTCGAAGACATACGGCCCTTCGCTGGGCCACATCGGGCTTTCCTCCGGTGCGAAGCAGGGCTTGATCAGCGAGTGGTAGAGAGCAGTCGAGAAGATCGTCTGCCTGGTCGTAGAGGAGGTTTCGATCTTGATCTTGTCGAGGTGTTGTCGCCAGACGGTTGCGGTCTTGGTGCGCCGGCTGTCGAAGGCCGCTTGGCCGGATCCGCAGTCTGCGTAGAGGTTCTGCTGGGCCTGTTCAACACCGCGGAGCGAGAAGCCGAATCGCAACTCGAGCACCTGGCCCGGTTCGGTTGGTCCGCGCCACATCAAACCAAAGGGGCGCAGCGTGGTTGGTCTTATTCGGTCGAAATCCAACCGGGTGCCTCCCGGCATGAGGCGCCGGTCGTACCACAGCAGCTGTCGCCAGTCACCCGCGTCGCACTCCAGGTGCACCGCCAGCGGCGCGCCCTCTACGACGATTTCCGCTTGGGCTACGCCGGGAGCGATGGACTCGATATGCGCGCGCAGCGGAACCGTGGCACCGTACGGAATGGCCAGACCGCCCATCGAAAAGTCGATCACCAGCCGGGCGTCCTTATCGGCTGGGAAGGTGTAGCGGTGTACCGCGCTCTTCGGACCCACGGTGAGCTCGCACCCAATACCAGAACTGAGTGTTGTGGCGTAGTAGCCGGGCTCGGCCCGCTCGTCGAGTAGCTGCCAAGTATTGCCGAGATTGTCCAGCGGCTCTTCCATTGGCGTAACCCGGAAGTAGTTGTAGTACTTGCGGATCGCTCCAGTGCCGGACTGCTGGAAATGGGTGAATCCTGAAGCGATCTGGGTGTCGTAAAGCTGGGAAGGCACACCCTCGGTGCTCAGCTCGTAGAGCCCATAGCCGGTGGGATAGGCGCCGGAGTACGCGCACACCGAGACCATGCCGAAGGGATAGGTCGCGCCTGGATGTGTGTTGCCGACCCGAGGTTTGGGCCACCACCAACTTTCGGCCAGACCCTGTGGGTCAGGAAGATCTGTCACCGAGCTACCGATGAACGGATCCACATGCTCGATCAAGGTCAGCCTCCTCGTTGCCCGGGTGGCGATCTCCAGACGCTAGGGGGATCGCGTTTCAAGTGGGTTTCACCGACATGACAGTCGTGTAGAAGCACTCCACAGCCGGCTGGCGAGCAACTCCTGCCATGTCACAAACAGGCGGGGCTGTCTCGTCTCAGGTCTCAGAGACAGAGTCTGGAATCAGGAAGGTGATAGTCATGCGGGTGTTCGTGGCAGGCGGGACCGGCGTCATCGGGCGACAGCTGGTGCCGCAGCTGGTGGCCCGGGGCCACCAGGTAACAGCTACGACGACGCGCCCGGGCAAGCTGAGCTTGCTGTCGCAGCTGGGCGCAGATGGCGTCGTGATGGACGGGCTGGATGCGGTGTCGGTCGGTGAGGCGGTGGCTGCGGCCGAGCCGGACGCGATCGTGAATCAGATGACGGGCCTTTCCGAGGCGCACGCCGGAAAGCCCAACCTCAGGAAGGCCGACCGCTTCTTCGCCACCACCAACCGGCTCCGCCTCGAGGGGACCGACCATCTGCTGGCCGCTGCCGAGGCGACCGGCGTAACCAACCTCGTCGCGCAGAGCCACGCCAGCTTCAATGGAATCCGCGAAGGCGGATGGGTCAAGACGGAGGAGGACCCGCTGGAGAAGGTGGAGGGGACGAAGGCGATCAACCACCTCGAGGATGTGGTCGTCAGGGCTGGTGGCGCGGCCCTGCGCTACGGCGCGTTCTACGGGCCGGGCGCCACCGACGACCAGGTCAAGCTCGTGCGCAAGCGGCTGTATCCGCTCGTCGGGGGCGGCACCGGCTACGTCTCGTGGGTGCATCTCGACGACGCGGCGAGCGCTACCGTCCTGGCGGTGGAGCAGCAGGCGAAGGGTGTGTTCAACATCGTCGATGATGAGCCGGCACCGGCCAGTGAGTGGCTGCCTTATCTCGCGGAGTGCGCCGGGGCCAAACCGCCGCGGCGGGTCCCAGCATGGCTCGCCCGGCTGCTGGCCGGCGAGATGATGGTGGGCATGATGACGGAGGGGCGCGGTTTCTCCAACGCCAAGGCCAAAAGGGAGCTCGGCTGGGAGCTGCGTTACCCGTCGTGGCGGCAGGGTTTCAAGGAGGAAATGGCGTGACCCGGGCTGAGGAGTTCGAGCAGCTCCGGCCGCTGCTGTTCGCGATCGCCTACCGGATCCTCGGCAGCGTGAGTGAGGCCGAGGACGCGGTCCAAGAGACTTGGCTGCGCTACGAGTCCTCCCCGACGCAACCTACGTCGACCAAGGCCTTCCTCTCGGCCGCGGTGACCAGGATCTCGATCGATGTGCTGCGCTCGGCCCGGGTCCGGCGGGAGAAGTACGTCGGGGAGTGGTTCCCGGAGCCGCTGCTGACCGATCCCTATGAGGATCCAGAGCGGTCGGCCGAGTTGGCCGACTCGGTGTCGATGGCTGCCCTGTTGCTGCTCGAGCGGCTCAGCCCGCTCGAGCGGGCGGTCTTCGTGCTGCGCGAGGTGTTCGGGTTCGGCTTCCGCGAGGTCGCATCGGCCGTGGGGAGGTCGGAGGCGGCGTGCCGCCAACTCGCGGCGCGGGCACGGCGCCACATGGACACCGGCCGGCCCCGGTTCGAGGCCGACCGTCGGGAGCGGGAGAAGCTGGCGTCGCGGTTCTTCGACGCGCTGCGCGTAGGCGACGTCGACGGCCTTCGTGAAGTGCTCGCCGCCGACGTTCAGTTGGTCGGGGACGGCGGCGGTAAGGCCCCGCAATGGGCCAGGGCAGTCACCGGCGCCGAGAATGTGGCCAGGGTGCTTGCCTCGATCTTCCCGGTGCTGGCCAAGATCGACGCGAGAGTGGAGCCGCGCGAATTGAACGGCCAGCCGGGAGCGATCTTCCGCGATCGGGACAACAAGGTGCTCAATACCTGGACGGTTGACGTGCTCGACGGGCGGATCCAGACGATCCGCTCGGTGCAAAACCCCGACAAGCTCGGACACCTGGGTCCTGTGGGGGACGCTTGGGCGCTCCTGCGCGAGGCGAACAAGGCTCGCCGGCCCGTGGTCGGGGCGAACGGGAACTGACCCTACGCTGAGGGGCGATAACCTAGTGCGCTGGACTCCATCCCAGCCGGGGATGGCGCCGTGACAAGTCTGGAGAAGAAGTTTCGTGACCCCGACCAGCCGACTCGACAGCGTCATCAATCTTTGCAAGCGCCGTGGCTTCGTCTTCCCAGCAGGAGAGATCTACGGCGGTACGCGCTCGGCCTGGGACTACGGACCGCTCGGCGTTGAACTGAAGGAAAACGTCAAGAAGCAGTGGTGGCGCTCGGTTGTCACCGAGCGAGAGGACATTGTCGGCCTGGATTCCTCGGTGATCTTGCCACGCCAGGTGTGGGTGGCTTCGGGGCATCTCAACGCGTTCCACGATCCGCTGACCGAATGTCTGTCGTGTCACCGGCGTTTCCGCTCCGATCACCTTGAGGAAGACTTCGAGGCGCGGAAGGGTCGCAAACCCACGGGCTTCGACGAGATCAGCTGTCCGCACTGCGGCACCCGCGGGCAATGGACCGAGCCGCGTGACTTCAACATGATGCTCAAGACCTATCTGGGTCCGGTCGAGGATGAATCGGGCTTGCACTATCTGCGTCCCGAGACCGCGCAGGGCATCTTTGTGAACTTTGCGAACGTCGTCCAGGCAACGCGCAAGAAGCCGCCTTTCGGCATTGGGCAGATCGGGAAGTCCTTCCGCAACGAGATCACTCCAGGCAACTTCATCTTCCGGACCCGTGAGTTCGAGCAGATGGAAATGGAGTTCTTCGTCGAGCCGGGGAGCGACGAGGACTGGCACCAGTACTGGATCGACGAGCGCACCCGCTGGTATACCGACCTCGGCATTGCGCCGGAGAACCTACGGCATTTCGAGCACCCCAAAGAGAAGCTGTCGCACTACTCGAAGCGGACCGTCGACATCGAATACCGGTTCGGGTTCCCTGGCGGCGAATGGGGCGAGCTGGAGGGTATCGCCAACCGGACGGACTTCGACCTCTCGACCCACAGCAAGCACTCCGGCGTCGATCTGTCCTACTTCGATCCAACAACCGGCGAGCGGTATGTGCCCTACGTCATCGAGC
>DATLQC010000136.1:0-2819 GCA_035535395.1 Propionibacteriaceae bacterium | reverse complement strand
GGCACTCAGAGATGCGGTTGTAAGCAGACAGCTCAGGCTGGTGCATGAGCTCAAGGAGCGCATGGGCCGCGGCGAGTCGGTCGCCTTAGGTGTTCGCGACGTTGCTGATGCCTTGGTACGCGGCCAAGTTGATCAACTCATGGTTGATCCGGAGGCTGCAGCCAATTTCACACTGCGACCCAGCGACCATCCGGGCTTGGCTCTGGGGGCCAGCACACCGACCGACGAGGTGCGCGCCGATCAGGCTCTCATTGCCGCGGCATGCATGACTGATGCTGATATTGCCGTCGCGACAGCCGCCACGATGGGAGGTGCTCCAGTAGCCGCCCTACTGCGATGGAACCAGTAGCGTTGTCGAGCGGTGACAGGAGATGACACAGCTCGGTACATCGTGGTCGGGGTGACGCAGAAGCAGCCGCTAACGGTGCTGCGCGAGGCAGCCCGTTTCGCCCGCCTGTTCAACGCTGCGCTGGTCTGCGCGAATGTCGACGCTGGCAGCTATGTCGTCGCCGAACATCCGGATGGATCGGTGGAATCCCGACCGATTGATCCCGACCAGCCGAGCTGGAATACCGCGGTCTTTGATAGCGGCCTGGCCCGCCGGATTCGTGACCTGGCCGACAAGGAAGGCGTACGCGTCGAATTCCGCGAGCTGGCAGGGGACGTCGCACATGCCCTTGGACGGCTTGCAGCGGTCCTCGATGCCGAAATGATCATCATCGGTAGCCGGCGCGGCAGCTTGCGATCCACCATGCACGAGTTCCTCAGCGGTTCTGTCGCCGCCCACCTTGCGCACCGCCAGCCGCGACCAGTAGTGGTAGTGCCAATGCCGGCGTCAGATGGCGGCCGGATCTGAACTCGGTTCAAGATCATGCGAACCGCCCGCGACCGGCACACCTGTCGTGGGCGAGCATCGGACTCGTTGCCGTCGGTGGTGGCGCTGGTACGGGACTCCGCTACTCGATCACCACGCTGACGCCCAGGGTGGCAGACGTGCCGATTGCCACGTTCGGCATCAACGTCATCGGCGCCTTCTTGCTTGGCGTACTGCTCGAATTCCTCGCCGACCGCAGTCCTGACACTGGCTGGAGTCGGCGAATTCGGCTCGGCGTCGGCACCGGCGGCCTGGGCGGCTTCACCACTTACAGCGCACTTGCGACCGAGACCGTCATCCTCGCCGCTAGTTATCCCGGGCGGGCAATCGTATATGCCATGGGGACCGTCATCCTCGGTGCGGCAGCGTCAGTCGCCGGAATCTGGCTCTCCCGCAGGCATCTCCGCCCTCCGTTGATCAATACGAACGGTGAATCATGAGCGGCGCGGTTACGGCAGTGATCATCTGTGTTGCCGGCGGCGTGGGTGCGGCGCTGCGGCTCATCCTTGACGGGCTGATCCGGACGCGAATCATGTCGGCTTACCCGGTTGGCACCACCGTGATCAATCTCACCGGCTCGTTCCTGCTCGGCCTGCTGACTGGTCTGGTAACCAGCCAACTAGTGCCACACCAATGGCAGTTGATCATCGGCACTGGCTTGCTCGGCGGCTATACCACATTCAGCACCGCCAGCTTTGAGACGGTCCGGCTAATCGAAGATCGCCGGTATATCGCAGCAGCTTTCAATGGCCTCGGCATGCTGCTGATCTGCACGGTAGCCGCGGCGCTCGGCTTCGCCGCGGCGTTGCTCTTCGCGCAATAGGCCCTTGGCGTGCGCACTGCGCACGCGCGGGGGTTCAAGGGGGTCGTCCCCCCTTGCTAGTCAATCAGTGATGCATCATTGGCCGGTCGGTACCGCTCAAGTTCGGTTCCGGCGGCTTCTGCGGGCTGAGCCTGGCCCAGATCAGGAAGAAGAGACCGATCAACAACATGAAGATGCCAAGCCAGAGGTTGATGTTGATGTCGGCCGCCTTCGCCTTTTCTTCAGGTGAGGTGAAGAATCCGTAGATCGTCAGCATGATCCCGTAGACAGTGAAGAGACCGCCGATCAAATACCGCAGATCGAACAGCTTGCTGGCTGCGGAGTGGGTAGCCTCATATTCGTCGGTCTCCCGGGCGCCCTCCGGACGCGTATCGACAGCGTGGAAGTCGGGTGGCAGCTTGTCCGCTCCCCTGACACGACGGCGGGGGGTTGATTCTGAGTTAGCCATTTTCATCTCCTCCTTTCCGTTAGATGAAGAGGATCGACAGAACGAGAACGATGCCGAGGGCGGTGAAGCCGAGCAGTTTCGGCGACTCCCACCAGCGGCGTACATAGCCCTCGTGCGGGTCACCGGCATCAGGATCGGGTACGCCCCAGACTAGTCCGGCAAGCTGCTCGATCGGTTTGGGCTTGGTGAACAAGGTCACTATTACCGTCACTACCGCATCAGCGACAAAGGCGACGATAGCTCCATAGAAGTTGAGCATCTGGGCATTGATCTCGCCAGAGGTGTCACCACCCGGATAGAAGTACGCGATATTCGGCCCGATGAGGTACTGGAACGCTAAGGCCCCAAGGAAGCCCGCGACGAGTCCAGAGAAGCCGGCCCATGGGGTGGTGCGCCTCCAGAACATTGCGATGATGAAGGTCGCGAACACCGGCGCGTTGAAGAACGAGAACAGCGTCTGGATGTAGTTCATGATGTTGCTGAACCCAGCCGCTATGAACGCCGTCCCGATGCCGATCACGACGCCGGCGACTGTGACGACCCGGCCGACGTTCAGATAGTAGGTATCGGGCCGGTGCTTGCGTACGTAGTCCTGCCAGATGTCGTAGGTGAACACCGTGTTGAAGGAGCTCACATTGGCCGCCATGCCGGCCATGAACGCTGCCAGCAGGCCG
>DATLQC010000135.1:0-7503 GCA_035535395.1 Propionibacteriaceae bacterium | reverse complement strand
ACCCTCGAAGTCGGGAACCTTCGACTTCCCGGTCGCGTACCGGATGACGATCTTGGTGTCCAGCGGTACGGTCTCGCCCTCCTTGGGTGAGACGCTGATCACCTCGCCAGGCTGGGTATTGGTTTTCTCACTCTTGGCCTTGTTCGCCTGAACATTGCTGAAACCCAGATCCTCGAGCGCGGCCTCGGCATCCTTACGGTCCTGACCGACCAGGTCCTTGGGAATGGTTGCAGTCTTGGGTCCGTCGTTCACGGTGATTGTGACTTTGCTGTTGACCGGGACGACGGTGTTTTCAAGCGGATCTTGGGCTGTTACTTGGCCCTTGGCTTCCTCCTCGCCGTTCACCTTCTTGACTTCAACCGTTAGTTGGCTATTTGTGAGCTGGGTCTGCGCATCCTCTTCGCTCAAACCCACGACAAGTGGCACCTCAACCGTGTCAGGGTTGTTCGGATTGAGCATGCGGTAGAGTCCCCAGCCGCCGAGGCCCAAGGCCGCCACGATCAGTGCCGTGACAAGGATCGCAAGCCCGACGCGACTCTTCCGCGGTTCTTCTTCCTCGTATTCCTCCTCCGGCCCCTCTGGTCCCGCGGGCGGTACGAAAGTGGGTGGCGTAGCCACGTGGGTCGCGTCGTCGTACGCGTTGGCGGCCATTGCTCCGGCTGCCAGGGGGACCACGGCCGTCGCCTGCTGGGCTGTCGTCTGCTGACCGGCGAGCAGGCGGCTGATGTCGTCCTTCATTTCCTTGGCCGACTGATACCGGTCAGCCGGGTCCTTGCCCAGCGCCTTCAAAACGACGGCATCGATCTCGGGACTGATCTCGGGATCCAGCTGGCTGGGCGCCAGGGGAGTTTCGCGTACGTGCTGGTAGGCGACGCTCACCGGGGAATCACCGACGAAGGGCGGCCGGCCGACGAGCAGCTCATAGAGCAGGCAGCCTGTGGAGTACAGATCGCTGCGGGCGTCGACGGTCTCTCCTCGGGCCTGTTCGGGTGAGAGATATTGCGCCGTACCAATCACGGCCGCGGTCTGGGTCATGGTTGCGCTGGTATCAGCCACAGCCCGGGCGATGCCAAAGTCCATGACCTTGACTCCGCCGTTTGGCGTGAGCATCACATTGGCCGGCTTGATGTCGCGATGCACGATGCCCGCCTTGTGGCTGTAGCTCAAGGCGTCCAGCACACCCTGGGTTAGCTCCAGTGCGCGCTCAGGGAGGATTTTGCGGCCGTCCCTAAGCACGTCGCGCAGCGTCTGACCCTCAACCAACTCCATCACGATGTAGGGAATCGCGACGCCGCTCAATGGATCGATCTCCTCGCCGGTGTCGTACACGGCGACGATCGTTGGATGGTTCAGCCCGGCGGCCGACTGTGCCTCGCGGCGAAACCGTGCCTGAAATGTCGGATCGACAGCAAGATCAGTCCGCAACTGCTTGACAGCGACGGGTCGACCGAGCCGTTGATCGACAGCACGGCGGACCTCGGCCATGCCCCCGCGCCCCAGCAATTCGCCCAGCTCGTACCGGCCCCCGACCGTCGTTGGGCTGCTAGTCATGTCCATGGTCCTCCCTCAAACCCCGGCTGCCATTCTCGGCCATAGGGCGCCAGAGCACGAAATGGGCACCTCATGTGGACTCATCGGCCCGCACCAGGCGCGGTAGCAGCTGGGGGCGTACGTTTCCCACCAACTGGGCAGTAACGCGCGGCTTTTGGCGGCTGGAGCGTGCTTTTCGCACCAAACGGGCGAAAACGTACCCAGTCCCCCGAGCAGCCGCTCACAGGGCGGCCTGCATAACTGCCTTAGCAATGGGTGCCGCCACGCGGCCACCCGCGATGTCGCTCCGTGGGATGTCGGCGTCCTCCACGATCACAGCGACGGCAACCGCAGGGTTGTCCACTGGCGCAAAAGAGGTGAACCAGGCGAACGGTTTGCGCTTCGGATCTGACTGCGCCGTTCCCGTCTTGCCGGCGACTTCGACGCCAGGGATCTGTGCATTGTGGCCGGTGCCCTGGTTGACCACCTGCAACATCATCTGCTGCAGTTCCCTGGCGTTGTCAGGTGTCATCGCCGTGGACAGCTGCTGTGGCTTGTGGGTCTCAATCGGCTTAAGGTCCGCAGATCGCACGCTGCTGACCACATAGGGATCCATCAGCACGCCGTCGTTAGCAATCGCTGCCGAGACCATCGCCATCTGCAACGGGCTGGCCGCGACGTCGTACTGGCCAATGGAGCTCAGTGCCAGCTGCGCCTCATTCAGCTTGTCCGGGAACTGGCTGGCCACGCCGCCCAGATCAGCCAGGTGCCGCTGATCAAACCCAAAAAGCTGTGCTTGCTCCCGCAGCTTGCTGGCACCAACGTCCATACCCAGATTGGCGAATGCGGTGTTACAGGAGACCTTTAGCGCCTGCGTGATAGTGATCTTCGTGCCGCCGCAGTTAGTGGAGTTGGACAAGTAGAGCCGGGTGCCCGGCAGCTTCAACCGATCGGGTGACTCGACCGTGGAGTCCGGATTCTTCCCATCGGCCAGAGCAGCTGCCGCAGTGACCAGCTTGAATGTGGAGCCCGGCGGATAGATCTCCCGAGCAGCGCGGTTCGAGAGTGGGTGTTGCGGGTCTGAGGCGAGTCGGTCGTACGCCTTCCCGGCAGCCTCAATGTCGTGGCTGGCGATGTCGTTTGGATCGTAGGTCGGGCTGGTCACCATAGCCAGGACTGCGCCCGTCTTCGGGTCGAGGGCAACTACGGCACCCTTCTGGTTGCCCAGCGTGTCGGCTGCCGCCTTCTGGATCTTCGGCACGATCGTTGTCTGTACGGTGGCGCCCTTCGGCGTCTTGTTGGATGCCATGTCGATCAGTCGGCGTACGAACAGCGCATCATCGGTACCAGCGAGTTGGGCGTTGTAGGTGCTTTCCAGAGCCGAGCTGGCACGGTCATAGGAGTAGAAGCCGCTGATCGGTGCGTAGAGCTCCCCGTCCGGATAGACCCGCTGGAACTTGAAGCGATCTTTGGATGGCACAGTCTTGGCCATCTCAACCTTGCCAGCGGCCAAGATCGCCCCGCGGTTCTGGGCGAACTCGGCGTCTCGCACCCGCCGGTTCTGCGGCTGAGCGGCAAGTGAATCTTGCCGGAAGATCATCATGTACGTGCCGTTGGCCAGTAGCAACGCGAACATGAGCAGGGCGATGAAGGCCACTCGGCGGATCGGCTTGTTCATACGCCCGCCTTGACAAGCTGGGTTTGCTCGACGTCGGGGTTGATCGGTGCGATCGTGGCCGCGGGTTTGCGTACCTTATGGGAAATCACCAGCAACAAGCCGGCGACGATCCAGTTGCAGACCAATGATGACCCGCCCTGTGACATGAACGGTGTCGTCAGGCCGGTCAGCGGCAGCAGCCGCGTCACGCCGCCGATGATTGTAAAGACCTGAAGCGCGAACCCGAACGACAGGCCCGTGGCGAGCAGTTTGCCAAACGGCTCACGACACTGCAGGGCGATCCGCAGACCGCGGGCCACAATCAATCCGTAGATCACGATCACCGCCATTAGCCCAGTCATGCCGAGCTCTTCGCCAATCGCGGCAGCAATGAAGTCACTACGCGCTAGCGGGGTGAGACCCGGCCGGCCCAGCCCCAGACCGGTGCCGAGCAGGCCGCCCCACGCCATGCCGAACTGCGCGTTGATCACCTGATAGTAGGCGTCGAAATCTGAGAAGGGATCCAGCCAGGCACCGACCCGGGCCCGGACATGGCCGAAGTTCAAGTAACCGAAGTACGCGCCTGCCGCGAAGAGCAGCGTCCCTAACACCGCCCAGCCAGCCCGCTCGGTGGAGACATACAGCATCATCACAAAGAGACCGAAGAAGAGCAGCGAGGTTCCCAAATCGCGCTGCCACACCAGGATGGCCAAGCTGATCAGCCACATCACCAAGATCGGCCCGAGGTCGCGGGCGCGCGGCAGATCAATCCCGAGAATGCGATAGCCCGCCAGCGCCAGGACGTCACGTTTCTCAACGAGATAGGACGCAAAGGCAATCGCCAGCAAAATCTTGGCCGCCTCGGCGGGCTGGAAACTGTAGGGGCCGACATGGATCCAGATCTGGGCGCCGAACTTTACGATCCCAAGACCAGGCACCAGCGGTAGCAGCAGCAGCACGATGCCAGCGAGGCCAATGGTGTAGGTGAACCGCTGCAGCGGTCGGTGATCGTTCAGCCAGACCACGAGGAGGATGAACAAGATGACACCAACCGCCGTCCAGATCAGCTGCTGCCGGGCGCCGTTGAGCGGCGGGTCATTGATCAAGTCGATGCGGTGGATCATCACCAAGCCGAGGCCGTTGAGCAGGATGACACAGGGCAAGATCACCGGGTCCGCGTACGGGAGCCGCCAGCGCACGGCAATGTGCGCAAGTGCTGCCATCGCAGTACAGATACCGGCCACGTACGGAAAGCTTGAGGAGATCTCACCGGTGACATTCAGATCGACGACCGCGTACGCGCCAAGGGTCAGCCCCAACGCGAAGATGATCAGGACTAACTCGACTCCGCGTCGCTTGCGAGGGACGACGGTGACGGGTGCAACCACACGCATCAGCAGCTCGGTTCCACCTGCACGGTAGCGGGAGCCGAAGGTTTCGGAGTTGGCTTGCTGCCGGACTTCTTGCTGGGTGAGGCGCTGGGCTTCGAAGCTGGCGTGCTTGGCCGTGTCGATGTCGCCGGCTGCGGGGCGCACCGCTGGGCGGCCGCAGTTAGCTCGGCGATGGTGACGCGAGCCGAGTTCAGGCTCGCTACGTCGATCTTGGCCTTGACCTGCTCCTGGTAGAACGGCGGCAGCTCACTGACCGCCAGCTGCTGCACCTCGTAAACCCGGGACAAGGACAGGCCGGGGAGGTTCTCCGACAACCCCTGGAAGATCGCCACCTTGTCGCGATCGGCAGCTACGAAGTATTGGGTGCGGGTCCACGCGTACGCCGTCCCCAAGCCGGCAACGGCGATCAGCGCCAGCAGCAAGAGCCCGATGAGGGGCTTACGGAAGCGGCGCTGATGCGGCGCCTGCGGGTCGTAGCGCTCCTCATCGTCAGTCGGTGGGTGCTCGAGATCGGCCAGCCTGGTGATGCGGGTGTCTTCGGTTTCGTCGTCCTCGGCAAGCTGACGTCGAGGGGCGTCGGCGGCCCTGATCGGCTGATCCGAGGCCGCACCTAGCACCATCACCTCGTCACTGCCCTCGGATTCGACAACATCAGCAACGATCACCGTGATGTTGTCAATCCCGCCCTCACGCAGAGATTCCGCGACCAGGCGCTCGACGGCCTGGTCCAGGTCGGGAGTCTGGAGGGCTGCTTCGATGACGTCGTCGTCGATCAAGCCGCAGACGCCATCGCTGCAGAACATCAACCGATCACCGGCCTTGACAGGCACCATGGCGAGATCGGGATCGTTGGTGGGCTGCCCGTTCAGTACCTTCAACAGCAGCGAGCGGTGTGGGTGCATTGCCGCGTCGGTTTCGCTGATCTTGCCATCGTCGACAAGTGATTGCACCCAAGTGTGATCATGCGTGAGCCGTTCCAGACGACCGTCGCGAAATAGATAGGCACGGCTGTCGCCGATGTGCGCCAGGCCGATCTCGACGCCGTCGAACATCGCGCCCGTGAGGGTAGTGCCCATACCCTCCAGCGAGACGTCGGACTCGATGAGCTCTGCGATCTTGTCATTGGCATCGTGGATGGCGTGAGCCAGCACGTCGAGCATCTGCCTGCCGTCAGTGGGCGCCTCGATCTTCCGGACGGTGTCGATCGCCACAGCTGAGGCAAGATCACCGGCGGCTGCGCCGCCCATGCCGTCGGCTACCACCAGCAAATGCGGGCTCGCAAAACCGGAGTCCTGGTTGTTCTTGCGGATCAAGCCGATCTCGGAGTGGGCGACGTACTTCAGCTGGAGCGTCATGTGATCACGAGTCCAACTTCAAGATCGTCTTGCCGATGCGTACGGTATCGGCGAGGGTGATAGTCGTCGGGGCGGTGATCCGCTGGCCGTTGACGTACGTGCCGTTGGTAGAGCCCAGATCCTCGATATAGATGCCGGTTGGAGCAGTGACTACGCGGGCGTGGCGAGTAGAGACGTAATCGTCCTCCAAGATCAACTGGCAGTCCGCACCACGGCCGATCATGACGACTCCGCCGGCCAGGTCCGCGGATAGTCCCGCCTGGTTGCCCTGAGAGATCATGAACACACGAGGCTCCCCACGGTGCCGCTTGGCCCTCCGAGGTGGCGGCGGAGGTGTCTCCAGCTCTTGGGGTTGCGGTTGGTCGGAGGCCCTGACCGTCTTACCGAAGAGATCACTCCGGATCACCGAAACCGCGGAGAGGATGAACAGCCAAAGGAGAGCCAGATAGACCACCTTGATGACCGTGAGTGCGATTTCCGACATCGCGTCTCATCGTCCGGCCGGAGCATGGACAAGCATTCGGGTCGACCCGATCTCGATCCGTGATCCCTCGCGTAGGGCGGCTTGTTGTACCCGCTGACCGTTCACCAGGATGCCATTGGTGGAACCAAGATCGACAATGTCGATCTTGAGCTGTGGGCCTGCGGCTACCCGGATTTGGGCGTGCCGCCGTGAGATTCCTGGATCATTGATCCGCAGGTCGGCGTCGCTGCCCCGGCCGATCACCAGTCCCGGCGGTTGCAGCGGATGCCGAGTGCCATTGACCTCGAGTACTAGCGGCGCTCGGCTGATCGCAGTTTCGCTCGCTCGACCAGCGCGTGGGCTGATGCCCGCCACTGCCTGGGATGAAACGGTGAAATGGCCGGTAGGCAGGCTGGAGTCGAGCTCGAACGCGATCTTGACCGGCCCGTTGAACACGTAGCCCATCTCGCGAGCATGGTTGCGTAGCTCGGTCGCCAGCTCCGCATTGAGGGTGATGGCGTACGGCGCGAGCTTGTCGTGGTCGTGCTGCGAGAGATGGACGGTGAAATCGTTGGGCACCAGGCGCTTGTTGCGGGACATTAGCTTGGCCTCGGCATCAAGCTCGCGCTGCAGCCGCGCAGCAATCTCAACCGGCTGCACGTCGCCCTTGAACGCGCGCGCGAAGACCCCGCTGACGGCGCCCTCCACTTTCTTCTCGAAGCGCGCGAAGATGCCCATGTCCCTCCTTCCCCGAGGTCAACCTAGATCGTATCTGCAGAATGTAAGGGGACTTGCCGCCCAGAGAATTGAGCTGTAACCGTTGCAGGCCTGCAAAACCGACGCGTCCGTCACGGTTGGGCCGTGCTAGCCTTTCTCGGCTAGTTCGGATTGTGCAGGTGACCCGGGCGCGAGTGGCGGAACGGCAGACGCGCTGGCTTCAGGTGCCAGTGTCCGCAAGGACGTGGGGGTTCAAATCCCCCCTCGCGCACATACTTTGACAACATTGCTGAAGAAGAAGCTTTCGGGCGCTAGAACTGGCTGTGAACATTTCAAGGCGCTCGTCTCTGGGGATGCGGGGTCATGGATAGCCGTTGGCTGGGCATCAGA
>DATLQC010000134.1:0-43780 GCA_035535395.1 Propionibacteriaceae bacterium | reverse complement strand
ATGCCCATGCCGGTCAGGAAGCCCTGGTCACGGTTGTAGTCCACGGTGGCGACCTTGTCGTTGAACAGGTCGAGCATGGCGATGTTCGCCTTCTGGCCGTTCATCTGGGCGGCTGCCCACTTGCCGATCAGCTCGCCGGCCCTGAAGTTGTCAGTGGCGAAGGTGATATCTACGACGTCCGCAGGATTCGGCGGCGTATCAAGCGCGATCACGTACAGGCCTGCGTCCCGAGCGGACTGGATAGCCGGGTTCACACCGTCAGTCGCCGGCGTGATCAGAATCCCGGTGTCCCCACGAGCCGTTGCCGCCTCGATGGCCTGGATCTGTGTCGCCTCGTCGCCATCCTCCTTGCCCGCGGCAGTGGTGATGCTGACGTTGTTCGCCTTGCCGGCCTCCTCAGCGCCCTTCTGCATCGCGATGAAGAACGGGTTGGTGCTGGTCTTCGTGATCAGCGTGACAGCGATCTTCTCATCGCCACCACCACTCGCCGAACCCTCGGCTCCAGGGGTGCCAGTGTTGCCGCCGCCGCCACAAGCGGCAAACGTCAGCGACGCCGCCGCTGTCAATGCCACGGCCGCAGCGAGGCGTACGCCCCGGCGGCTAGGCGGTAGGTATTTCATAGACGATCCTTCCTTAGAATTACGCACCGCCGATTATGACAACGGTGTCAAGCTTATTCTTAATCGCCTCTCAGGTTCCGTGTCAAGCACACCAGATTAACGAATTCATATCGAGTTAAGCTGCTCACAGGAGAGGAGACATCGATGTCAACGCCGCGCTCCGGATCGTCGCCGAGGGTACGAGCGACCATCCGTGACGTTGCGGCGTTGGCAGGTGTCGGAACCAAGACCGTGTCACGGGTGATAAACGACGAGGCAAACGTATCGCCCCAGACCCGAGCGCGGGTACAACGCGCCGTATTGGCGTTGAACTTCAAGCCAAACCAAGGAGCTGGCGCACTGCGGCGCGGTGATCGTAAGACCCTCACGCTAGGCCTCCTCGTTGACGCCGTTGACAACCCATTCTCAGCATTAATTAACCGTGCTGTCGAGACCGTGGCCTATGGTCGTGACACGGCGGTGCTAGCCGCCAGTTCCGACAACGATCCGGACCGCGAGCGGATCATGGTCGATGCCTTCGCCCGTCGACGGGTCGATGGATTGATCTTGAACACCGTTACTGAAGATCAGGGCTACCTGCAATCGGAGCGAGAGCAGGGTACGCCGCTGGTGTTCGTGGACCGACCTCCGAATGGGCTGCTAGCCGATGCTGTCATCACCAATAACTACGAAGCGGCCGTCGCGGCGACTCGGCATCTGATCGGTCACGGTCATCGTCACATCGCACATCTCGGCGACGAGCCACCATCGACTGCGCGAGGGCGGCGGCGTGGATTCACTGATGCCATGGCCGCAGCTGGGCTGGCCGATACATCGCGTGAGGTAAATGCGGTGCGCTCTGGACAGGAGGCTTATGCCGCTGTGCACGGCCTCATGCAGCTGGACCATCCGCCCACTGCGCTCTTCACCTCTCACTACCTGGTAACGCTGGCCACGATCCGAGCGCTGCATGATCTTCAGTTGGAGCAGACCGTTGCCCTCGTCGGCTTCGACGACATTGTGCTGGCCGATCTCGTGCGTCCGGCGATCACGGTGATGGCGCAAGATCCGACCAGGCTTGGCACGCTTGCCGCCGAGCGCCTCTTCGCCCGACTCGACGGTGACACCTCCGCCATACAGAGCGTGGTTGTTCCTGCGGAGCTGATCACTCGCGGCTCAGGTGAGATCCGGCCGGCTGACAGATAGGACATCCCACTAGTGTCGAGGGAACCCATGTAGTTGAAAGGGGAATCGGCCGTGGCGATCACACAGACCATCCCGCTCAGAGAGGACTGGACAGTAGAGCAGGCGGTCACCGCCGTCTCAGCCAGTCTTAAAGCTGTCCACCGGTTGGGGGTCGCATTTTCCGGTGGTGTCGATTCCTCGCTCCTTCTCGCGCTCGCTGCGCGGGCCATGGGTACCGAAAGCGTCGTCGCGCTGCTGGGAGTGTCACCAAGCCTCGCGACCGAGGAGCGTAGTGCCGCCCATGATGTCGCGAACCAGATCGGTGTAACGCTTCTCGAGGTCGCGACCCACGAAGGTGACCGCGCCGAGTATCTGGCGAACGGACCTGATCGCTGTTTCTTCTGTAAGGACGAGCTGTTCAGCCGGATCGAGGATGAGGTCGCCGACCGCTACCAACTGGATGCGATCGCGTACGGGGAAAACGCCGACGATGCTCGACGACCCGACCGACCAGGTGCCCGTGCGGCCGCGAATCACCATGTGCTACAACCGCTCGCGGAGGCCGGAATGACCAAGCGTGACGTACGTACGGTTGCACGAGCCTTGGGCCTTCAGGTGGCTGACAAGCCTGCTGCGCCTTGCCTGGCGTCGCGGATTCCCCACCACCATGCCGTTACGCCGACGAAACTGAGCCAGATTGAACGCGCCGAATCTGCCCTGCGGCAGCTGGGATTCGCCGATCTGAGAGTGCGCCACCACGACGAGGTCGCGCGGGTCGAGTTGCCTCCCGAGGATCTGCTGCGAGCCGTCGTTGACCCGCTCCGCACTCAGATGCTGGCCGCCGTACGCGGTGCTGGTTTCCGATTTGTCGCGGTGGATCTTGCTGGTATTCAGTCCGGCGCGTTTACCCTGCCCTTGCTGAATTCTGATCATGGCTGAAAGGGACGGCGCCACGCCAGCGCTGCAGACCTTTGCCGATCTTGATCACGACAGGAGCCGGCGGCGGGGGTATCCGGAGGCGATCTATTGCACTGGCAAGACGCCAGAACAAGTTGGCATGATCGCTGCCGCGGTTCGTGATCAACCACACGTAACGATGTTCACCCGTGCCAGCAAGGAGCACGCCGCCGCCATCCTCGCCGAGCTTCCCGAGGCATTTCATGATCAACAATCCAACCTGTTGGCATGGCCGACTCAACCCCCAATGCCTAACGGCGGACTCGTTGCCGTACTTGCAGCGGGAACCTCGGATCTCCCAGTCGCCAAGGAGGCACAGCTCACGGCCAGCTACCTAGGACGGCCCACCGAACTTGTTGTCGATGTCGGTGTTGCCGGCCTCCATCGGGTTCTTGGCCGCCTGGATCTGCTGCGGCGAGCTCGGGTCGTGGTTGTGGCAGCGGGCATGGATGGCGCCCTGCCAAGTGTGGTAGCAGGGCTGATAGCAGCACCCGTTGTTGCCTTGCCCACCTCGGTCGGCTACGGGGCCGCTTTCGATGGACTGGCCGCCCTGCTAACCATGCTCAATGCCTGTGCACCTGGCGTTGCAGTCGTCAACATCGACAATGGCTACGGCGCCGGTCACCTGGCAGCCCAAATCGCTGGCCCCCTGTTCTCAAGTCAACAATGAGCGGCGCACGCCACCTTTGGATCGATGCCTCCGCTGGTGTCGCCGGCGACATGGTCTTAGGCGCCTTGATCGACGCCGGCGCGGATCTTGGCGCCATACAACGGGCCGTTGACGCCGTCATCGGCGAGTCGATCAGGCTCACGTGCGAACCCGTGACGCGTGCTGGGCAGCATGCGAATCGACTATTGGTCGAGGTGATCGCTCGAGATGTTCCCACACGGGACTGGCGGACCATCGAACGTCTGATTGCCACTGCGGCATTGGCCGCCCCGGTACGCGATCGGGCCCTAGCCACCTTCCAGCGACTGGCCCAAGCCGAAGCCAAAGTCCACCACCTCGATCAAGATCAGGTTCATTTCCACGAGGTGGGTGCCCTCGACTCCATCGCTGACATCGTCGGAGTTGCAGCGGCTCTCCACTGGCTGCAGATCGACAGCATCAGCGCGAGTGCCGTAGCGGTCGGATCAGGACGCGTCCAAAGCGCTCATGGTGATCTTGGTCTGCCGGTGCCAGCAGTGGTTGAGCTGGCAACTGGCTGGAAGATCTTCGCGGGAGGTTCGGGCGAACTCACCACACCGACCGGAATGGCCCTGGTGTCGGCTCTGGCCGAGCGTTGCGAAGATCTTCCGACGCTGGCACTTCAGACCTCCGGGGCTGGGGCGGGCAGCCGTGACACAGCAGGGCGGCCCAACGTGACGCGAGTCCTTATCGGCGAACGGGCGGTTCACACCGACGACGACCGGTCGGAGATGGCTGTGCTGATCGAGGCCAATGTCGATGATCTGGACCCTCGACTATGGCCTGGGGTACTCACGAGCTTGATCAGAGCCGGAGCCGCCGACGCATGGCTGGTCCCGATCACCATGAAGAAAGGTCGGCCCGCCCATACGGTTAGCGTTCTGGCGCGGCCCGATCAGGCAGGCGATCTTCGGGTATTGCTGTTGGCCCTGACGAGCACCATCGGTGTGCGCGAGACCAGCGTGCACAAGACGGCCCTGCCACGGGGATGGGTCGATTTGACCGTCGCCGACTGCCAGCTCTCGATCAAGATCGCGCATTGGGGCGGCAGGATCTGGCAGGTGACGCCTGAGTTTGATGATCTTGAACGGGCTGCGATCGAGCATGACCTGTCTCCTCTCACACTGCTTGAGCAGGCGATGGTAGCGGCGGCAGTCGCAGGTCTGGTGTCCGGCGCCCCGGTCCCGGAGGGGCTTAGGTCCAGCCGGTAGCGGAGGTACTTCTGTCAGCAAAGCCGTCGAAAGACACCCCGGATTGCCCATGGACGGGTACTTTTCGCAGCACAGCCGTCAAAACGAACGCCGCTGCATGAGAACGGCCTCAGAGAACCTACGTCGAGTAGATTTGCTGCGTTACCGCCTGGACCGACCGGCTTCGATAGCCACGCAACGCGTCCCCATCCCGCGCCAGAGAGGAAGTCGATGACCGAGCCTATGTCGTCCGCGGCCCCACCGCCCACCAGCGCCGCGGCGCCACTCACCCCGCCCGAGGGCACACCCTTGACACTCACCGCGCCCGCCCCTCCGCCTCCCGTCGTCGCGACCCAGGCTCCAGCCATGGCTCCGCAGGTGGATCCGGCCCTCGTTCCTGAGCTCGACAGCAAGGTTGACGGTTTCTTGAGCGCGTTAATGACGGCTCAAACACGCTCCCCAGAGTTCGCCAAGCAGGCAGCCGACGTTCGGGCGATGGGAGACGCTGACATTCGCCGTGCTGCTGAGACCTCCAATCGCCTGCTGCAGACTCCGGTCCGCGCGCTCAAGGAAGGCGGAATCACCGAAGGGTCGAAGGTTGGCAACACCCTCCTGGAGCTGCGACGCACTGTCGAGGACCTCGACCCAAGCCAGGCGACTGGGACCCGCAAGTTTCTTGGAATGATTCCCTTCGGCGACAAAATCGTGGACTACTTCCGCCGCTACGAGGCAGCCCAGGGCCACTTGAACGGGATTCTGCACGCCCTTCGCAATGGGCAGGACGAGCTGACCAAAGACAACATCGCTCTCAACCTGGAGAAGCAGAACCTCTGGGCAGCTATGGGACGCCTGAACGCCTACATCTACATTGCCGAGCGACTCGACGCCCGGCTTGCGTCCACCATCGCCCAACTAGAAATCTCGGACCCTGACCGCGCTAAAGCTCTTAGCCAAGATGTGCTGTTCTACGTACGCCAAAAGCACCAAGACCTGTTAACCCAGCTGGCAGTCTCGATCCAGAGCTATCTCGCCATCGACATCATCATCAAGAACAACATCGAGTTGATCAAGGGCGTCGACCGAGCGTCGACGACGACGATCTCGGCACTGCGTACGGCTGTGATCGTGGCGCAAGCACTCGGCAACCAGCGGCTGGTTCTTGATCAGATCACGGCCCTGAACACCACCACTTCCGACCTGATTCAGCGCACATCGGAGATGATGCGAGACCAATCTGCGAAAATCCAGCAGCAGGCGGCGTCTTCCACGATCGGACTCCCCCAGCTCCAGGCGGCATTCCAAAACATCTACGCCACCATGGATTCCATCGACAACTTCAAGCTCCAAGCGCTCGACACCATGGCAGCGACCATTGGCACCCTGGAGACCGAGGTCGCCAAATCCCGTGAATATCTCGATCGGGTGAGTCGCCAAGATCAGCAGCTCGCTTCAGGCGCTTTGGACCTCGAGGGTAGCGGTGCGCCAGGCGGACTCCGCTGATCTCGGGTCGAGCTTCTCGTTCATCGTTTGTGTCTCATGGGATTCAAGGAGTGGATCGCAGCCCTCACGGGACGGCGTCCGCAACCACCTGCAGCACCGGTTATACCGGTACCGGCAGCTCCGACTGAGTCCGACATTATGGCCGCGCTTGATCGTGTTGAGGACGTTGTCGCCAGTGGCGCAGTGCCGGCGCCAGTTCAATCCAGAGTCCGACGCGTTGCCCAGACCGTACGCGACACCATGCCTCGGCTCCGTAACCTGGGCCTCGGTAGCCCGGAGGCGTACTCAGTGATGGCAACAGCGACCGACTATCTGCCAGAAGCAGTTGGGGCATACACGCGGCTGCCGCGGCAGTGGGCCGACTCCCGGCCCATCGAGAACGGCAAGACTTCCTTGATGCTGCTGATCGACCAGCTGGACCTGCTGAGCGCGACCATGGACAAGATCTTCGATGCGGTGGTCCGGGTCGATGCCGATGCCCTGATCGTGCACGGCCGCTTTCTCCAGGAGAAATTCGGGCACGCTGCCACGGGAGGAACCTTGAACATCGGCGAGCAGCCCGCACCTGAGGCACCGCGTAGCACTTTGGACCTGCCGTGACGGAGCCGTCGACCCGCACCCTCGCCGACGCCTTGAACGCGCTGCGTAGCGCAGCCGTCGCCGCAGACCTTGAACCCGAGGCGGCGATACGCGAGGGCGAGGCTATAGCGGCGGCCGTCGCCGAGTCAGCAGAGCAGGCCTACCTCGATTGGGGTGAGCAGACCGGACATTCGGATCCGCAAGCCTTCTTCGATGCGGCACACCGTGGGCGACGCTGGCGGGCCGCGCCTACGGTACTGCTCGGACAGCTCGTGGTGAATAGATCTCCGAAGGCTGGCGACTACGCCGAAGCAATGGCTGAAGTCTCGCAGGCAGCGCAGACGCTAGGAGCGCCGAATCCCAGGACTGCCGGTAACGCGGCCGTTGCAGCGGCTGCGCAGCTTGGGGCGCTCAACCCTTCACCGGTCCGCGAGACGACCTCGCGGCCTTCGCACAATCAGATTGTGGCGGACATGCTCCAGGCGCTCGAGGAGAGCTCACTCGACCTGAGCTCCATAGATTTGCCTGGCGGCCTTCCCATGCTCGACCCAGATCTGGGGCCTGAACCTCCAGGTCTGCGTGCGTCGACGGACCCGGCCGCCATCGCTAAGGACTCAGACACCGCAGCCAAGAAGGAAGCAGCTAAGAAAGAACCCGAACCTAAGACCCTTGCCGAGCTGCTCGCCGAACTCGACGCCCTCATTGGCCTGACGGCGGTAAAATCGGAAATCCATCGCCAGGTGGCCGTACTTCGGGTTGAGACCTTGCGCAGCAACGCCGGTTTGAAGTCTCCAACTATCACTCGGCATCTGGTGTTTGTTGGCAATCCCGGTACGGGCAAGACCACCGTGGCCCGGCTGGTCGGCGGGATTTATCGGGCTCTGGGTTTGCTGTCGAAGGGCCAGCTGGTCGAGGTGGATCGCTCAGAGATGGTGGCCGGCTATCTCGGGCAGACGGCAATGAAGACAGCCGAGGTAGTGGCGTCCGCAGCTGGCGGGGTTCTTTTTATAGATGAGGCATACAGCTTGGCCGGTGACCAGTACGGTCAGGAGTCGGTCGACACCCTGGTCAAGGAAATGGAGGACCGTCGCGACGACCTCGTGTTGATCGTGGCGGGTTATCCGGGTCCCATGGCAATCTTCATCGCTCAAAACCCGGGTCTGGCCAGCCGATTCCGTACCACCATCGAATTCGACGACTACACCGAGGAGGAACTCGTGCGCATTCTGAAGCAGATGGCCCAAGCCGCGGACTACGACTTGGACGATGGCTGCATCGAGCGCTTTACGGGAATCCTCATCACGACGCCACGCGGCCCGATGTTTGGTAACGCGCGATTCGCACGCAATCTATTAGAGGCCGCGATAGGGAGGCACGCCTGGCGGCTGCGTGACGTCGCCGAGCCGACGGTCGGAGAGCTACGAACGCTGATCGCCGACGACTTCGAGGAGGCGGCCGCCGAAACAGAACCGCCTTCTGCCTCCCCAAAACAGCCAGCTGAAGGTGACGCCGCGACACCCAAGGAGCCCAGCAGTGAGCCAGGCTAGCCAGCAGATCGGTGCGGCCGAGGCTGCAGCGTCACCGCCCGCTGCAGCCGGAGCGACGGCCGCGGCGCCCGACGCTACTCCGACCACGGTCTCCCCATTGTCCGGCTCCGCCTCCACCCCAGCGAAAGCTGCTGCGGAAACCACCATGAGTACCCCGCAGCGGCTTCGATTGCTCAGCCTTGGAGTCGTTGTTGTCGGCCTCGTTATCGGCGTCATTGGGGCGCTGATCTTTACCTATCTTGCCGTCTCGCTGAGCCGTGCCAAGGCGGACACTGCCCAACTCATCCGGGTCCAGAAGATCCAGTCCAACCTGCTCAGTGCCGACGCCACTGCGACCAATGCGTTCTTGGTCGGTGGCTTGGAGCCGCCAGCACAGCGCGCGGCGTACGACCAGGCCATGAGCAGTACAAGCTCTCTGATCGCGGAAGCGGCGCAAGCCCAACGAGCCGACGGAACAGCTCTCGCCGCTCTCAACCAGCAGGTCCTTGGCTACGCCGCCATGATCGAGCAGGCACGCGCCAACAACCGACAGGGCTTACCGGTCGGCGCCCAGTACCTGCGCAACGCCAGCGCTCAGCTCCGGAGCGAGGCACTGCCAGTTCTGGACAACCTCGTCAGTGCCAACGCCGCGCGAGCCGCGGATGAGATGACCGTAGGCGCTGGTTACGTCGTCCTAGTCCTTACTCTGCTTGCTCTGGGCGGGGTGATCGCTGGTCAGATATGGCTGGCGCGCCGGTTCAAGCGCAAGATCAATGTCGGCATGTTGGCAAGCTCAATCGTGTTGTTCGTGCTCGCAGTCGTCAGCCTGATCGTGGTTGTGCAACTGCACAGCGCACTAAACCAGATCTCCAGCGGCAGCCTTGCCGCAGTCAATACGGCAGCGGACGCCAGGATCGACGCCAATGATGCGAAATCCAACGAGAGCTTGACGCTGATCGCGCGCGGATCTGGGCAGGCATTTGAGACCGCCTGGAAGTCCTCGGCCAACTCCGTGACCGAGAGCGTTGGACGTCTGACCGACAAACCGGAATTGGTCAGTCAGTGGCAGGCCTACACCGATGTGCACACCCAAATCCGAGCGCTGGACGACGGCGGCCAATGGGACAAGGCGGTAGCGAAGGCGACTGGCTCGGCCAGCGATTCTTCCAACACTGCCTTTGGCGCATTCGACAGCAATCTCGCTGGCTACCTCGACAGCGTGAGCCAGGACGCATCCGACTCTCTGGCCGCTGAACAACCTGGCATGGTCGTTGCCGCGATCCTTTTCCTCCTCGGCGGGGTGGCGGCCGCACTCTTGGGACGTCGAGGCGTTACCGAGCGGCTGAGGGAATACCGATGAGGTTCCGCTGGCGTAAGCCGCTGCTGGCGTTGCTGACCGCAGCCGCACTCAGCGCAGTTTCGGCGTGCGGACTCGGCTACAGCCCGACGCCACTGCCATCCGAGGCGCCGACTCCACAGCCGACCTCCAGCGCATCGACCTCGAAGCCAACTAACTGCGGCAACCCGCTCGCCTCGTATCAGCCCAGTGATCCACTGCCTACCCCCGAAGCCCTGCCAAACGGATCCACAATGGCGAAGATCAAAAAGCGCGGCCGGCTCATTGCCGGGGTGTCGGCCGACACGTATCTGCTCGGATCCCGAAACCCATTTACCGGTGAGATCGAGGGTTTCGACATCGACATGGTCAAGGCTGTCGCCGAGGCAATCTTCGGCAATGAGAACCGCTATCAACTGAAAGTGATCACTGCGGCGCAACGCATTCCTGCGCTGGAGAAAGGCGATGTCGACATCGTGGCACGGAACATGACGATCACCTGTGATCGTTGGAAGCAGATCGCCTTCTCAGCTGAGTACTACCGATCTGGCCAAAAGATCTTGGTCCGGAAAGGATCCAAGGCCAACTCGATCAACGACCTCGCCGGACAGAAGGTGTGTGCGCCGATCGGTACCTCCAGCATGGACAACTTGATCAAGGAAGCGCCCAAGGCCATTCCGGTCGGGGCGGACACTCATACCGGCTGCCTGGTGTTGTTCCAGGAAGGTCAGGTGGCTGCTATCACAGGTGATGACACGGTGCTGGCCGGGCTTGCGGCACAGGACCCGTACGCCGTGGTGCCTGATCAACGGGCGTTCACGGCAGAGCCATACGGACTGGGCTTCAACGACAAGGACGTTGGTTTCGTACGCTTCGTCAACGCTCGACTCG
Source organism: Propionibacteriaceae bacterium (assembly GCA_035535395.1). Taxonomy (GTDB): domain Bacteria; phylum Actinomycetota; class Actinomycetes; order Propionibacteriales; family Propionibacteriaceae; genus Microlunatus. The sequence continues at coordinate 33,329 of DATLQC010000134.1, read as the reverse complement.
ATGAAATGCGTGACAATGGTGAGTGGACCAGGATCTACAACCGGTGGCTCAGAGGCTCTCTCGGGCCCGCACCCAAACCGCCGATACCGGTTTACGGCAGGACGCGATGACCGTGGCGACGTCTGCCGGACTGCAGAGCGCGCCGGTCGCGCCTGGCCAGATGGGCTCTGCTCTCGAGGCCCGCGCAGCCCAGGTGTATCTGGACGAGCTCGGTCGCTGGCGGGACGGCCGGCGCCATGAGCTGGACGAACTCGACAAAGCCGCATTGCAAACAGCGACCGGCTCCACGGCCACTGGCGACATTCTGTTGTCAATGGCGCTGTGGAAGGCGATATCTGATCGGTACGAGCTGCTGCTTGCCACCTGGAACTCGGGACGGGTCGGAGTCACTGAGCTGATGCGCATGTCGACGCTCATCTGGGGCCGACTGGACGCGGCAACCGCGTCAGGGCTCTCGGTCTCGCTGCCAGAGGCGTGCCGGCTGTCCGATGCGCTGCTGTCGCAGCTCCGCGTCAAGCTGGGTCTCGACCCCTCGGGCATGGAAATCACCGAGCGCATCCGGCAGCTGCGCGCCCAGATGGAACGAATCCGTGAACAGATCGATCTGGAACCCGCCGGCGCGGCCCAGCAACAGGCCGCACTCGAGCAGTCGCGGCTGGCGCGCAGGCTCAAGGACGTTGCCGAGAAGGCCGGCCGTGGCGGGGATGTAGCCGGGCTGTTGGGGCCTCTCGAAATCGAGGCGGCCACCTTCGAGCGGGACCTGATCGTCAATGGTGCCCGACGACGGGACGCTGCTGCGCTCGTGCAGCGAGCGCGGGACCAAAGCGCCGACCTGGAGGCACGAGAGGCTGCTCTACGTGCCATCGTCGAGGAGTGCGTACGCCAGGTGGACCCCTCCCCTCGCTATGCGGTGCCGGACACAGCCGCCCTCGGTCCAGTGCCGAACACCCGCGAGGAGCTGGAGAACTATCTGCGTCGTTTGGACCAGGTGTCTCGGGCAATGACTGTTGCGCAGACGGCGTACGCGAAAGCGCTGCATGATCATTCCGAACTCGACAGCAGGCTCGAGGCGTACCGCGCCAAGGCGGAAGCGACTGGGGTAGCCGAGATTCCCGACGTGGCGCTGGCTTATCAGCTTGCCCGGAACGCCTTAGATGAACGGCCCAGCCGGATGGTGCTTGCCGAGCAACTCCTTACCGTTTACCAGACCTACCTGCAAACCACGCCTGCGCCGCAGGAAGCGCAGTCAGCCCAGTCCGTGGAAGAAACATGATGAAATGCATGCAACCGGGCTGCACCGGCACCATTGTTGATGGCTACTGCGACGTATGCGGCAGCCCGGGGCCCGTCGCCACCCCCGACACCCCTGCCGAGACGCCAGCCGACATCGCAGCCCCCACACCAAGCGCCGGCAGCCCGCAGGCCGCGCCGCCACCCGACCTCGAGGGCGCGCCTTGCAGGCAGCCGGGCTGCACCGGCACCATCGTCGACGGCTACTGCGACGTCTGTGGCACCCCCGCTGCAACAGCTGCTGGTCAACCGTCCGCCGATGATCAAGCGCCGATATCGACGGGCGCTCCAGGGTCGGCAATTACTGCCGGGTCCAGCGGCTTGCGGTCCACCGCCTTCGGCTCGCAGCGGATCTCCGACAACGGCTCCAAGATCACCAAACGGGTACGGTCGGGATCCCAACGGCTCCGCTCGGCACGACTCGGTGCGGGGCTCACCCGTGTTCCTCCGGCACCGGTGATCGACGCCTCGCAAGCGATCATGAAGAATCCCCAAGTCCCGGAAGAGAAGCGCAACTGTCCGAACTGCGGTTCGCCGGTGGGCCGGTCACGAGACGGGGAGCCGGGACGCACCGAAGGCTTTTGCCCGAAGTGCGGCAACCCCTTCTCATTCACACCAAAGCTGCAGCCCGGCGATCTTGTGGCCAACCAATACGAGGTAGTCGGTTGCCTGGCGCACGGCGGGCTTGGCTGGATCTACCTCGCAAAAGATCGCAACGTGTCGGATCGCTGGGTGGTGCTAAAGGGGCTGCTGAATACCGGCGACAAAGACGCGCTGGCAGTGGCCATCGTCGAGAAACAGTTCCTGGCCCAGGTCGAGCATCCGTTGATCGTGGAGATCTACAATTTCGTCACCTACGGCGATGCCGGCTACATCGTCATGGAGTACGTCGGTGGCATCTCACTCAAGCAGATCTTGAAAGACCGCATGCGAGCCAACAACGGCAAGTTCGATCCATTGCCCGTTGATCAAGCGCTGGCCTACATTCTGGAGATCTTGCCGGCCTTCAGTTACCTTCACGATCTTGGTTTGATCTACTGCGACTTCAAGCCGGACAACCTGATCCAGGTCGGAGATGCGGTGAAGCTGATCGATCTTGGCGGCGTGCGGCGCGCTGATGATCAAGAGTCTGCGATCTATGGCACCGTCGGATACCAGGCACCAGAGGTGGCGCAGGTCGGGCCCAGTGTGGCATCCGACGTTTACACCATCGGTCGCACCCTGGTGGTGTTGATGATGGAGTTCCGGGGTTACCAAAGCAAGTACGCGGCCAGCCTTCCGCCCGTCGAAGACACGCCGCTGTTCGCCAGCCACGACTCGCTCTACCGACTGCTGGCCAAGGCCTGCGCGGCCGACCCCGCGGACCGATTCGCTTCGATCGATGAGTTCCGAGTGCAACTGCTCGGAGTCCTTCGCGAAGTGGTCGCTCAGAAGACGCCTGGCACGGCTTTGACCTCGGCTACTTCGGTGCTATTCGAAGCGCCCGCGATCACCAGCGAAGCGCTCGAGTGGGATGAGCTGCCGGCACTGCGCGTTGATACCAGCGATCCGCAGTATGCCTGGCTGATCAATATTGCCATCGAAAACCCCGAGGAGCGTATCGCCGAACTCCAGAAAGCACCCGCGGCGACCGCAGAAGTGCGGCTGGCGCAGGCGCGGGCAGCGTTAGAACTACGGCGTCGTGACCTGGTGGACCAGATCGTCAACGACATGTTGGTCGAGGACCCGTGGGAATGGCGTGCTGTCTGGGTCGGTGGTCTCGCGGCTCTCGATGCCGGGGATTTCCCATCGGCGCAATCGTCCTTCAACGCCGTCTACGGTCAGGTGCCCGGCGAGCTGGCGCCCAAACTGGCGCTGGCCTTGGCTTGCGAACGTGCCGGCGAGTGGCAGATCGCCGAAGGGTTGTATCAGACCTGCGCCAGCACCGATGCCAACTACGTGGCTCCAGCCGCCTTTGGCTTGGCACGAATCCGTGAAGCCCGCAGCGACGTGACGGGCGCCATCCGAGCGCTGGATCTGGTGCCGTCGACCAGTCGTAGCTACCCCGAGGCGCGTCGCATGCGTGCGCTGCAGCTCTACGAATCCGGCAAGGGTCTGCCGTCGCTGGCTCAGGCGATGGACAGCATTACCGGGGTCCAGCTGGATCCGCGCGAACGCGGTGAGCTGACAGCCCAAATTCTCGAGCGGGCCATTTCAGAGGTCAGCAAGGACGGCGACAAGACCGGCGTCAAGGTCGGCGCCTACGAGGCGCAGGAGGACACCCTGCGCGACGGGTTGGAGACCACTTATCGCCAGCTGGCGGGTATCGAGACCGATGAGCGGCGTCGCTATGAATTGGTCGACAAAGCCAACGCCGTGCGAAGGTGGACCCTACGATGACCGACCACCTGACGCAGTCCGCTGGCCCAGAAACTGGCCCACAGGCTGACGGGGTACCGCCCGTCGCCATCAGACAAGCTGACGGGAGCCTGACCTGCCCGCACTGCGGCGCTGAGGTCGCTGCTGCGGAGGCGTTTTGTGAGGCGTGCGGCGGTCGCCTAGCACCAACGGCAAGCGGGCCTGCCGAGCAGAGCGACGACATGGCGGCACCGATCGACCTCAGCCGGTCGATCCAAACCGAGGCTGAGGATGAATACACCGTTGTGGTCGCTCGCCCCTGCGCCAACTGCGGCGGCGTCATCGGGCCAGACGGTTACTGTCAGACCTGCGGCACCAAGGCGCCGACCGAGCGGGATCACTACACCGAACATCCGGCTTCCTGGGTTGCCGCCTGCTGCGACCGGGGCGTGCGGCATCACCGCAACGAAGACGCCACAGCCGTCGCAGCCGAACCGAACCCGCGGTCGCGTGCGGTGCTCGTGGTTTGCGATGGTGTGTCCACCTCACTCGACTCCGATGTCGCCAGCCTGGCGGCTGCTCATGCGGCACGTGAGGTCTTGGTCGGGCACCGGCCAGCAGGTCTGGGTACCCCAGCAAGTCGGGTCGCCGCCATGTCAAACGCTGTGGTCAAGGCGGCCGCATCGGCCAATACTGCGGTGATCGATAGCACTGCAGCCGGTAGTGAGAACGCTGCCTCATGCACCTTCGCCGCGGCTGTTGTTGAGGGCGATCTCGTAGTTTTCGGCAACGTCGGCGACAGCCGGATCTATTGGATTCCTGATCATGGCTCCAAAGCCGAGCCGATGGAACTCAGCGTTGACGACTCAGTCGCCCAGGCACGAATTGCCATGGGCACTCCTCGTGAGGAGGCCGAGCACGGCCCGCAAGCACATGCGATCACCAAATGGCTCGGACGCGACAGCCCCGACTTCTCACCGCGTACCGGCTCCCTCACCGTAGGAGCACCCGGCTGGGTTTTGGTTTGTTCTGACGGCCTGTGGAACTACGTGTCGGAGGCCAATGCCATCCAAGCGCTCGTTACAGAGCTCAACCCTCCAGAGTCCGATCCGCTCGCCCTCGCAGTGGCTCTGGTGGACTGGGCCAATCGCCAGGGCGGCAAGGACAACATTTCGGTGGCGCTGGCACGCCTGTAAGGTCCCGCTGCGCTGCCTTTGCTTTTTGGAGCTGCTCGCGCATCGCGCGCATGAATCCGCCTACTTCGTCGTCACCCGCAGACGATGAAGCGTGTCTGCTGGCTCCTCCTCAGCACGGCGAGCGCGCGATTTAGAGACGCTCGCATCTGGCGTGCATACTGAACCGACCAGCCAGGATGCGAAAGGAAAGTTGATCATGGCCGAGTTCACCGCCGAGGTGTATCAAAACGAGTTCCTGCCAGAAGCCGGCACCGACGTCAACGCCATCGTCACAATCAGCTGCCAGGGAGCAGGATCGGCCGGGCAAACCGGGTCTGGTGATGCCGGGGAGATCATCATCGTCGACACTTCAGGTTCGATGGGCCGGACGAAGCTGGAGGCGGCCAAGGTGGCAGCTTCAGCCGCGGTGGATCAGATCCTTGACGGCACCTGGTTTGCAGTCGTCGCTGGCACTCACCAGGCTTATCTAGCGTTTCCATTGGTACGCGCCGGTCGAGGCATGGTGCAAATGGACGGCAACGCCAGGCAGGCCGCCCATCAGTCCATCAGCCAGTTCCGCTCCGATGGGGGCACCGCAATGGGAACCTGGCTCTCCCTGGCTGGCCGGCTCTTCGACTCCGTGCCGGGGCTCGTGCAGCGGCATGCGATCTTGCTGACCGATGGCGAGAACCACAACGAGACGCCGGAACAGCTGACCAACGCGATCATGGGCGTAACAGGGAAGTTCCAATGTGATTGCCGAGGGGTAGGCGTTGACTGGCAGGTTGCCGAAGTACGCCGCATCGCCCAGGCGTTGCTCGGCAGTGTGGACATCATCCCGGAGCCGGACCAGATGGGTCAGGTCTTTGCCGAACTCATGCAGCAGTCGATGAGCCGGGGGGTGGCCGACGCGCAGCTGCGGGTGTGGGCGCCGCAGGGTGCGCAGGTGCTCTTTGTGCGTCAGGTGTCGCCGACTGTGGAGGATCTGACCTCACGCCGTGTTGAAGTCAATCCGCTCACCGGCGGATACCCCACCGGATCATGGGGCGATGAGTCCCGCGACTATCACGTGAGTGTGCGGCTCGCCGCGAAAGCCATTGGACAGGAGCAACTTGCCGCACGCGTACAACTGGCGGTCGGCAACGAGGCAGTCGCCCAAGGGCTGGTGAAGGCAAAGTGGTCTGACGACGAGGGCCTGACTACCCGTATCAATCCTGAGGTGGCCCACTACACAGGCCAGACCGAGCTCGCGGAAGTGATCCAGGAGGGTTTGGCCGCGAAGGCTGCTGGTGACGAGGAGACCGCCACCATGAAGCTGGGACGCGCCGTTCAACTGGCAGCCGAAACCAAAAATGAGGAAGCGACCACTCGACTGCGCAAGGTGGTCGACATCGAGGATTCCGAAACCGGTACCGTGCGTCTGAAGCGTGCAGTGGACAAGGCCGATGAAATGGCCCTGGACACTGCATCCACCAAGACGACCCGGATCAGGGGATGATCGCTCCCCTCGACCAGGAGAATGTGCGACCCATGATCTTTACCTCCATCTCGCCCATGCGCCCGATCCCAGGTGGCCGCCGATGATCGCCGTCTGTCCAGCAGGCCACTCGTCCCTGGCTCAGGACTATTGCGATGTGTGTGGCCGGCCCATCGACGCTGCGATGGCACCGCCGGCGCCTACCTCGGCCAGCACCGCCTCAGCGGCCAGCACTGCCACCCCGCAGCCAGGACGCCAAGCCTGTCCAAACTGCGGCGCGGACAACTCTGTCGATGCCTTGTTCTGTGAGAACTGCGGCTATGACTTCACCACCGGAACGATGCCGCGGTCACTGGTCGCGTCCGCGCCGACCAGTACACCCTCTGACAATCAATCGCCAGCGGCCCAGCCTCTGGCCCCGGCCGTTGGCAATGGCAGCCAGGCCCCGGAGGCATTTGACTGGGTTGCGGAGGTTTGGATTGATCCGGCCTGGTACGAAGCCCAGCAAAGCCCGGATCCAATGCCCTCCCCCGGTCTTCCGGGTGTTGTGCCGTTGCGGTCGAAGTCGATCTTGGTAGGTCGTACGTCTCGGAGCCGGAACATCCATCCTCAGATCGACTGCGAATCCGACTCCGGCGTCAGCCGACGTCAGACCCAGCTGACCACCGATGGCAGCCGCTGGTGGGTGGAGGATCTGGACTCTGCCAATGGGACATTTGTCGCCGCGGCCACGGACCCGATTCCCAGCAATCCGATTCCGGTGGGCGTCAAGCATGAGCTTGCCACGGATGATCGGATCTATGTCGGCGCCTGGACCCGGATCGTGATTCGACCTGCCACGGAGGATGAGAAAACAGCCCTGGGTTAGGGTTCCGATTCCTGCAACGCTCTGCGCGAACACCGCAGGGTATTGCGTTCACGGTGTGGCACGGTTACTCCAGTGCCATCCCGCGGCACGTCAGCTCTCACCAGGAGGAACAGTGGAGGTCAAGGTCGGCATTCAGCACGTCAATCGAGAGATCGTGGTGGAGAGCGCCGAGTCGGCTGCCAGCATCGAGAAGGAACTGCTCAGCTCAATTGCCGACGGCGGTGACAAGGTGTTCACGCTCGCTGACGAGCGCGGACGCAAGGTGTTGATACCTGTACACAAGATCGCGTACGTCGATTTGGGCGAGGAGAACGCCCGCCATGTGGGGTTCGGGGCTGTCTAGTTTTGGCTTATTCGCTCGCGCAATCGCGCCGCTCGCGAACTTGGTGCTGACTCCATATCAGGCCTGGAGGCCCAGATTCGCCATGCGGCGTGTGTGGTTTTCAACGAGTCTTGAGAACATCCGGCTGATCGCCGCGAGGTCCATGCCCGGGCGATCCACTGTCCCGGTCAGCAAATGGGTGAGAGCGTCCCGGTTGGCTGCCACTCGCTGAGCCTGGCTCAGCGCCTCCCCCACCAGCCGACGGCCCCAGAGCGCCAACCGACCCGCTACCCGGGGATCAGCAGCGATCGCAGCACGAACCTTCTCGACCACGAAATCGGCATGACCCTCGTCGGCCAGCACTTGATGTACCAGAGCGCGGGTATCGGCATCGACAAACGCCGCAACCTCCCGGTAGAAGTCGGCGGCGAAGCCGTTGCCGACGTAGGCCAATACCAGGCCCTCGAGCCAATCCTTCGGTTTGGTGTGCGCGTGGAACTCGTTGAATGGAGCGTGGAACGGCTTCATCGCAAACATCACGTCGGCATCTAGCTCCGCCAGCCGCGCACGTACCGTGTCAAAGTGCGCGATCTGCAGTGCAGCCAGCGACGCCATGTAGACCTTGTCGGCCACAGAGGGCGCCCGGCGTGCGTCCTCAGCCAGCCGATCAAAGGCTGCTAGAGCTCCGTACCCCAAGACGCCAAGCAGGTCGATCGCACCTTGCCGATACTCCGGCTCCGAAACCCAGGGCTCAGGCGGCTGCCGGGCAGTCTGGGATTGCTGCGACGCATCGCTCATGGTCGCAGACTATTGCGAGGCCTTGTTAACGATTGCGGCCGGCAACAGAGCTGGTGGCTCTGCCAGATTGCGTAAGCGTTCGACGATCGCCGCGCAGAGTGCCGGCCGGTCATCTGGTGAGCGGCTGGTTAGCAGGTTTCATCAGTAATTCCTAAGGCGTCGTCCTCTGGTGAGGGATCAACTGCTCTCCGCCCTGGCGGACGCGATCTTGGATGTGAGGAGCTGAGCGGCGCTCTCGCCCGACAGATGTGCGGAGTCGACTACCAGGTGCTCCCTGCTCCACGGCTCGTACTCGCGTTCCAAAACGGCCGTCCACGTCGGCTTCAGCAGCCCTTCGACGTCCGACGTACGAGTCTCCACGCGGCGCCGGTGCTCAGACTCATCGGAGCAGGCAACCTCGACTTCCAGAATTGCCGCGCCGGCCTCCGCCGCCGTCTTGAGCCAAGAGTCGCGAGTCACTGCGATGGGGTTGACGCATTCCACGATCACATCCAAACCCAGCTCTAGTTGCTCCCGAGCAAGCTCGTAGGCCACGGCATAGCCGGCGGGTCCAAGCGGGTGCGATAGCGAGGACCAGGCGACGATGGCCTGCTCAATGCGGTCGACACGCAGGTACGGCATCTTTGTCTGCTCGGCGAGGATTCTCGCGATCGTCGACTTCCCGGTCGCCGGAAGACCGCCAATCACTACGAGCACTGGTCGCACCGAACGATGTTCGCATTTCCGGCTTCGCGCCTGGCGCTCATGGGGGGTCGTAGGGCAACCGTCACTGTCGTCGCGAGCCACAGAGACTTGTTTGGGAAGTCGCGGAACATAACTCAGTTCAGCATCTACGTAACGAAGTAGGCCGCCGCACTCGCGCGCCTTTGGCCAGCCCGCTGCACTGACTTCTTCCACAACCCATAGCTGCCAGTAAGATGTCCCGAGTTTGTAACGCCGACGATCGTGATCCTGATCGGCACGCATGGGCCGCACATACTGCTACCCATTGACCTTCCACTGAGGCGGAATTCTGAATACAGAAGCAAGACCAGAAAACCAAATACAGCCGAGCGTTGAGGCCCAAAGCGAGCCCGCCACTTTCGCCCAGCTCGGCGTACTCGATTCTGTAGTGCAGGCCCTTAACCAGGTTGGCATCACATCACCATTCCGAATCCAGGCATTGGCGATTCCTATTGCCCTGACTGGGACCGACATGATCGGTCAGGCGCGTACCGGAACCGGGAAGACCCTCGCCTTCGGCATTCCCTTGCTCCAGCGGATCGTGGTACCAGGTGAACGCGACTATGCTCAGCTGGCCAAGCCGGGCGCTCCGCAAGCTCTCGTGGTGACACCGACCCGGGAGCTGGCCAGCCAGGTCAGTTCCGATCTTGGTACGGCATCGACTCGCCGGCACGCGCGAGTGATCACCGTTTACGGCGGCGTCGGCTACCAAGATCAGCTCAACGCCCTGAGAGACGGCGTTGAGGTGGTAGTCGGAACGCCGGGGCGGCTGATCGATCTCCTTGAGCGGGGCGCTCTTGATCTTGCTCACGTCAAGGTGCTGGTCCTGGACGAAGCCGACAAGATGTTGGATCTGGGCTTCCTGCCAGATGTTGAGCGAATCCTGACACAGACACCAGAACTGCGTCAGACGATGCTCTTCTCGGCCACGATGCCAGCCGCGATCGTGTCGCTTGCCCGGCGCCACATGCGTCATCCAGTCAACATCCGTGCCGAGTCCCCTGGTGAAACCACGATTGTGCCGGCCACCGCTCAGTTCGTCTATCAAGTTCACGAGCTGGACAAGCCGGAGATCGTGGCCCGCATTCTGCAGGCGGAGAATCGCAGCCGGGTGATGATCTTTTGCCGGACTAAGAGGTCAGCGCAGCGATTGTCCGATGATCTTGTCGACCGCGGTTTCAAGGCGGCGTCAATCCATGGCGACCTCAACCAGTTCGCACGCGAGAAAGCCTTGCGACGCTTCCGGGAAGGACGCATCGACGTCTTGGTAGCGACCGACGTCGCCGCGCGCGGGCTCGACGTCGAGGGTGTCACTCACGTGATCAACTACGAGTGCCCAGAAGACGATCAGGTCTACGTGCACCGGATCGGCCGTACCGGACGCGCTGGAGCCTCTGGAGTCGCGATCACCTTCGTTGACTGGGTGGACCTGACGCGATGGAAGGTGATCAACAACATCTTAGGTCTGCCGTTCGAGGAGCCGCAGGAGACCTACTCCACATCACCGCACCTCCATCACGATCTTGGGATTGACCCTGCAGCCAAGGGCAGGATTGGGCGCGCCCGCTTGCAGAGCTCCGAGGCAGCGCCCTCCAAATCGGTGAGGACTGCGCGGCCTGAGAAGAGCGTCAGGACTCGGCGCCGACTTCGCAATGGCGTCCCTGTCGAACGGGATGCCGTGACGAGATCACCACGGGATCTCCGCCGAGCAGCATCCCAGGAGGGTACGCGCTAACGAGCAAGCCCGAGCGGTTTGCCGATCACTACAAGATTGCTGTCATAGCCGCCGCGGTCCCGGTGAAAGCTGCCAGTGCAGGTAATCAGCACCAGCCGATGCGGCCCAGTTTGCTTGAATGCTTGGTTGTCCGTGGCCAATGCTTTTTTCGCCACCTTCCTCACCGACGTCACCCGATACTTGAGCCTGTGCGAGTCCGCCCGCAGCGTTATCGTGTCGCCGACCTTGACCCTGAGCAGCCGAGCGAAGAAACCGATGCCCTCTGTGGCCGAGTCGACATGTCCCGCAATCACTGTCGAGCCAAAGGGTTCGCCGGCGTGGGCACTGCCATCCCACCAGCCAACGTGCTGGACGCTCTCCGGAACTTTGAGTACGCCGTCGACTGTTGCTGCTGGCAGCACTTCGGCACTCGCTTTCCCGGGGAGGGTGAGTCGCTTGGGAATGAACTCAAGCCGCTGACTGGTAGCAGGACGACCCTGACGTGCTGGGCCAACAGAAGACTGACCGCGTGGCGCATCGCCCTCAGAGATCGATGTGCCCGACGTTGCCTGGGCAGTACAGCCGCAGAGCAAGATCAGCATGCCGAGCAGAATCACAATGGAACGACGCAGTCCCGGTCGGCACCTCTGGGGGCGCCGGGCCCGGGACTGCAGAGCCGGTAGCGTCAACGTGCCAGGTTCACCTCCAATGACGGGCCGTCACCGACGGCCTGACCACCGGTTCCAGTGTTCACCTCCGATGGCTTCTTGGACCCCGTTGTGCTGGCAGTGATGACGTGGACGGCCACGTTCATGGTCTTCTTCTCCGGGTCACCCACCGCATACACGCGGTTGATCGCGCCGCCCTTGACCGTCAGGCTGACCGGCCCGAAGAAGACGGGCTTGGTTTCACCGGTCGGCACGATCGACACCTTGTACGTCGCAACAGGCACCATCAGCTGGAGCGACTCGCCATTGGCAATGTTGGCGAAGAGCACCTGATCATTCACCCGGATATCAGCAGGTGGCACAGCCGCGACGTGGGACACCACGAGCTGAGCTTTCCCCTTCGGGACCTTCACGTCCTCGTACTTGTACACCGTCACCAGCGGATCGCCTGCTGAGGAAGCGGGCAAATGCGCGACCACGTCGGCCTTGGAGCCTTCCTTGATGGAGAAGGTGTTTTCCAGGACCTTCCTACCGTTCTCGCTGAAGGTCACCATACGGCTACCAGGCTTGACCTTGAAGGGACCAGCAACCGCCGCAGTCTTAACATCCTGTGCGACCGATTGGCCGTCGATTTCGACGTCGAGGTCCTTACCAGGCAGACCCTGCACGATATAGATTTCAGTGTCATTAGCAGCGTAGCTAGGGCTTATTGTTGCGCCGGCCAACGCCAAGACTCCTGCCGCTGCTAGTGCCAGCTTTGACCATCGCGCAGCACGCTTGGTGATCACGTTAGTACCCCCGCCTTCGCTCGTCGTTCCTTCCCCAGCCGGACCAAAAGATCCAAGGCGTAATATAGGCCCCCAGACCGCTGCGCCGTCGGGTACCCGACAAAGCGTTAGCCGATTGCGACCGGGGGTGCGGCCGTGGGCAAAATGACCGCGGTTGGTCACGCACGTGTGGCCGGGCTGCGTCGCGCCTTGGGCTTGGTCTTGATAGGCGGACTGTGTGCCGCAGCCGTGACCTTTTACCGGGAAGGTCCCGAGCTGCCACGATCCGCCCCACCAGCCGAGAGCGGTGCGCCCGCAGCGACCAAGACGGTATTGCCCGCGGAAAACCCTACCGCCTCGGCTTCGCCCACCACTCCACCCAGGCCACCTGCTCGCCCGACAGCACCGAAAGAATCCAAACTGCCAAAAGGACCTGGCACGACTGAGCCAGGCATTCTGCTTATGGCCAGCCCGCTGCGGGATGGGTCGTTTGATATCGCCGAAATTGTGCAGTTCGCAGATGCTACTTCTTCAATACAGCTCGGCCCTCCGAAATTGGCGCTGGCCGGCAACCGCTTCGCAAAATCAAAGCCGCTTGCCTCTCAAGTCCAGATAAGTGCTGAAGATCAGCCTGTCATTGTTCCTGGCGGTCGGGTCAACCGCCGAATGGATCTCGCATTGACCGAACCAGCAAAACAGTTTGAGTTGCGATATCACCTTGGCGGCATCACCATACGCAGCATGCCATCACGTGCCGGTAGGGCGCTGACGGCAATCAGCCCTCTTGTCACAGGCGTTTCCAAGAATTTCCCAGTCGTCATGATGGTGAGTGGTAGCACCGTGCTCAATATCCAATGCCCAGTCCGAACAACAGTGAGCAAGCAGGCATGCTCCGTCGGACAGCCGCCGCAGCTTCGTGTCAAAGGAAGGCTGCGATGGAGCAGCGCGGTGATCGTCGTCCAGTTCGATCTCCCGAGGCAGCAATGATGCAGCGTGGCCGCTGCGCCTTGAGCCTGTTGAAGGACGGGAGTCAGCGGGCATCCGAATGGCTGCCTGATCGATGACGCAGGATCTCATCGACCTTGCCCTTGGAGCCAACCGGGTACTGACCTATGCAGGTTATGTGCTCATCGCCGGCACCTTGACCTTCTGGAGCGTGGTCTGGCCGGACGGTCGGAGAAACCGCCGCTTGGTCGTACTCACACTGGCCGGAATCGCCGCCATGATCATCGGTACGCTCGCCGGGCCGGCCATCCAACTGATCTTTGGAGGTCGGCTGCTCGGCGACATCGTCACCCCACTAGGGGGCGCCGCTCAGCTGGCCAGGCTCGCCGCTCTGGTGGGCGCGATGTTCTTCCTACCGGACATCATTAGCGGTGCAGTGGTCGGCTGGCGGCGCACTGTGGCGCTCGCCTTGGTACTGGTTATCGCCGCCTCGATGGTGGCGCAGTCCAATGCCATTGGCGGCCCTTGGGAGGTTGCCAAGATCGCGGCCACCGGCCTGCATGTACTGGCAACCTGCGCATGGCTAGGCGGACTGGTTGCCTTGGCCGCCGTCTTGATTCCGGGAGAAAGAGTGCAAGAGCTTGACCGCCTCATCCCGCGGTTCTCCCGCGTTGCGCAATTGAGTGTGGTGACCCTGGTGGTAACGGGGACTGTGCACGCTCTGGTGATAGCCGGTGGCGTCTACCAGCTGGCCAGTTCCCGCTATGGATTAGTTCTGCTGATCAAGATCACTATCTTCGGATTGATGTTGCTGATGGGCAACGAGGGTCGCAAGTACGCGGCCCGCGCGGCGTTTCGACAGTCGCATTTGCAGCCGGACGGGCCGGTAAGAGTCGCCGGCATCTCGACGCTCGCGGTTGTCATGGGAGCTGAGCTCTGCATCGCCTTCGTGATCTTGTCGACCACGTCGCTGCTGGTCATGGTGGCGCCGCATCCCTAGCCGTTGGTTTGAAGGAGATAAGGTCGGCACATGCGCGGCTTTCGACGCCGTAAGCCGGGGCAGGTCGTACCTGCAGCGGGTGCGGCAGTCGAGCAGCTTGGCGGGACCGGACAGAGCCCGATCGGGCACGCGGACCCACCGAGTAACCCGCGGGCTGCCCTGCGTCGCATCGCGGCGGAGGCGGTGATCCTGCAGGACGAGGCCGAGGCGGTTGTCCGCGGTGCCCGGGCTCGCGAGGGGCTTGGTTTTCTGGCTCCCCGTGGTGGACCGCTGGTACGCCGCTTCTTCGGTCTCCGAGATCTGCTCCCGAAGGCCTGTCAGGACCCTGCGGACGAAGAACTGCGCCGCCAGCTGGATGCGATCTTGCACCACCACGCCCTGGCGGTGTGGGTTGCCCTGGATCTACTGGCTTGCGAGTGGCGATCGGAAAGGATCGCTCGCCAGCTGGACGCATTGGATGGGCTCGGAGAGCCGGCCGTTCAGCTTGATCAGCTCTATGCCGAGCTCGCGCAACGATCGACTGCCGAGGAACGAGCAACGGTCAGGGCTTCGGCCAGCTAGGAGCTAGGCCGCAGAGAAAGCAGCTGGCCGGCAAGATCGCGGTATGCCTCTGCACCCTTCGTTGACCGGGCGGTGCTCAGTACGGTTCGACCCACCGCCGGCGCCTCCGCAAACCGGATGGATTTGGGAATCGGTGGCGACAGGACTGCTACGCCGTAGTCATCACCGATCCGTTCCAGCACGGTGCGACCGTGGGTAGTCCTGCCATCGAAGAGCGTGGGAAGCACTCCGATCACTGACAGCTTGCGGTTAGTGATCTTCTTGACGTCGTAGATCGTGTCCAGGAGCTGACCGACACCGCGATGGCTGAGCGTCTCGCACTGCAGGGGAATGAGAACACCGTCCGCAGCCGTCAACGCAACAGTGGTCAGAATGCCAAGAGTCGGCGGACAGTCAATGACGATGAAGTCATATGACCTGAGCAGCGGGTCCAGCGCCAGCTTCAAGAGGCGCTCTCGACCAGTTCGGGTAAGCAGCGATTGCTCGGCCATCGCCAAGTCGATGGTGGCCGGAAGCAAGTCTGATCCCTCCTCAGTCTCGATCACAGCGTCGTAGGCAGCCACCTCTCCCACTAACACCTGATGCACCGAGCAGCCGATCGACTCGGGGTCGTAACCAACCGAGAAGGTCAGGCACGCTTGCGGATCAAGATCGACGATCAGTACCCGCTGACCAAGTTGCGACCAGGCTGCGCCCAGGGATGCGACCGTGGTGGTCTTGGCAACTCCGCCCTTCTGATTGGCGACAGCGACCACTGTTGCCTTGGGATTACGTGTTCGGTTCATCGGTCCAACGGTGGCGAGGGCCGATCGGCGGACGAATCCGCTCGGGCCAGGCGTCGCTGGATCTCATCGAAGACCTCGGGGTCTGTGGTATTGCACCCAAGATCATGATTAAGCTTGCCGGTGCCGTGATAGTCGCTGGATCCAGTCGCCAGCAGGCCTAGGCTGTCGGCCAACCTATGCAACTTGCGACGAGTCTCGACATCATGATCTTGGTGATCGACCTCGATGCCATCCAGCTGATGATCATCGACCAGAGTGTGCAGCACCTTCGGCGGCAGCAGGTGCTCACGTCCGCGACCCCAAGGGTGGGCAACCACCGCGAGGCCGCCCGCCTGGTGAATCAGGTCAATCCCACGTTCCAGCTCGATCGTGTAGCGCGGCACGTGCGCTGGACCTCCGTCGGCCAGGAAGCGGTCGAACGCCTCCTGACGATCCCCTACGTGGCCTGCCTCGATGAGCGCGTCCGCAATGTGCGGGCGACCAACGGATGGACTGTCGCCCACCTGTGCCATGACTTCCGCCTCGCTGACCGGCACACCAAGCGCGGCCAATTTCGCAAGCACAGCACCGAGCCGACCCAGCCGACCATCGCGGACGAGGGCCATCTCCGCGGCCAGCTCAGGACTGGCCGGATCAACGCCGTACGCCAGGACGTGCACGCTGCTGCTGCGACGCGAGCATGAGAGCTCCATCCCGCGTACCACCTGGACGCCTAACCGCTCACCTGCGGCTACTGCTTCATCGAGCCCGTCGAATGTGTCGTGATCGGTAAGTCCGACCACATCGAGCCCTACGTCGCGGGCCTTAGCCACCAGCTGAGCTGGGGTGTCCGTGCCGTCAGACACCGACGAGTGCGTATGCAGGTCGATCCGCATACCTCAGACCTATCACGCTGCACGATCGTGAGCGTCGGCATTGCGCGAGCGATCACCCGGAAGCTTGCTAGAGCCTGGACAACAAGCTGCGGACGACTCGAAGACCGACCGACATCCGCGCGAGATCGGCGTGGCCGCTGGTAATAGAGCGCAGGGTCCTCACAGACTCCGGTACCGCACCGTTCGCCTTCTCCCAGGCAAGCACCACATCCCGAGCGCTCTTGCTCGCCGCTCCGTTCCAGTTGAGTACTTCAGCGGTGAGCTGGGCGTGCACCGTGTGCAGGTCGTCACGCAGAGCTGCCCGCGCCATGGTCTGCCACCGATCCTCGCGCGGTAGTTCGATGATGCGCCCCAGCAAGCGATCGAGTCCCAACCGCTGACCCAGCGTGTAGTGCAGCTCGGCAACCTTCAGAACATCTACGCCAGACTGCGCCGCCGTCTCCTGGATTGTCAGTCCTGGATACGCCCGAGGTAGCGTCGCGAACGCGGTCGCCAGCTCATCGGGTACGCCCGCGGCCCGATAGCTCTTGAGCCGCTGCTCGAAGGCCTCCAGATCGCGCCCGGTCAAGATGTTCGGCAAAGCCTGCTGAACCGTCCGTGCGCCATCGGAGAACTCCTGAACCGCGCCACCGATATCAACAGGGTGACGCCGGTTGTTGATCAACCAACGCGTGGCCCGCTCGACGAGTGTGCGTACTTCCAGCCGCAACCTCGTCTGCATCTCGGCATCGATCTTGTGATCAAGCGCGGCGATGGCCTTGTCCAGCTCAGCCGCGCCGAAGATCTCACGCGCAGCGATCTGCGCCCGAATCACATCCGGCGCCTTGGCTCCGGTCTCTCCTGACAGCCTGTGGAAGCAGGTAATCCCTGACTGGTTGACGAACTGGTTCACTACGACGGTTGCGATGATCTCCCGATGTAGCCGGTGCTTGGTCATCCGCTCGGCGTAGCGTTCCCGCATCGCGCTCGGGAAGTAATTGATCAAGCGGTCCATGAGGTACGGGTCGTCTGGCAGATCGGAGGCCAACAGCTCATCCTCGAGAACGATCTTGGTGTAGGCGAGCAACGTTGCCAGCTCCGGTGATGTCAGGCCTTTGTGGTTTGCTCGCCGCATCTCCATGGCATCGGTAGAGGGCAAAAACTCGATCTCTCGGTCGATCAGCCCGCGATCCTCCAGGCGTTCCATCCAGTCCTCGTGAACTCCGGCCATCGATGGCGCCTGGTAGACGGCATTGGCCAGAGCGAGGTTCTGGTCATAGTTGTCGGCGAGCACTTCCTCGGCAACTTCGTCAGTCATGGAGGCCAGCAAGGCATCACGGTCCTCCGGCGACAGCCGACCTGCTGCCACTTCTCCAGTCAGCAAGATCTTGATGTTGACTTCATGATCGGATGTGTCGACGCCGGCAGAGTTGTCAATGAAGTCGGTGTTAATGCGGCCGCCAGTTTCGGCGTACTCGATCCGGCCGAGTTGGGTAAAGCCGAGGTTGCCGCCCTCGGCAACACACTTGGCCCGTACCTCGCAGCCGTCGACCCGCAGCGCGTCACTTGACTTATCACCAACGTCGTCCTGAGTCTCTGTCACCGCCTTCACAAACGTCCCGATGCCGCCGTTCCACAGCAGATCCACCGGCGCCCGCAGACAGGCCTGGACTAACTCGGCCGGCGTCACCGCCTGGACGGCCTTATCAATGCCGAGAGTGCGCCGCATCTGCTCGGTGATCGCGATCGACTTCAGCGCCCTGGGGAAGACGCCGCCACCCTCGGAGATCAGATTCGCGTCGTAGTCCGCCCAGCTGGAGCGCGGCAATGCGAAGAGCCGCGCGCGTTCCTCCCAGCTGCGGGCAGGGTCCGGCTCTGGGTCGATGAAAACATGCCGGTGGTCGAATGCGGCCACCAGCTTGATGTGCTTGCTGAGCAGCATTCCGTTTCCGAAGACATCACCGCTCATGTCGCCAACGCCGACGCAGGTGAAGTCCGACGTCTGAGGGTCGAGACCCATCTCACGGAAGTGCCGGCGCACCGACTCCCAGGCTCCGCGAGCGGTAATTCCCATGCCCTTGTGGTCGTAACCCGCCGAGCCGCCAGAAGCGAACGCGTCACCGAGCCAGAAGCCGGAATCCATTGAGAGCTTGTTGGCGACGTCGGAGAAGGTCGCAGTGCCCTTGTCGGCCGCGACGACAAGGTATGGATCATCACCGTCATAACGGACCACGTCAGCCGGCGGCACGACCACGTCGTCGACGATGTTGTCCGTGACATCGAGCAGGCTGCACACGAAGAGCTGGTAGCAGGCGAGCCCTTCGGCGAACCAGCTTTCCCGATCCCGGGGATCAGGCAAGCGCTTGCAATAGAACCCACCCTTGGCCCCGACCGGAACGATCACAGTGTTCTTGACCATCTGGGCCTTGACCAAGCCAAGGATCTCGGTCCGGAAGTCCTCTGCACGGTCCGACCACCGCAGCCCGCCGCGGGCCACCAACCCGTAGCGCAGATGAACCCCTTCCATCCGCGGTGAGTAGACAAAGATCTCAAAGGCCGGACGCGGTTCAGGCGTATCCGGAATCTGCCGCGGCAGCAGCTTCAGGGCGATCGCCTGGCGATTCGGAACATAGAAGTTGGTTCTGATCACGGCCTGAATCACGGCGAGGAAGGAGCGCAGGATTCGATCATGATCGAGGCTGACCACGTCGTTGAGCGCGTTCTTGATCTTGTCGACAAGCTCTTTGCTGGCTGCCGTCCGGGCCTTGACGTCGAGCCCGGTGTGAGGATCGAAACGAGTGCGGAAGAGCTGCACCAGCTGTCTGGCAACGTCGACGTTGTTGCTCAGCGCCTGGGCGAAATAGGACTGGCTATAGGTGACACCGACCTGTCGCAGGTAGCGGCCGATCGATCGCAGCACGCTGACGTCACGCCAGTCGAGGTCTGCCCCCATCACCAGCGCGTTGTAACCGTCAGATTCGCTGTCGCCGACATAGGAGGCCGAGAAGGCTTCCATGAACCGCTGGCGGGCTTGGAGTGTCCAGCGGCTACGGACTGCCTCCGCACCGCCTGGCACCCGTACCCCGAAGTCGTAGATGAACGCTCGTTGATCCTTGCCCATGGTGATCTCGTACGGCCGCTCGTCGATTACATCGACTCCCAGCAGCGACAGATGCGGCAAGATCCTCGAAAGCGAGAGGGATGCCTCCCGCCGAAAGATCTTCAGCCGCAGCTCGGCTTCATCGTCGGCGCGGTCGGGAACATACATTGCCATCGACATGTCGTGCTCGCCTTTGAGGGCGACCAGAGCGCTCAGGTCCTGGACCGCCTGCCGCGGGATGTAGTCCTCCTTGTAGCCCTCAGGCAGCACGCGCGCCAACGTCGCCAGTCGATCGGCGTTGTCCAGGTCGATGACTAGATCGGCGAACTCGTCATCCCAGGAGCGAGTCGCCAGCGTCAGCTCCCGCTCCAGCGAGCGCACGTCGACCTCACCCATAGCCTCGCCAACGGGCATCCGGACCACGAAGTGGAGTCTGGCTAGCACTGATTCAGTGACGCGCGCCGTGTACTCGATCGAGGTGCCACCAAGAGCACGCAGCAGGTTCTCCTCCATTCGCCGGCGTGTCGAGGTGGTGTAGCGGTCACGCGGCAAATAGATCAGGCAGGAGATATAGCGCCCGTATGGGTCGCGGCGTACAAACATCCGGACCTGCCGGCGCTGCTTGAGGTGAGCGACCTTTTCCACGATGGCGGCCAGCTCAGGCACTGGAGTCTGGAACAGCTCATCGCGCGGATAGGTTTCCAGCACATCCATGATGGCCTTGCCGCCATGACTGTGTTCGCTGTAACCGGAAAGCTCGATGACGGCAGCGGCCTTCTGACGAAGCACCGGCACCCGGGCGACACTTTCTGAGTACGCCGAGGACGAGAACAATCCGAGAAACCGGCGCTCACCGACAACGCGTCCCGCTGTATTGAAGACCCGAAAGGCGATGTAGTCCAGATAGGCCGGCCGGTGTACCCGGGACTTTTGGTTGTCCTTGGTGATGATCATCAACTCGGGCTCGACTCCTGGTAGCGGCGCCGCATGGAAGGTGCCCGGAGGATCTTGATCGGCCCGTAAGATTCCGAGGCCAGTCCCGGGACGAACTTTGAAATGGATACCGGAATCAGCACTGAGCACCTCGTACTCGCGGTAGCCCAGGAAAGTGAAGTGATTGGCATTGAGCCAGCCGAGCAGCTCGCACGCAAGTGCCGCCTGCTCCGCATGGCCGTGAACCAACGCCGGGTCCTTCAACAGCTCAATGGTTTCTTCGGACCTAGTGATCATCTTCTGCCAGTCCTGGACCGCCTCCTCGACGAGTCGCAGCACCTCCAGCAGCCCGTGTTCTAGATCGGCTATCAGCGACTCACGACCGTCGGCGTTGGCAGGCGGGAGGATCTCCAGGTGCATCCAGGACTCAGGTATGACTGCTGGATCGTGCTCAGCCTCACTGGTCCGTACGATGCCGCGAAGATTTCCCTCAAGGTCACGCCGCACGAGGAATTGCGGATGGAACACCTCGCGCATGCTCCAGCCCTGCCGCAACACCTCCATGGTGACCGAATCAACCAGGAAGGGCCGATCGTCGGTGACGATCTGCACCACAGTCACGCCGCCGGCGGTCCAGCCGTCGTCGGACTGGTTGGGTGTGCGAATGCTGATCACGGCCCGGGCTGGCGGCCGGTACATGGCCGCTCGGTAGTGGCTTTCGACGAGGCCGAGCAGATTTGCCACGCTGCGCTCGTCGACGTCTACGGCGTCGACGTGGCGGAAGTAGTGCCGGAGGAAGACCTGTACCGCGTCCGGATCATGACCGAACTCTGCGGCGATGCTCGCTCCACGAGCGGCTACCTGAGCGATCTTCTCGGTCTTTTCCTGCTCGAGCTCCACCTCGAAAGTTGTCACGTCTACCATCCGATCCACGCCGTCGCACCCCGATGTGCCCTGAGCCTGTCTAAGACACTCACAAAAACGTGTTGTGCGGCTACCTTCGACATTAGCCCCAGTTTGGTGATCGCTCGCGCGATGCCAACGCTCGCAATCAGTGGGAAGTTTGCATAGCCGCCCGAGCCGTACAGGAGGATCGCGAAAAGCCATGGACATTTCTAGCCACCTCGACTTTGCTGCCCCGCCCGCTGAGGTCTACGCCATGATGACCGACCAGCGTTATTTGGAAGAGGTCTGCGAGGCCAGCGACTCGATCAGCTACAACGTCACGACCGCAGGTTCGACGACGCAGACATCACGGACCATGCCGGCACCAGAGTCAGCGGCTCGATTCACCGGCCCACGGCTGACCGTCAACGATGAAATCGTCTGGGGCGAGCTGGCGCCGGATGGCTCACGCAGCGGCACTGTCACGATGACTGTGCTGGGCCAGCCGGTCACCTTCAAGGGTGGAATACGGCTCTCACCTGGAGGTCGCGGCAGCGTTGTGGACGTCCGAGGCGATCTGAAGGTCGCGATCCCCCTGTTGGGAAGGAAGCTGGAGGAGGCCGCGGCGCCTGCGGTCATGGCGGCGTACCGGACGCAGCAAGAGGTTGGTGATCGGTGGCTGGCGCGAAGCGCTTTGCCACGTGAGAGCGAAGAGGCTTGAACGCCAGATCTTCAAGGCGTTTCTCCGCATCAAGGCCTTAAGTACGTACGAAATCGGTGATTTGGGCTTCACATGCGGCCTTGATGCGGAAAGACGGCCGGCCGGCCGCCGGGATCGGTTGCAGCGCGAAGGCCGGCCGGATCGGCCGGCCGCCAAGGATCAAGAACGCTTGATCACCAATCCCGCGGCAGGTTGTAGCGGGACCAAACCATAACCCCTTGGCGCCCGGTCGAGTCCAGTCGGCCTGCTTGCCGGTCCGGTCAGGCCTCGATAGTGCGCTGCTGGCCGTTGGAGCCTTCGACCGCAATCTTGCGCGGCTTCGCCTTCTCCGCAACCGGTACCTCGAGAGCAAGCACGCCATCGTGATAGCTCGCCGAGATATTGTCCAGATCCACGTTGTCGCCCAAGATCAGCTGGCGGCTGAATACCCCGCTCGGACGCTCGCTGGCAATCAGCTCGACGTTGCCGTCACGAGATGGCCGGTCGGCGCGTACCGTGAGCACGTTCCGCTCAACGTCGAGATCAATGGAGTCTGCCCTGACGCCGGGCAGATCGAACTCAATGTGGAACGTGTCTCCGTCGCGCCATGCGTCCATCGGCATCAGGGCGGGACGAGCAACTGTGCCAAAGACTTGCTGGGTGAGCCGGTCCAGCTCGCGGAAGGGATCGGTGCGCATCAACATTGTCGATTTCACCTCCATAGTCGTCACGTATGTCGATGCAATCGGTCATTCTCACCATCACTAACCTATGATGGCGGCTATAGATTAACTCTCTCAGAGGTATGATGCAAGCCTGAAGTCACAAA
This sequence comes from Propionibacteriaceae bacterium, assembly GCA_035535395.1. Lineage (GTDB taxonomy): Bacteria > Actinomycetota > Actinomycetes > Propionibacteriales > Propionibacteriaceae > Microlunatus. The sequence goes on along the minus strand of DATLQC010000134.1, from coordinate 10,598 downwards.
TTTCTGAGGAGCTCGCGATGGCCGATCCGTACGACCCGGTCGCGGGCGTGTTTGGTATCTCGGTCGCCGCCGACATGGTGGGCACCGGAGTGCAGAACTTGCGGGCGTACGAGAAGGCCGGACTCGTTGATCCGCAACGGACTCCAGGCGGCACACGGCTCTACAGCGTGAAGGACATTGAGCGGCTGCGGCAGATAGCCGCGCTGCTGGACGAAGGCCTCAACCTCGCGGGGATCGCGATGGTCTTGCGGCTGGAGGCGGACAACGCTCGCTTGCGCCGGCGAATCTCCGCCGAACGCGATCGCCGACGCCGGCGCTGATGGAATCTCCGATCGTTAACTCATGTAGGGATAGCGGTAGTCGGTGGGTGGAACGAAAGTCTCCTTGATGGAGCGCGGACTGGTCCAGCGGATCAGGTTCCACATCGAGCCGGCCTTGTCATTGGTACCGGAAGCCCGGGATCCGCCGAACGGCTGCTGACCGACGACTGCGCCCGTGGGCTTGTCATTGAGATAGAAGTTTCCAGCCGCGAACCGAAGCCGACGGCTAGCAAGATCAAGCGCCACGCGATCATCGCCGATGATTGCCCCTGTCAGACCGTAGGGAGCCGATTGATCAACCTCGTCGAGCGTGACCTCGAAGTCGGCGTCATCGAAGACGTAGATGCCAAGTATTGGACCGAAATACTCGGTCACAAAGATGTCGTTCTTGGGATCGTCAGAGATGATCAAGGTTGGCCGGACGTACCAACCCTCCCGATCGTCGGTTACTCCGCCAGCGACGATCTTCGCATCGGCGGAGCCGCGCGCCCGGTCGATCGCCTCGACATGCTTGGTGAAAGCGCGTTGATCAATGACGGCAGACGTGAAGTTGGACCAGTCGCGTACGTCACCTACCGTCAGCTCCTCAGTGGCGTCGATCAGCTCGTCTCCCATTCGATCCCAGACGCTGCGGGCGATGTACGCCCGAGAGGCAGCCGAGCACTTCTGCCCGGAGTACTCGAAAGCGCCTCGGATGAGCGCTGTGCAGAGCACATCGGGGTTAGCACTGGGGTGGGCAATGATGAAGTCCTTGCCGCCGGTCTCCCCCACCACCCGTGGATAGCACCGATAGCCGCTGATATTGGAGCCGACGGTTTGCCATAGGTGCTGGAAGGTCTTTGTGGAACCGGTGAAATGAATGCCGGCAAGATCGGGATGCTGTAGGGCTACTTCGGAAACCTCAAGACCATCCCCGGGCAGCATGTTGATCACTCCGGGCGGCAGCCCAGCCGCTTCCAAGAGCCGCATGGTGAAGTGGGCGGCGTACTGCTGAGTCGGGCTCGGCTTCCAGATGACTACGTTTCCCATCAATGCCGGTGCGGTTGGCAGGTTGCCGGCAATCGAGGTGAAGTTGAACGGAGTTATGGCATATACGAACCCCTCGAGCGGCCGATAGTCGGCCTTGTTCCACACTCCTGGCGATGAGATCGGCTGATCGTCGAAGATCCGTCGGGCGAACGCAACATTGAATCGCCAGAAGTCGATCAGCTCGCAAGCGGCGTCGATTTCGGCCTGCTGCACAGTCTTTCCCTGGCCGAGCATGGTGGCGGCGTTCAATGTGTCACGCCATGATCCGGCGAGCAGATCAGCAGCGCGCAGGAATACCGCTGCGCGCTGCTCGAAGCCCAGCTCCGCCCATCCAGGAGCGGCGGCCAGTGCCGCCTCGATGGCTTCGGTCGCATCAGATCGGGTCGCATTCGCCGCCCGCCCGAGTATGTGGTTGTGGTCGGATGGCATCCTGACCTCGAAGGCATTCCCGGATGCCGGTTTGCTTACTCCATCAATGGTTGCGGTCAGCTCGATTGGATCTTCGCCGGCCATCTGCTCGAGCGCTGATTCGATTCCTGCCCGTTCCTTCGAACCCGGAGCGTAGCCAAGTACGGCTTCGTTGACTGGCACGGGCACATTTGCCACGGCATCCACAAAGCCACGCTACTCGTATTCAATTTGCTCGCTACCGCTCGCAGAGGATCGCGCTTGGGAATCCGGCCGCTACATAGCCTTGGCGGTCTCAGCCTCTTCCCGGCGCTTCTTCGCAGCCTCAACTGAGGCGCGCAACGCAGCGACCAAGTCGACGACTTCGGCCTCTTTTGGCGCTTCCGGCTCTTCTTCGAGCGGCACGCCTTCGGCCTTGCTCTGCACTAAGATTTCTAGAGCCTCACGATAAGAATCGGTGAAGTCTTCAGGGTTGAAGTCGCCGGCCAGCGCGTCGATGAAGGATTGAGCCATGGTGACCTCGGCATCGGACACGGTGACGTCGGATGGTGGTGCGGCAAAGGAGCCGTCCCGAAGCTCATCGGGCCACAGCATGGTGTGCATCAGGAGTACGCCGTCCTTTGGGCGGATCAGCGCTAACGCTTCACGAGAGCGCAGAGCAACCTTGACCACCGCACTCTGGCCACTCTTGATCAAGGCATCGCGCAGCAGCACATAGGGCTTGATGCCTGGACCGTCGGCCTGGAGGAAATAGGTCTTGTTGAAATAAGTGGGATCGACGTCCTCCTCGGCCACGAACTGGACGACCTCGACCGCCTTGGTGGTCGCCAGTGGGAGCGAATCGAAGTCCTCAGGGGACAAGATCACCATGCGACCGTCCGGCATCTCATAGCCCTTGGCGATCTCGGCATAGGGGATCTCTTTTCCGCACTTCTCGCAGACACGCTTGTACTTGATCCGGCCGCCATCTTCGGGGTGCACCTGGCGAAAACTGATGTCCTTTTCCTCGGTGGCCGAGAAGAGCTTCACCGGGATCGTGACCAGGCCGAACGAGATTGCGCCTTTCCATATTGAGCGAGGCATGCCCCTAGTTTGCCTGATGCGGCTGACAGTCTGCGCTGTACGCGGTTGGACTCGGGCGGAGCGCCTCAGCGCTCACAGCTGATCAAACTCTGCGGGGGCAAACCACAACAAGTCGTAGCGGTCCAGCACTACCGTCACCTCTGGTGCGGCCAATGCCGTCGCCAGGCCCTCTTCCGCCGAGCCCCGCCCCGCGACAGCCTCCCTAGCGAGCGCGACCGCCTCCAATGCGTCTGGTTCGTCTGCGAACAGCGCCCGCACTTGAGCCCAAGCCAGACCGCGAACCTCAACCTCCCCATCTGGCCGACCAAGATCTTTGATCTGTTCTTTCTGTACCTCCGCTGCCACCACCAGTCGCGGCCCATTCGGCTTGCGCACCAGCGCGAGCACGCCGGCATGGTTGAGAGCGACGTACTCGACCTCCTCTATGACCGTGTCGGCTTCCAGAGAAGCAGCCAAGCTGGGCGTTGCCGCGCATCCCTGATAGTGGTTCGCCGAAGTGCCCGAGCGAAGTGCCTGCGCCTCATCCCGGGTCATCGGAAGGAAGATCATTTGAGCCATTAGCGGTTGGGACCATCTTGGGCAGACGGTTCCTCCGGGACTGCCTTCGCGGGCGGAGGCTTCTTCCTGGCCGTCTTCTGGGGAGCAAGCTGCCGGGATTTGTCTGAGCTCTGGCGCACCTTGGCGGCCTTGGCTGTGCTTTTGGCTGTGCTTTTGGCTGTGCTCTTGGCCGTGCCCTTGGCTGTGCTCTTGACCGTGCCCTTGGCTGTGCTCTTGGCCGTGCCCTTGGCTGCGCTTCTGGCTGTGCTCTTGGCTCTGCCCTTGGCTGTGCTCTTGGCTGTGCTCTTGGTTGGCGGAGGTGCTGCTGGCGGGTTGTCCGGTTCGGCTGCCCGGGACACCAGGTTGCGTACGGCTGAGCGTTTCTGCGCAGTCGCTTTGCGAGCCGCGTCCTGTCGCGCTGCAGCCTTCTGAGCAGCCACGCGGCGAGCTGCGGCGGGCGCCTTGCGAGTGGGCTGACGCACGGTCGTCGCACGAACGGTGGTGTCCAGCAGCTCTTCAAGGGTGTCGCGCAGGCATTGGGCGAGCACGTCAAGATCGCGGACGGCGTCCCGGTCGGCGTTGAGCCCCAGGAAGATCTCACCGTTATAGGAGGTAACCCCGATGGCGAGCAAGTGGCCGAATGACAGTGGCAGGACCGGATAGCTTGCGACCAGCCGGGCACCCGCGGCGAAAAGCGGTAGTTGTGGCCCCGGGACGTTCGTGATCACCAGATCGTGCTGTTTGCGTACCACTTCGGTGGAGGTCCGTACGCCGAGCGCATGCAGGGTCGTGGGCGCAAAGCCAGCGATGTCGGCAAGGGATCGAGCCGCCACGGCGCGCCCGGAGTCCTTGTGCGCTTGAGTGTCATAGGCGACCTGGTGCAGCCGCATCAGCGGGTTGGGCTCGCCGATCGGCAAACTTTGCAGATGTGGCGCGACCTGGCTGCCCAAGGAAGTTGGCTCGCCATCCTCCTCGATGACGCTCATCGGCACCAGCGCGATCAGTGAGCTTCCCGAGCGAATCGACTCGCCTCGGGTCAGCAGCCACGACCGCAGTCCACCGGAGATCATGGCCAACACGACGTCATTGATTGTGTGGTGGTGTTCCTGGCGGACCGCCCTTAAATCGCTGAGTGAGGCGGCCACGGTGGCGAACCGCCGCTGCTCGGAGACTACGCCGGCCAACGGCGAGTCGGCGGAGCGGCGTTGCCCAAGCAGGGCATCAGCTGCGAGCTCCCCGAGCGCACCACTTATACCCCCGACCGCCTCGCCGACGGCAACCGCGATACCGAGCGCGCTAGCCAGCGCACCGCGCACGTTTTGCAGTGCCATCGCGGGATCCTGGGCATTTTCCAACAGCGCTCCAGCAAGTAACTCCAACGACGACGGCTCCGGCACCGGATCCCACGAGGTGACCTCCGCCCCAGCACCCGGAACTGCATGTGGGGAAGCCGTGGAGTCCAGCAACACCTGGCCAATCTCAACGTTGTCAATTCCATCCACCAGGCACAGATGGGACTTGGCAACCAGCGCGAACCGGTTGTCCTCCAAACCTTCGACCAGGTACATCTCCCACAACGGTCGCGATCGGTCGAGCCGGCGGGCGAGCACCCGGCCGACGAACTCCCGCAGCTGGGTGAGGCTGCCAGGGTGCGGCAGCGCCGAGCGGCGGACGTGAAACGTGAGGTCAAAGTTCTCATCATCGACCCAGACCGGTCCGGCAAGTTGCGCGGGAATGCCGCGCACCCGCTGCCGATACCGCGGCACGAAAGCGATCCGCTCCCGGATGAGCGCGATCAGCCGCTCGTAGTCAAAGCCCTCTGGACCGGCGTCGAAGATGTCGACGGTACCGACATGGCCGGGCGTGTGTGCGGTGTCCAGGGCCAGCAACGAGACCTCGAGGGGCGTAAGCCGTCGCGGCATGCGAGCCCTTCCTGCCTGGAATTCCTGGAGCCATTACGGTACTACCGCCATTGCCGGGCTCCGTTGGCAAAGGCGGGCAGGGCAGGGAACCTGGTTCGCACCAGCTTCGTACAGGATTGGGTGGACTCGTGGCGATGCAGCTCGCGGACATAGGGCGCTGTCACCCTCCTTGGACTCGCTGGTTGATCACGGTGCACTGAGAGAGGCTGGAACGAATGAACATAGGCACCCGTAGGACGCATGGTGCCCTGATATGCGGAGCCGTCGTCGTTGGGCTGCTACTTAGCGGGTGCACGAGCACGGCGGAACCTCAGCCTAATGCCAGCTCAACGGCGGTCAGCAGTCCGGCGGAATCGCCCTCGCCGGCTGCATCACCAACATCAGTGCCACCCAGCCCACCATCGCTGAACCCGGACTACGCACTCACCGTCAATATCGTCATCTCCAAGGGAAAGACCACTCCTAACGGTGAAAAGATCAATGTCCGAGTGGGCCAGAAGGTGATCTTGAACGTGACAAGCGACACCGACGATGAGATTCATGCTCACATTGGTGGGGAGGGTTATGAGCTGCCGGTGCCGGCGGGTACGCCGGCCAAGGGATCGTTCACTCTCGACAGTCCGGGGAGCTTCGAAGTCGAGTCGCACCATCTTGAGAAGATCATCGTGATCTTGAACGCGCGCTAGCCCCCGCCTAGTCGCTTCATGCTGATACCACTGCACGGGATCGCCTCGCGGCGTGATCTGCCGCTGCCGTTCTCATTGGTGGTGATCGGTGCTGTGCTGGCGCTGGTGATCTCCTTTGCGATCTTGATCTTTGCCTGGCGGCAGCCACGCTTCGAACGCGTCGGTGGACGACCCGTGCGTGGGCTCACCGTAGTAGTCGACAATCCGGTCGTCACGCTGATCGCTCGGGCGTTGGTGCTTGCCACGTACGCCTGGGCGGGCCTTGCGATGATGGTCGGTCAGGATCTGTTGACCAATCCGATCTTCGGCTTTGTCTTCGTCTGGATGTGGGTCGGCCTGGTGCCCATTTCGCTGCTGCTGGGCCAGTTCTGGCGCGCCACCAACCCGTTACGGACCATCCATCGCGGGCTCTGTGCGGTAGCGCGTATTGACCCGCAACAGGGCCTGGTCACCTTGCCGGCTGGGGTTGGCGTTTGGCCGGCGGCCGTTGGCCTGTTTGGATTCGGTTGGCTTGAACTGGTGCAACCGGATCGCACCACCTTGGCGGTACTCCGGCTGTGGGCGCTGGCTTGGTTGGTGATCTTGATCCTGGGTGCCATCGTGTTCGGCCAGCGCTGGATCGGCGCAACAGATCCGTTCGAGGTGTACGCGAGCACCATCGCCCAGATGTCGATCTGGCGGCGGGTCGGTGATGAGCTGAGACTTGTCAATCCGTTGGCTGGCCTGAATGCCTGGCACGCTCCGCCAGGCGCAACGGCTGTAGTAGCGGCGCTGCTGGGCAGTACGGCATTCGACAGCTTCACCAACACCACGTGGTGGATTCAAACCGTGCAAAACTCCGCTGTGCCCACCGTTGTTTGGGGAACCGGTGGTCTGCTGGCAATGATCATCATCGTTTTCGTCAGCTTCAGCCTTGCGGCTGCCTGGATGGGTCGCTATGGCGACCGGCCCCCGACGGTGTACCCGCGACTCATGGTGGGTTCGCTGTTGCCTATCGTGCTGGGCTACGTGGTGGCCCACTACGCGACGCTGCTCATCGTGGAGGGTCAGCGGACCGCGATCAATTTCTCGGACCCGTTGGGCCGCGGGTGGAATGCCTTCGGATCGGCCGAGATGGGAGTGAACTCCGGGATCTTCAACCATCCGACCGCGATTGCCATGACGCAACTGTGTGCCATTGTTGGCGGGCATGTCCTCGGCATTGTGTGTGCACACGAGAAATCCGTTGCGCTGCTGCCGCCGGATCGCGCAATTCGCGGACAGTTGCCGCTGCTGCTGGTGATGATCGGTTATACCTGTGCAGGGCTGCTCCTGCTGTTCTCTCCCTAGAAAGGAGTGCCCTAGCCAACCAATGACTGGACTAGTGAACGACCGCACCAGCGAAGGGTTGCCTTTGCTACGCGTCGGCATCGTTGGCTGGGGCTGGATGGGCCAGGTGCATGCTCGCGCATACACCAGGTTGCTCCAGCACTACCCTGAGTCTCCCCTGCGGCCAGTTCTTATTGCTGTTGCTGACAATGCCGGTGACGAAAGACTGAGGACCGCTGTCAACACTTTTGGGTTCGAGGATGCGTATGCGGACTGGCGTGACCTTATTGCGCGCGAGGACATCGATGCAGTAAGCGTGACCGGTCCCAATTTCATCCATCGCGACGTTGCTGTGGCAGCGGCCCAGAGCGGTAGGCATCTGTGGGTAGAGAAGCCGGCCGGGCGCAATGCCGCTGAAACCCGGGCGATCGGCGATGCGGTGCGCGCCAGCGGCGTGCAATCGGCTGCCGGTTTCAACTATCGCAACGCACCGGCAGTCGAGTTGGCGCGGCGGCTAATCGCTGACGGCCGGCTTGGCCGAATCAATCACGTCCTGATTCGCCTGCTGGCAGATTATGCGGCGCATCCCGAAGGCGCCTTGACCTGGCGGTTCAAGACCGAGTGGTCCGGCTCGGGCGTACTCGGCGACCTGGCAAGCCACGGCGTTGACATCGGCCGTTACCTCGTCGGCGAGATCACCGAGCTGGTATGCGACGATGCCATCTTTGTCGCCCAGCGTCCGCAGGCCAGTATGGCCGCGTCCCACTTCTCCCGCGGGGCGGGCGGCCCGCTGGAAGAGGTTGAAAACGAGGACTACATCAGCGCCTTGTTGCGCTTTGAGGGCGGCGCCCGCGGAATTCTAGAGTCCAGCCGAGCCTCGGTTGGCGAGCAGTGCACGTACGGCATCGAGGTCCACGGTGATCGAGGGGCGCTTTCATGGGACTTTCGGCGGATGGGCGAGCTGCAGCTTTGTCTTGATCAGGATTATCAGAACGCCTCGTTCTCGACTCGATACGTCACACCTGGTGACGGTGAGTTCGCACAATTCCAGCCCGCATCAGGGATTGCCATGGGTTATGACGATCTCAAGGTCGTTGAGGCCTATCACCTCGTGCAATCGATTGCGGCGGGTGAACCACATGGAGCAACCGTGCAGGACGCACTGAAAGCAGCCGAGATCATCGAGGCGATGGCCGAATCGGCCCGGACCCGACGTTGGCTGACTGTCACTCGATGAATTTGTTCTGACAAAATGACGTTTCGCTCTATATGCTTCGTCCATGACAGAAGCGCCGTCGGTGCGCGAGCTCGATATCACTCTAGAGCGCAACTCCCCCGTCCCGCTCTACTACCAGCTGGCCCAGTCCATCGAGAACGCGATCAATACCGGTGTGCTTGCGCCCGGTGATCGCCTCGAGAACGAGCTGTCTCTCACCAGCCGGCTCGGCCTTTCCCGACCCACCGCCCGGCAGGCCATCCAAGAGTTAGTCAATAAGGGACTGCTGGTGCGCAAACGAGGGGTTGGCACTCAGGTCGTACGGGCCCAGTTCCGTCGGACCGAAGCACTCAGCAGCCTCAACGAGGACATCATCAAAGCTGGCAAGATCCCGAGTACGCGGCTGCTGGAATTCTCCGCCGGCACCGTGGATCAAGACGTTCAGGACGCCATCGAGGCAGCGGGCGTTTCCGAGACCGAATTTGTCAAGATCAGAAGGCTTCGGCTGGCCGATGATGTGCCGCTCGGCATCTTGACGAACTACCTGCCCATTCGTTTTGAGATCATCGAGCCCGACCTGCAGAGTAAGGGTCTTTACGCCTGTCTCCGCGCGCGCGGTGTCAATCTCAAGATCGCTCATCAGCAGATCTCAGCCAGGCTGATGACTGAGGAAGAAGCGGAGCTGCTGGATGAGGAGACGCCAGCGGCCTGCCTGACAGTCGACCGCCTCGCGTACGACGATCTTGGTCAGTTCGTCGAGTTTGGCCGCCATACCTACCACGCGGGACACTACTCAATTCAGTCTTCGCTTGTCGCCTAGCGCATAACGGCGTTCCAGCGAGCGCCAAGCTCCAAGGCTGTGCACAGCCAGCGATCTCCCAACGCCTCTAACCGGAAGGCCATGGCAGCCGATCGCTTGCCGATCACGACGTGCGCCGCTACCTCGGCAACCTCCCGGCTGGGATGCTGGATCCGAACCGAGCGGAGCGCCGAGGGTACCGCGATCTGCCCACGGACCCTCATGGTGCGGCGCCGGGACATGCTGATTGCGGCGAGAACTTCATCGACGACCCAACGGTTGAGCTGGGCAGCCGGGCGCTGGCCTGTCAGCGCCTGAATGATCGCTAACGCCAGCTTGGCGCTCCACTCCTGGGCATCAGGTAACCCAGCTCGCGGTCGTGCCGCCCAGCGCGCCTTGACCGCACTCATCCGGACGCCCCGATCCTTGGCCGCTGCCGCTTCCGCATAGACGGGTTCTTGATCAGTCAAGTCCAGCTGCGGCTGGTTGCATTGCAGAGGTGACGGTCGTGCCCAGGTCAGGCTCGGCGGCCGGCTCTCGATCAGCCAGGAAACGCTGGGCCGTTTCGACGGTGCTGTGGCAGTTGGCATGCAAGCCTCCTAGGCAATCTGAGCGCAGTTATCTGGGCGCTCACCAGACTGACGGATCAGCCGCGCGGCGTAACCTCCAGGAGGCCAATCTGTGGAAACCGATTTGAGGCTGTACCTGGCGTGCATGCCAGTACAGCGTGAACATCTGGAGTGGCGACGCTGGTCCCGTATCTCTGTCGGGTCGGCCGCGTCTCACGGAGTTTCGATTGCCAGCTCGAAGTTGTTCCCGTCGATGTTGACCTGACCTGAAGCACACCGGTAATCGTCGGTCCCTCCGATGATCGCGACTGTATTCACCAGACTGGAAAGTTTGAGGAGCCCTCGGGTCTGGAGTTGACCGCCGTTCGGGAAGGGCGTGCCTGGGATTCCCGGCAAGATGTATCCGGCTTCACAGAGCCAGTAATCCGGCCTGCGGACACGGACATAGAAACCTGAGTGTTGGCCTTTGAGGCTGGGATCACCGTTGATTTCGGTGATGTCGTCGCTGGAGGCGATCATGTTGCCCAGCTGGTTGTTCTGTGGGGTGGCGGCCTTCTCCTCAACTGTTTTAACTTTCAAATTGATGATCGTCGTCGGCATATCTGTTTCCCTGGCTCAGGATCGTCCACGGAGTACCAAATGACGAACCGAGAGCCGTGCTCGCGATGGGCAAACGAAAGTTCGAACGTATGGCCGCCTCGTGTGGGGAGTCAACGGCAGC
>DATLQC010000133.1:0-3329 GCA_035535395.1 Propionibacteriaceae bacterium | reverse complement strand
CGTTCTTGATCAACTTGATGACCCTTACCGCGGAGATTGGTGGCGTTGCCCTGGCTTTACAGCTGGTCAGCAGTGTCGATTACCTGCTGTGGGTACCGTTTGCGGCGATCGCCATCTGGCTCGTCATCTGGCGGGTCAAGTTCAAGATCATGGAGAATGTCGCAGGCCTGGTCGGGCTTTGCCTCATTGGTTTTGCGGTCGGTCTCTTCCTACTAGGCCCGGACTGGAGCGAGCTCGGCCGCCAGGTTGTGCAAGGCGTATCTACGGGTACGGAGAAGGCAACGACGTACTGGTTCTATGCCGTCGCACTGTTCGGCGCCGCCATGACCCCGTACGAGGTTTTCTTCTTCTCCTCGGGTGCCGTTGAGGAAGGCTGGACGACGAAGGACCTCTCCGAGTCTCGAGCCAATGTCGTGGTGGGCTTTCCGCTGGGCGGGTTGCTCTCGCTTGCAATTGCGGGCTGCGCCGCGGTTGTACTTCTGCCGCAACTCATTGGCGTGACAGCGCTCTCCCAGGTCATGCTTCCCGTCGCCATGGCCGGCGGGAAGTTGTTGCTGGCCTTCATCATTCTCGGTGTTGTGGCCGCGACTGCCGGCGCCGCGCTGGAGACGACGCTGTCGGCTGGCTACACCATTGCGCAATTCCTGGGATGGCCTTGGGGCAAGTTCCGGCCACCGGCGCAGGCGGCGCGCTTTCACCTGCTGATGATCATCTGTTTGCTGGTCGGTATCGGCACATTGATGACTGGTGTCGACCCCATCCAGGTAACAGAGTTTTCGGTCGTCTTCTCCGCTGTGGCGCTGCCACTGACTTACCTCCCGATCTTGATCGTGGCCAACGATCCTGAGTACATGGGTAAGCATGTCAATGGTCGTGTACTGAATGCCGTAGCCATGGTCTACCTGGTGATCATTCTGGCTGCAGCGCTTGCCGCCATTCCACTCATGATCATTACTGGAGCTGGACAATGACTGTCGACGGCGATAATCAACGGCCTCGTTGGCTGGACGCGCATCTGCATCTTCTCGACCGGCAGGTGCTCGACGTACACGGAGTACCCGTCGCGGTAGTAGATGATCTTGAGCTGTCTGAGATCCCGACGGGTCAGGAAATTCCACAAGACATGTCGCCGCCGGTGATCACCGCGCTGCTCAGCGGGCCGGCGCTGGCTACCCGGATCTTTGGCGGACGGCCACCGGAGTCCCGTCTGGTGCGTACACCGTGGGTCGCGGTTCGTGAGGTCGGTGTGGTGATCAAGCTTTCGGTCGGCCGGGACACCCAGGATCTTTCCTGGACTGAACGCTGGGTGCGCGATCACGTCATCGGGCACATTCCCGGCGGCCGCCACACTCCTAAGAATGAGGAGAGCCAGCAGGGCAATGAGCGAGGCGGGTCGTGATCATTACCGATCTGCTTCGTGCGCGGGTGTATGGCCCCGATTTCCTCGGTTTTGTGAGCGATGTGCGGTTCAGCTTCGACGCCTCCTCGATTGGTCAGCCCGCCCGGCTCTACGGGCTCATCGTGAGCCCGCACGCCCGCTCCTCCGAACTAGGCTTCGAGCGTTCCGGTGTCCGGTCGCCCTGGCCGATTGCAGCACTGGTGCGCTGGCGGCACCGCGACTCCTTTCTGGTCCGGTGGGGGGACATCGAGCGGATCGACGTAGCCCGGATCCAGCTCAGACAGGGATTCGAGCGCGGCTCACCGGAGCTTCGTCGATGATGAGTTTGAACCAGAACGAAGGAGAGCCGATGTCGCAAGGCCACGACGCCTCAGCTCGGACGGTTGACCAAGTGGTCGACCAAGCGGTACGCGAACTCGATCTTGAAGCCAAGGTCGAGTTGCTGACCGGCGCCGCAGCGTTCTCCCTGCACGGCAATGATGTGATCGGGTTACGCCCGATGATCTTCAGTGATGGGCCTACCGGAGTCCGTGGCAGTGAGTTCGTCGGTGGCCAGCAGGTCGCCCTGTTCCCGAATGCCACGCTGCTCGCTCAAGCCTGGGACGAGGCGGCTGCCGAGCGGGTCGGCGAGATGCTCGCGGGCGAAGGCCGGTCTCAGGACGTCGATGTCGTGCTTGGCCCGACGGTCAATCTGCATCGCTCCGCGCTCGGCGGCCGGCTATTTGAGGCCTACGCTGAGGATCCGCTGCTCAGCGGTCGGCTGGCGGCGGCCTACATTCGCGGCATTCAGCGCTACGGCGTTGGCGCCTGCGTCAAGCACTATGTCGCAAACGAGTCCGAGACCGAGCGACGTACGGTGGACGTACGGGTCGCGGAAACGGCGCTACGCGAGCTTTACCTGCTGCCGTTCGAGATCTGTGTGACCGATGCACATCCGTGGACGATCATGGCGGCCTACAACAATGTCAACGGGGTTGCCGCCACCGAACAGGACGAGCTGAACAACGGCGTGCTGAAGTCCGAATGGGGCTGGGACGGTTTGCTGATGTCGGACTGGGGAGCAACCAAGACCGCTGCACCGGCTGCCAACGGTGGACTTGATCTTGTGATGCCAGGACCGCGAGGGCCGTGGGGTGATCAGCTCGTGGCAGCAGTACGGTCCGGCGATGTCGCGGAAATGACGATCGATGATCATCTATCACGACTGCTCAGATTGGCCGGGCGGGTCGGTGCCCTGGACGGCATTCCAGCCGAGCAAACGGCGGACCTTGGGCCAGTGGTTGCGCCCGACGCAGCTGAGATGCGGCTAGCACTGCGAAACCTGGCGGCCGCCGGCATGGTCCTGCTCAAGGGTCAGGACGCGCTGCCGCTTCAGGATTCCTTGATCACGGCAGACTCACCGCTCCTGGTAGTCGGGCGGCATGCGCTCGAGACGGCGCTGCAAGGCGGCGGCTCGGCCTCGGTACGCCCGCCGCATGAGATATCGATCGTCGATGGGCTGCAAGAGGTGCTTGGCGAGGACCGGCTGCGCGTGCTGGACGGCGTCAGCGTACGGCGCAATCCCACCGCTGCGGCGCCAGAGTTGATCATTGACCCGCAGACCGGACGGCCCGGTATGCGAATCACTAGCTTCGAGGGCTCGGGTGTTCAGCTTGCATCAACCAGCAGCGAGGTAGGCGAATTCTTGCTCGGTATGTCGGACGGACCGCACGCCGGAGCACGTGAGATCGAGCTGTCTGCGGAGCTGGTCGCACCTCCCGGCACTCCGCTGGAAGTCGGTGTACGTGGTGTCGGGGAGTGGACGCTCAGATATGGCGAGGAGACACATACCTTTGCCAACAGTCTGCTGCCCGGCGATTCAGCAGAGGTGGGTTTTATGTCGCCGCCAACCTGGACTCAGGTGGTGGAAGCCGCGCCAGGCCGGATCTTG
>DATLQC010000132.1:0-16021 GCA_035535395.1 Propionibacteriaceae bacterium | reverse complement strand
CTCCACTTCGTCGACAAACCGCTGAATCGGAAGGCATATCGTCGCTGGCGGCGTCGCCCGGATCGTACTCGATTTCAGGGTGGCAGTCCCTTCGCCATGGTCGGCATGTTCGGCCGCATCATCGACTCGATCATGCGACTGTCATTGATCACGCGCGGCAAGGTTCCCGGCGGCTTTGCTGCCGCGGCTCATGTCCGATACCAGGAGGCCGGACCACCAACGCCGACGTACTACGTACGCGTAGTCCGGGACGCCGGATATCTCGTTTTGCAGTACTGGTTCTTCTACGCGATGAATGACTGGCGATCGACCTTCGCCGGAGTCAATGATCATGAAGCTGACTGGGAGCAGATCACCCTGTTTCTTACCGAGCCAGGCGGCGCCGGGCCGCAATTGGCCTGGGTCGCGTTCTCAGCTCATGACGAAATGGGAGATGATCTGCGACGGCGCGTCGACGACCCCGATCTGGAACTGATCGACGGAACCCACCCCGTCGTCCATGCCGGGGCTGGATCGCACAGCGGCGCGTACCTGCCCGGTGACTACATCGTCACGGCGGCTCCCCCACCGCTGGAGAGACTCACTCGGTGGTGGCGTCGCATCACCCGAGTGATCATGCCGGGAAGGAGAGCACGGGAGCAGCGCTCGGGCATCGGACTGCCGTTCATCGACTACCGGCGCGGAGATGGTCCGTCGGTCGGTCCGGGCACCGAGCGGTTGTGGACGCCGGTCGTCATCGATGATGAAACGCCCTGGGTGCGGGATTATCGCGGTCTGTGGGGCTATGACACCCGTGATCCTTTCGGCGGAGAACGGGCGCCGGCCGGACCACGCTATGAACGCGATGGCTCGATTCGGCCGGCGTGGGATCGGCCAGTGGCTTGGGCCGGGCTGGACAAGGTGCCGCCAACCCAAACCGATGAGGTTGCTGCGCTGCAGCACCGGGCTGGCGACATCGAAGTTGAGCTTGGCGCTGCGCAGGTGCGGTTGGCCGATGAGATCAGCCGGTTGCGATCGCTGCATGAAGGGACCCGCGCCCTAGCCGCTGATGGGGCGCCAGCCATTGCGAGCTACACCGCTGCGCAGGCAGTGGTGGATACCACCCGGGATGAGATCGCAGGTCTGGTGGCGGAACGCCAAGCCGTGTCGAAGGCTCTCGTCATGCCGTTGCCGCCAGCGCCAGTGCATGCGCATCTGCGGCACCGCCCATTACCTGATCAAGACGCGCTAAGACCGGCGCACTGGACACTGCGTCTCTGGGCGGCCATCTCGGTCTCGGTCCTGCTCTTGGCAGTAGCAGCGCTGATCATCTACCAAACGACTTCCGCGTTGCTGTTCGGACTGATTGTCATCGTTGCGGCCGTTTGCGGGCATCGAGGCTACGTTCCGTGGCCGATTGCTGGCATTCCTGGCCAGCTTGCTGATCATCTTTTTGATCTTCGCCGGCGTCTACCTCGCTGTGACCAATTTCAGACTTGCCATCGCTGTCGCACTGATCTTGGCGGCGTTGGCCTTGCTGCTGTCAAACCTATTGGGTTATCTACGTCGTCGATGACGATCATGTGCCCTGGATCAGCCCGGCCGCCCTGAGCCGCCTGGCGAGGTTCCGCCCGTACGTCGGCGCAGTGTCGCCCCATACACCGCTGCCTGTGTCCGCCGTTGCATACCGAGCTTGGTGAGTAAGCCCGATACATAGTTCTTCACTGTCTTCTCCGCCAGAAACAGTCGTTCACCAATCTGACGGTTGGTGCATCCATCGGCAATGAGATCAAGAATCTCGCGTTCCCGCGCGGTTAGCTTGCCGGCCACGGGGTCTGGCTCAACCGGATTGCGGAGCCGGTCGAGCAGCTTCTCAGTCACTGCGGGGTCCAGCAGCGACCGGCCGGCGGCGACCTGCCGGATGCCCTCGACCAGGCTGTTGCCGCCAATCTGCTTGAGCAGATACCCCGAGGCGCCGGCCATCACCGCAGCAAAGAGCGCTTCGTCGTCGTCGTATGAGGTGAGAATCAAACACCGAACATTCTCAAACGACGAGCGGATCTCCCGGCAGACATCGATGCCGCTGCCGTCAGGCAGTCTGGCATCGAGCAGCGCAACATCGGGTGCCGCGGCGGGAATACGATGCAGCGCATCCGCAGCCGTGGCTGCTTCACCAACGATGATCAAATCGTTCGTCGTAGTCAGCAAGTCGGTTAGTCCACGGCGAACCAGCTCGTGATCATCAAGAATGAAGACTCGGATGGGCCGGTCGTAGCTCACTGGTTGATCGGGATCGACCATTGCAGCCGGAGCCCTCCTTCCGGTGCGTTACTGACATCAAGGTAGCCACCGTGGCGCTCCGCGCGCCGGGTCAAGTTTGCCAAGCCGCTACGACGCGGACTTCGACCAAGGCCAATCCCATCGTCGGTGACGGTCAAGTCCAGCCGCTGCTTGTCGGCCTGTAGCCGTACCCGGATAAGACTAGCCCGGGCGTGCTTGGCAACGTTGGTCAACGATTCCCGCAAGACCGCTTCAATGTCGGCGATGATCTGCTCATCATCGGAAATCGTGTCCAGCGGCCCAACGAGCTGCAGGTTTGGACGGGCTGGCAGTAGCGGCGTCAACTGATCAACAACCGCAAGCGCCGTGCCGCGTAATGATCGCGAGGAATCGTCTTGGAGCGCAAAGATCGTGCTCCTAATTTGCCCAATCGTCTCATCGAGCTCCGCCACGGTACGCCTCAAACGCTGATCAACAGCCTCGTCGTCAACCGCAATGCTCTGCAGGCTGAGACCAGCCGCAAAGAGCCGTTGAATCACATGATCATGCAGATCGCGCGCAATGCGATCCCGATCTTCCAGTACGCCGAGCCGCTGTTGATCAGCTCTAGCATCACTGAGCTCCAGAGCAATTGCCGCCTGACCTGCGAAGGCTTCGGCCATATCCAAGTCCGCGTTCGTGAACGGCCCGTGCGGAATCATGCGACCAGCCACAATCGCACCACGGGGACCTGTCTCGCCCCGAAGCGGCAGGGCCATCGCATGACTCACCGGCACGTACGGCCGGAGGTGCAGATAGACATCCGGCTGTTGATCAACAGACTCCAGGCGTACGCCGTGACCCTCCTGCATGGCACGCCAGGCGATGCTGGTGCTAGTCGCGTAGCGAAGGCCGACAAGTTCTCGTTCAGCGGCACCCGTAGCGACGATCACCTCTAGCTCGAGCGGATCATCCGCGGTCGGTCTAACGAGTGTGACGACATCTGCCGCTGCCAGGCGCTTCACACTCGTCACAATGTGACGCAGGGTCTCGGAGTAATCGGCCTCCGGGTCGAGCAGTTGCCGACTGATCTCGCCAGAAGCCCTCAGCCACTCCTGGCGCCTACGCGACTCCTCATACAGTCGCGCGTTCTCAATCGCAATTCCGGCTGTCGCAGCCAGGGCCAAAACCAGCTCCTCATCCTCGGCGGTGAAAGGCTGACCGTCAGTTCGATCGGTCAGGTAGAGGTTGCCGAAGACAGCATCGCGACTGCGGATCGGAACGCCGAGGAAGGTAGTCATCGGTGGATGGCCGTCCGGAATCCCGGTCGAGCGTGGATCATCGGCCAGGCGCGCCAACCGTATCGGCTGGGGGTCTTTGATCAATGCGCCTAGCACGCCACGTCCTCGGGGAAGGTCATGGCAGGTCGAGTCGGACGCGCCGATTGCCATGACAGCATCCTCATCCAGCCCAACGTGCACGAACTGCTCCAGCAAGCCGTCGGCGCCAATGACTCCCAATGCCGCGTACTTCGCGCCCGAGACATCTTTCGCTGTATCGACAATGCGGCGCAGCACTGCCGGTAGTGAGAGCTCTTGAACGATGGAGCGGTTGGCGATCAATAGTTGTCGCAGCCGCTGCTGAGCTGTCATGATCACCGATGCCTGATTGACAAGCTGACTCATCAGCAGTTGCACTGACAGCGGCGGGTCCTCCTCGGGGTCCGTTGCGAATACCGGCCCCGGCTCACCGTTCCCGTCCTGAGCCGCCATGTCCAGGACAGACTACGACGACGAGCGGAATAACTCATGTCATGCCCTTTCCGAGGTTCGCCGCCTGTCAAATGAACGTTTGGTCTACGACAGCCGTCAGGACGGGTGAACTCGACGGCCTGTCACTGTCGTCAAAGGCAGTTGCACCACCAAGGATCTTCTGCCTTCGGGCCAGGGCTGCGGCGACTGCTGCAAATCAAGAAGACGCAATGACGTCTCATCCATTAGTCCCGCGTCACCGACGACGAGAACACTCCATCCCGTTTGCAGAAATTCGTCGACTTGATCAACTTCAAATGCGATCGGGCGATTGATCAGGTAGCTCGATGCTTCGGTATCCATGCCGGTGCGAAAGATCAGACGTTCGCTGACCAATCTGTAGTTCATCGGCACGATGCGCGGTCCAGAGTCAGTGCAGTACGCGAGGCGGCCGATATTGGTGGAATCGAGAAGGCGGCGGCACTCATCGCGGTCCAGCGTCTCGAGGCGACCGCCCCGGTCGAGCAGGGACCATCCGAAGTTGTCGGCAATCGGAGACATGATCACCCCTTCCCTATGGCTGATCCCACTCTCTCGGTTGCCGACAGCAGTGCGCACGGGCCCAAGGAGGCCCGTGCGCGGGACCAAAGTCCTCTTCGCGGAGCACCGCAGATGACTGATCGACCTGCGATCAGGGATCATCTGCTAGCGGCTACCCCTCTCAGCCGCGCCGAACCTGGATGCGGCGGGAAGCTTCCTCGGCTGAGGGCTTCGGCATCCTGATCTCCAAAACACCGTCCTTGTACGTCGCAGAAACTACCTCTGGCGACGTGCCTGCTGGAAGCCGAATTTGCCGGACGAAGCTGCCATAGCGGAACTCACTGTGGAAGCCTCTGTCGAACTTCTCCCGATTACTTTCCCGACGCTCCGCCGAAATCGTCAGAACTCCATTGTCGACGGAGACATCGATGTCGCGATCCGGGTCGACCCCTGGCACCTCGGCCCTGACCACTAGCTGGTCGCCATCGACAAACTCCTCGACCTTGATGTCTCGGAATGGCCAACTCATAGCGCCAAACGGCTGCCAGCCACTCCACATGTCCATCAGATCTCGCGGCCAGCGAGTCAATGTGCCCCCGCCCTGGCTTTCCTTGGATTCGCTGGATTGAGGCTGCGTGCCGCCGGATTGGGGCTGCGAGCCACCGAAGGGCTGTGAGCCACCGAACTGGGCCTGCGGGCCGCCGGACTCAGGCTGCGTGCTACCGGATTCGGGCTGGGTGCTACCGGATTCAGGCTGCGTGGTCATCGGATCTCCTCTCTGTGCGAGCCGTTCTCGCCCCATCTATCCACCATGTCGCAACAATCCGCATACCCAAGAGGAGCGGCTCAGACACATATCACGCGAGCCTGCAGCATGATCTTTATGGTCGGCTTAGATTCAGGGCGGTGTAGCAGCCAGCTGCGCCACGACATCCTCGCTGAAGCGATGCAGCTGTTCGATCTCATCAGCGACCGGCCAGATGAACAACCGTTGCACACCGGCGTCTTGGAATTCCGAAAGCTTCGCCACCATGGCTTCGGCAGGGCCAAAGGCCAGACGATCTCGAAGCTGATCAACGGGTCGGTGCAGCACCGGCGCCAGGCGGGACTCGAGGACGTTGCTCGCAGTGTGGTTATCGAGGTGAAACCACATCGTCGCTAGACCGTTTCCGAACTTCTGGGCGTCTCGACCACCTCTATCGAGATGTTCCTGTACGCGCAGCCAGTTCTGCCTGAACTGCTGCGGCGTCGTGTTGTAGGCCGAGGCAACCCAGCCGTCCCCGAGCCTCGCAACCCGACGCAAGCCGCTGTCGGATCCCCAGCTCCCAATCCATAACGGAGGTCCGCCCGGCGTCACCGGCAACGGCTCGAGCGGGCCCTGGACCGTAGAGAACCGACCGGTGAAGGATTCCCCGCGCAACGCAGTCCTGATCGCCAAGACGGCCTCGTCAAAACGGACCCAGCGCTCATCGAAAGGAACCCCAACATTGGCGTAGTCCCACTCAGAAGAGCCGGGGCCGAGCCCGGCAATCAAGCGCCCGCCAGACATGACATCAAGTCCGGCCAACACCTTGGCGAGTGCGACGGGACCGCGTACCACGGGGTTGGCCACCGTCGTGAACAGCCGCGCGTCACCAGAACAGAAGACGACGGCCGCCAGCGCCGTCGGTCCATCGAGCCAGGGCGTAGCAAACAAGATGTGGTCGTTAGCCGCGATGGCGTCGAAGCCGAGGGCTGTCGCCGTCTCGACGTAGTTCACCAGTCGGTCAACGGCAAAGCTTTGATCGCCGAAATCCATGAGGGGCAAGTGGACGCCGAACCTCATGCGGTCAGTAGAACAGATTCGCATATCTCATGCCCAAACTCCCGCATATGATCACTGGAGGAGTTGGGCCTAGTTTCCTTATGCTGTGGGACCTTCGACCCTTGGGTTCAGGACAGCTGGCGCGCGACGCTGAAGTGCGGGGCGGTGGAGTCATGCCATTCACGCTGGCGATCTTCGCCGCCCCGATGTAGCACGGCACCGCTTGTCGCCCAAAACGCGCATCGACGAATGGAGTGGCCAATGACCTCGTCACCTACAGAGAATCCTTCGACGGGCAACTTCGCTGAGCTGTCCGAGGCCGAGTGCAAGGAGCTCCTGGTGCAACATTCGGCCGGCCGAATTGGGTTCATGGCACCGGACGGTCCACAGATCTTGCCGGTCACCTACCAATATCGGAACGGCAGCGTGATCTTCCGCACCTCTCCACTCGGCACGTTAGCGGGACTGGTGCGACGGACCAGCGTCGCCTTCGAAATCGACGGAATTGACGAGCAGACAAAATCAGGCTGGAGCGTGCTCGTGCTCGGCTTTGCCGAAGCGATGGCGCACAATTACCTACTTACGTCGGCCTGGGAGACCGGTCCGGTGCCCTGGGCTGACGGAGTCCGGAACCTGTTCATCGAGATCAAGCCGCGCAAGATCAGCGGACGAGCCGTACGGACACGCTCGGGTAGCTGACCCCTCACATGCGGCGTTAGTCCACATTTGCCCATGGCTCAAGCAGCTCCATCAGCCAGGCTCGCACGGGGAACTCGTACTCCACGGCCACGCTGGCAGGTGCATGCTGGACGGCGCGTTCCCAGGACAGCGCACGCGTCAGGCACCCGGTGCTCCGGGCCAGAGCCACCCAACGCACCAGTTCCTTACGGCTGCCGAAGCCGGTGAATGGTTCTAGGTAAGCGTCCCGAATCCCCAATACCCGCGGGTCTTCGATGTCGCCGCGGTCGTTGTGCAGCATCCCGGCATGGAAGGCAATCGAGTTCAGAGTCGCGAGCATCGTTCCCAAGGGGTATCCCACGCATGAGTCACCCCAATCGATAATGCGGGCTGCGGACGGATCGACCGGCGTACCCGGCCAGCAGACGTTGTTGGAGTGCAGGTCGTCGTGCTGCAGAGTGTCCGGGAGCGGCGAAGCTGCGAGCTCGGCGCACCAGTCGTCGTACCTGGGCAGCAGGCGCTCCAAGGCAGAGGCCTGTTGCCTGCTGAGCCCGCCCTGGTCCGTGGGTTTGGCTGCGAGGTCACCGAGCAGTCGGCGATACTCCAGAGGCAGTTGCTCCGGGCTCCGGTCCGGGATCCCAGTGCTAGCGAGCCGAGTCCGGTTGGCGGTCAGGTCGAGCTGCGCTTGGCCGTACCGGGGAAGCAGCCGCTCCCAGTGCTGCCACAGTGCCTCCGGTCCCGCGATGGAGCGCAGCACCGGGCCAGCGTCGCGGGTAAGCGACCACCCGCGGGCGTTGTCGTGCCCAAGCACATCCGGTGCCAGGCCAGGATGGAGCTCATCAAGTACGGCGATCAGCGCGGCCTCGTACGCGGTGCCGCTGCCGTTGACCTTGAACCAGACACGGCCTGCGGTCGTTCTCGAACTTGATGGTGCTCGACCAAGCGCGGGTGTGCGGCAGCTCCAACTCACCGGTAAGCCGGATGCCGCGCGGCGCCAGCTGCGCTGCGACCCACCCCCGAGCCTCCGCCACGAACGCGCTGCTGGTCCACAGTGTCAAAAGATCGTGGGCTACGAGATCCTGGGCCGCGGGATCGGTGGGCACAACTCAGCTCTCGAGGAGTTGCTTGAGTGTCGCCAGGTCCCTCTGGATTGCCCGCGCGTCGGCGTCGTGGTCCTCCTGGGACCGGCCAGGCTGGCTGCGCAGTGTGAATACCACCTCGCAGCCGGTGTCGTGCGCGATCACCCGCATCGGATTGTTGAACGTGGTGCCGTCGGACAACGTGACGTCGTGATCGAGCACGAAGTACGGGTTCTGCGGCGCGAAGACCACTTCGATCTCGCCCATTGGTGACTCGGCAAACCAGCGTCCCTCTCGCTGCTCAATAGAGCCACTCAAACCCGCAGCCCAGCTAGGCAGGTTCGCGGGGTTCGCAACGTACGCGTAAACCTCGGCGGCTGGCCGTTGGATGTAGATGCTCAAATGCTCAGACTCGCGCATATGTATGACCTCCACGCTGCCTGGTCTTCGTCGACGCGGTAAATGACACGGTAGCCGCCACGCCTCGCGGCACACTGCTGGCGGCCGTCGGGAAATGCTCGGCGATCGTCAAGCCACTTCCTCCCTCACATGCTGCTGACCAAGCAGGACTGTGCAGAACCGCGGCAGACGCCGGAACTCAGGATGGTCAACGACATGCGAACGGCAATCCGGTTATGCGAACACCGACAAATGCAGGATGAGCCTATGGCCTCGTCGCCGCTGCCTGGCCGTACGCCGCACACGGTAAACCGTGCCTCGATCAGCCGTCCCCAGCTGCGCGTGCGATGGGATCGAGTGAGCGTGCTCGTCGCTCTGGTAGCTGTACTGGCAACGGTGGTAGCACACACCGTCGTCGTTGCGGTACGGGACGGTCTCAAAACCCCCGACGCGAAGCCACCACTGATAGAGACTGCCGCCGCGACGCCTGCTGCTGCCTCCACCACGCCTGCTGCTGCCCCCGCACAGCCCCTCTGCCCGCGACCCGCGCCGGGCGTCATCCGGACTGCGCCAGTGATCCACGGCCAGGCCGGTGAACCAGAACGGACCGTGGCACTGACCTTTGACGACGGTCCGGGTCCAGCGACTCCTGAAGTGCTCAATGTGCTGCATCAAAATGGCGTGCCCGCAACGTTCTTTGTAGTGGGCCAGAGGGCGGCAGCTGAACCGGAGATGCTGCAAAGAATCGTTGCGGACGGCCACGCTCTCGGTGATCACACTTGGTCGCACCCCATTCCGAGCGCGAAGGCCGGTTGGAAGACCGGCGCATTGACCAAGGAAATCGAGCACACTCGTCGGGCGATCGTCAACGCCACAGGGCGAGAGCCCTGCCTGTTTCGTCCGCCCGGGGGAATCATCAAGGGGGCTCAGCGGGTTGCCCACGCTGCGGCCCTTTCAATGATCTTGTGGTCCGTTGACACCCGTGACTGGGCCGCCCCAGCCAGCCAGAAGTTCGCACCCATCATTCAGAAACGGGCGGCGGCCGGACTCAAGCAGCCGCATCCGGTGATCTTGCTTCACGATGGCGGCGGCAATCGGGTGGCAACGGTTGCGGCGTTGGCCGGAATCATCAACGACTACCGCTCCCACGGATACCGATTCGTCACCTTGGACGAGCCGCGCTAACGCCAGGCCCTGGGCTACTTTGCTCCACGCCGCTCATCAGCGTTTCTCCGCACATGGCAATGAATGAGGGGCGAAAATGCCATCTCCCTCCACGTTCGTGGACTTGTGCGGAGAAATGCGAAAGCGAGACGAGATGAGGTGAGCGCCTCAGGTTTCCAGCACGTACGACCCGGGCGCGTCGGCAATCGGGGGGTACTTACGGTTGCCCATCCGCGGCGGCTTACGCATCCCACCAGCTCTCTCACCGATCCAGTCAGCCCAGTCTTCCCACCAGGTCATCGGATGCATGGTGGCCGCCGCCAGCCAGTCATCCGGACTCGCCGGTAGCGGCTGGTCACCATCCAAGACACGATGAATCGACTTCGGACTCGGTGGATTCACGATGCCTGCGATGTGGCCGGAGTTTGAAAGCACGAACCGTACGTTGCCACCCGGCAGCAGCGCCCCGGCGTACGAGCTGCGCCACGGTGCAATGTGATCTTGCTCGGCAGACAGGAAATACAGATCTTGATCGACTTCTTCAAGATCAAGCTGCTGCCCGGCAAGTTCCATGACTCCGCGCGCCAGCTGATTCTCTACATAGCAGCTGCGTAGATAGAAGGTGTGCATCTCAGCGGGCATCCGGGTTGAATCGTTGTTCCAGCTGAGCAGATCAAACGCCTGCGGCTCCTCGCCCATTAGCCAGCTGCTCACGGCGTAGTTCCAGATCAGGTCGTTGGTCCGCAGCAGGTTGAAGGAGCGCTGCATGTCCTCCTTTGGCAGGAACCCGGTACGCTGCATGGTCCGCTGCAGCCGTTTGATGCTCGCCTCGTCGGTAAAGATGCCGAGCATTCCGGGCTCGCTGAAATCGATCAAGGTGTTCAAGAAGGTCGCAGAATTGATCAAGTCCAACCCGACGGCATCAAGGTAGGCGAGGGTCGCCATGGTCAAGGTGCCGCCGAGGCAGAGACCGAGAAGATTGGCCTTCTTGGCACCGGTGATGTCGCGCACAACCTCAAGCGCTGCGATGGGTCCGGAGATCAAGTAGTCATCCATCTTGACGTTACGCATCCGCTCATCAGGATTGCGGTAACTGATCATGAACGCGGTGTGGCCGTGATCAACAGCCCACTGCACGAGGCTGCGACCAGGGGCCAGGTCCATGATGTAGTACTTGTTGATCCACGGCGGGCTGAACAGCAGCGGAATCTTGTGCACCTCTGCAGTGCTGGGCGCGTACTGGATCAGCTCCATCAAGTCGTTGCGGAACACCACCTTGCCCGGTGTAACTGCCATGTCCTCACCGACGGTGTGCGCGCCCGCAACCACTTGGCGCGGCGCGCCTCGATTGGTCCGCAGATCATGGATGAAGTTGCGGCCCCCTTTTGCCAATGACAAGCCGCCGGTCTCCAACGCCTTCTTGATCACCGCCGGATTTCCTGGGATGAAGTTGGTAGGAGCCAGCGCGTCGATCATGAGCTGTACCGCGAACTCCGCCTTTTGCTTGGTAGCTGGCGGCGTGTCCGTATCGCGCACGATGTCAAGGAGCGCCTGTTCCCAGTCGTGGTAAATCTCTCGAAGCCACCAGTACCCGGCGTTCTCATTCCATGCCGGGTCGGTAAAGCGCCTGTCCTTGCCACGATTGGGCGCATACGACGGGGCGCCTCCGACAGCCCGAAGGGTTGCGGCTGTCGTTGCCCGGAACATCTCGGCGGCGGCGCGCCCCAGAGCGCCGGCGACCTTATCCGGATGCGTGGCCACGTAGACGCTGGTCTTCAGCAATGGAGAGAACACGGCGAGTGGGTCGAGCCGACCCATTAGGTCGCTGCTGCTGAGCAGCTCGGTACCGGCTGCCAGAAGCTGACGGAGTTCTTGATCGCGGACCGCCTCGTCGATGGTGTCCCAGTCATCGTCCGCGCTGGATTGGGGACGGGCTGCCTCGCTCATCGAGCTCCTCGCCCTCTGCGCCGTTTGACAGCGACCTGACGGAGTGCCTCGTAGGCCTCAACCAGCGAGCGCCGCTGGGAGGCAGTCAAGTCAGGATCGGATTGGATGGCCTCAATGACCTCCGCCGACCCATCCGCTGCCTTATCGCCGCGGAGCAGGTCGGCGGAAACGTTCAAAGACTCAGCGATAGCCCGAAGCACCTCTTCAGATGGAGCTCGAAGCCCACGTTCGATCTGAGAAAGGTACGGGTTGGAAATGCCAGCCATCGCGGCGACCTGGCGCATCGACAGCTCGGCCAGCTCTCGTTGCCGGCGGATGATCTCGCCGAGTCTCAGCTGATCATCCGCCGACTGCTGTGTTGTCACAGCTTGAGCATAAGGCTTACTTCAGAACGTCACGAGCAGCGGAGATGTACGCCGCGTTGACCTCGTTGAGGAACTCGTTCTGCGCCTTCACAACGGTGGTCACCCAGTCGAGCTGGGTGGCGTCCGCAAGCTGCTGCCGGAAGTCGACATAGCTGGCGATCGCCTTCTCGTAGCCGTCGAGTACGGCGTTGCCGGTCTTCTTGCCACTTTCGAGCACCTTCTCATTGAGGGCGCGGTAGCGCTCGCCGGCATCGCCGAAGCCTTCGGTGAGATCGCCGAAGACCTCGTCGCTCTTCTTCTTAGTCGTCGTAGCCATGATGTTTTCTCCTTGGATGGTTGGGTACAACGTGTTCTATGTTAGCCAAAAACTGCTAGCTTAGCTAGCGGAGCTAATGCGAGATGCATCACACGGTTCTCTCTAGGATGGTTGGCATGAGTTCAGCGTCGGAGCCATCGGGAAATCTGGTTGGCGAGATCATTCGCCGGCAACGAGAGCTGGCCGAGCTGTCGATGCGCCAGGTCGCCGCGATGGCTGGCATTTCCAACCCGTACCTTTCTCAGATCGAGCATGGACTTCGTGCTCCGTCGGCCGACGTACTTGACACCATTGCCGCGACGCTGGGTATTCCAGCGGCAGCGCTACGACCTCGGACCAGTGATGATGATCACGATCCAGCGGATGACCTTGATCACGAAGAAGATGATCGACCTGACGAGCACACCTCACTCGTCGCGGCGATTTCCGGTGATCCGGGACTGACGGCCCGGCAACGCCGGGCTCTTATCGAGATCTATACGGCGATGACCGAGGCGACCGCCACCCACCGCAACCGGCGTAGCTCCTAGCTGGAGGTTCAGATCGGCCCTGTGATGCAGCAATTCGAATCAGTCGATGACTACATCGGCAGCTTCTCACCGGAGGTACAGGCCATCCTCCAAGCGGCACGGAAGACCATCCATGTAGCTGCTCCTGGCCTGCAAGAGTCGATCAGCTACGGAATCCCGACCTTCAGCCTCAGCGGCCGGCCAGTTGTCTACCTGGGCGGCTGGAAGAAGCACATCAGCATCTATCCGATACCAGAGCTCGAGGAATCCCTCGAGCCGCAGGTTACTCCCTATCTCTCGGGCAAAGGCACTGCCAAGTTTCCACTGAATAAGCCGATCCCCTACGAGTTGATCACGGCTCTCGTTCAGCGACTGGCAGCCCAGCGTCCGTAGCGCAGGTCCCTGCCACCCGGCCACAAAAGTGGTCGCAAGCGACATGCGACATGCCCTAGCACCAGCGGTGCAACACGCCCTGAACTACCTCACCCGCCGAGTGGGCCCGGCACAACGGCCGGGGGATCGACAGGCTGACTCTTGCGGTAGAGGGGGCTGACCTTGTAGGCGCGCTTCTCCAGCTCCAGCGCTTGTTGGCGAGCCTTGGCCATGTCCTCCGGACTCAGCTGGGAGACCTTACTGAGGACGAGCGTTTCGCCTTCCGGATCGTTCACCGCTGTGACCTGGACATTGCCGACTTCCGGCGCATAGTACTTGCGCTGGTAGCCACTCTCCGGCTCAAGCGGACTCCGCTCGTCAGTGATCATCACGTTCTCATAGCAGCCGGCCGGTACGCAGGTACGCTGCTGCATTTCCGAGACCTTTGCACAATCCAAGAATTCGATCTCTGGCGCCCAACCCTGGAGATACTCAGGCGTTCCTAGCTGCGGATTCCCGATCATTGAGTTGCCCGGCGCGGCTTCGGCTACACCGGCAATCCAAACGTCCGGGGCCGCATGGAACTTGCCGTTCTCATACTCCTCGGGATACTCACCAAGATTCCACATATTCCCAGCGCTGTCCTGGGCTTGGAAGTTCAGCTCTGCTTCCTGGAGCTCACCTTCGTTGACATCCTTTTCCAAGATGACTACGGCTCGTACGCCATTGACCACCTTGGTCAGATCGGTGACTGTCGTTATTACCTCATGGGGCAGCAGACCGCCACCTCGGTCGGCCACACCATTCAGCGTGAACTGGGTGCCCGGAACCAGTGGATTCCATCTGTTATCGATCTTGGTCGGGCTGGAAAAGTTAAAGGCGCTGAACGGCGTGACCGGATTGCAGGTCGGCTTCTCAGGCTCGTCACCAGACGCAGCAGCAGAATTTGCGAAAACCAGTAGAGAAGCAAAGAGAACGGTCAGGATGGCAGGGCGAACCCGCTTGCCGGGCATTCATTCCCCTTTCTCAGCGCAGTTGCTTATTCAACCCGGTGGTCGAGATGTCCCAGAGCCCTTCCCAGAACTTAGGGTACGCAGATTCACTGAGGAAAGTCGATGCGTAAATGTGTTGCATTTTGATCTATCTCTCTATAGAGGATGATCAGCGGCGAGATGATACGTGTTGGGCTGACATATTGTTGAAAAGTCGTACTGTGGCGGCGCAATCGTGACGTCTTAAGACCACAGCCAGACGATGAGGCCAAATCAGCCGATACCGCCGGTCGCCGACGGCACTCCGGAGTCCGTAGCTGCGTCCGCGCCGACCGCTGACAGCCTTTCTGATCTTGGTTTCGCTTTTGACTAGTTGATCTTGACGAGTCCAAATCCTCGCAAGTCGACACCTCATCTGGGTGCCGCACCACGTTCCGTAAGCACGCCGCTAGAGCACTGTGGCCGAAAGCCGACCGAGCGGCTACTTCCACATGTGGAGACGCACTGTGGTTCCCGAGTCGGTGGAGCGCAGCTGCACAAGATCGCACTTGCGGTTCGCGGAGGAAAGTCCGTCGCGGTCGGTAGAGACGATCGCCCGCCGGCCAGCCAGCACGTCGTCGATCATGGTGTCATCAGACACCTCGCAGATCAGCGCGTACGACAAGTCCCAGATCCGAAGCGTCCCCTGGGCGGCTCCCCGACGCAGACTGCACGAGGCAAGCCGGCGTGTTGTGGCGGCAAGATCAGTCACCTTGTCCGACCAGAGCCCGGCGCCGTAGGCCTCGAGCGTCACGATGTTGAAGACGCGGTCGACCGAGTCTGAGGTGAAGGGGTACTCCCCCGGCTCCGCACCGAGGTCGGGCAGTTCCGCGCCAAACATCGCCTCAACGTGCGCCCGCCCGCCGTACTGGGAGTTGCCGTGATAGCGATCCCCCTCCATGACGGCCGGGTGGCTGCGATGGGCTTCCTTGATGACCGATGGGTCGAGGCCGCGAAGGTCGTACGGACAGATCAGCCAGAGCGGAATCTTCGGATCAACGGCCAAGTTCAGCAATGCCTCATCCAGCTGACATTCCAAAATTTCCTCGGGACGCCGGCCAGCCCAAATGGGCTCGCCGATACCGCGTACGGGTCGGCCGTAGCCCGAATGTTGATCAACAAACTTTTGCCAAGCTGGAATGATTCGTGCAGGATTACGGCCCAACTTGGCCATATCGACGAATTTCACCTTGCGCGCCTGAGGACCCAAGCACTCACGCAACCAGTTGGCATGGCGTCGCACGACTGCCACCATGACCGCCTCGCCTGCGGCCAGCCCATCTTCCACAAAGGGCGTCAGCACTGAGGCATAGTCATCCGCATCGCGCCACATGAACGCCTCGTGCCGATAACTTTGTTGTGATCTTGGCGGTGCAGCTTGCGGCATAACGTACATTTCCTGAAGCAAATGGCGACTGGCGTCGGTCGGGTCCACGACACTGTGCGGCCGCATCTCGGGGCTAAAATGCTTGCTCGCGAGTTCTGAGGTACTTTACCGAAACGGTCGGGGAGCGCCAAAGTGCTCTGTGCCGCAAATGGACATTTTGTGACGGGCATCCCCGGTCGACTGTGGATTCATTGCGGCACCGCGCAAGATCTTTTTCGTCGATGTCCAGATCGTCTGGAAGATTGCAACACTCGCGCCTCTTTTGGAGCCGCTCGCGCCCCCGGCGCGCCAAGTGATCATCTACTGAAGCCGGCCAGATCAGACAGCACGCGGCGCGGACGGCATGAGACCCGTTTGTGACCCGCCGCATGGGGTAGGAAATGACGAACCCGAACTCAAGGAGGAGTCTGCTATGGCAACAGCCCGAGACCTGATGACCCA
>DATLQC010000131.1:0-2827 GCA_035535395.1 Propionibacteriaceae bacterium | reverse complement strand
TGCGTTCCTGGTGTTGCACACAGTGACATGGTTCGCGCTCACCCCCCAGGCCATGGTGGTGCGCTCCCCGCTCGGCAGCCGGCAGGTGCCCGCAATGAAGGAGGTTCGGGTCGCTGGGCGGTTCGTGCCAGCCGCGACGGTGATTCGCGTCGGCGGCCGAGTGCCGGCAGGGATGGTGGTCGCCTCGCAGTATCTCGGCCTCATCGTCGTGTCGGCCTTCATCGCCTGGCTGGTGCTCCAATGACCAAACGTCACATCGAGCCGCTGCTGTGGCTGTTGTTCAGCGCGGGCGGCGTGGTTTCGGCGGTATTCCTGCCCATCCTGGTAATTCTGTTCGGGCTCGCGATTCCCCTCGGATGGGTACAGCCCGACTACAACCATTTGCACGCGGTTGTCAGCCATTGGCTCACCCGGCTGGTCCTGCTGGGCCTGCTCGTCCTCATGCTGTTTCACGGGGCGCACCGGTTCAGGTTCACGCTGTACGACGGACTTCAGCTCAGGAGGTTGGCCACACCGATCGCGGTACTCTGCTACGGCGGCGCGCTGGTCGGCTCCGTCGCCGCGCTCCTGATCGTCTTGACAATCTGACCACCGATACACCAGATCGGTCGGTTCAGTCCTCTTCGACCTCGGTTTCTCCCTTGGGTGCCGCCCTGGGCCAGTGGGAGCCGCCGTGGGTCAGCGCGCTCATCAGATCCCGGTTCAGTCGGGAAATCGTCTCAAAGGGAATGTCCTTTGGGCAGACGGCTGTGCACTCGCCGATATTGGTGCAGCCGCCAAATCCCTCCGCATCATGCTGTGCCACCATGCCGACAACCCGGGAATAGCGCTCGGGCTGACCTTGGGGCAGCAGACCGAGATGGGTGATCTTCGCCGCGGTGAACAGCATCGCCGAGCCGTTGGGGCAGGCCGCGACACAGGCTCCACACGCAATGCACGTCGCCGCATCGAAGGCACGGTCGGCATCTCGTTTCGGTACTGGGGTGGCGTGCGCATCCGGCGCAGTGCCGGTCGGCGCGGAAATATACCCACCTGCCTGAATGATCCGATCGAAAGCGCTGCGATCGACCACGAGGTCCTTGATCACCGGGAACGGTCCGGCTCGCCATGGTTCGACATCGATGACGTCGCCATCGGAGAAGGAGCGCATATGGAGCTGACAGGTCGTCGTTTGCTGTGGACCGTGCGCCACACCGTTGATGACCAGACCGCACACGCCGCAGATACCTTCTCGGCAGTCACTGTCGAACGCAATGGGATCGTCGCCTTGCAGCGTCAGGCGCTCGTTCAGCACGTCGAGCATTTCTAGGAAAGACATGTCTTCGGAGATGTCGTTGACGCGGTAGACGGCCATCTTGCCTTTAGCTCGCGAGTTCGCCTGTCGCCAGACCCGCAAAATGACATTCACTTGTAGCTCCGCTGTTTCATTTCCACGTTTTCATAAACCAGCGGCTCCTTGTGCAAGATCGGCCGCCCGTTATCGCCGCCGAATTCCCAGGCCGACACGTACGCAAACTCCTCGTCATCACGCATCGCCTCGCCGTCCGGGGTTTGGCTCTCGACCCGGAAATGGCCACCACACGACTCGCGTCTGACCAACGCGTCAATGCACATCAACTCTCCGAGCTCCAAGAAGTCGGCCACCCGACCGGCCCGCTCCAGCGCTTGATTGAGCTCCTCATTTGTGCCCAGCACTCGTACGTCGGACCAAAACTCTTTCCGCAGCTCTCGCATCCGGGTCAGCGCCTTGCGCAGGCCCTCCTCGCTGCGCTCCATTCCGCAGTAGTCCCACATCAGGCGCCCAAGCTCCCTGTGGAAGGAGTCCACGGTGCGGCTTCCATTCACCGACAGCAGCTTGTTGATTCGGGTCCGTACCACCTCAACGGCTTCGACGACTGCTGGATGGGATGCATCGATAGCAGGAAAGGGCCCGTCTGCCAGGTAGTCGTTGATCGTATTGGGAAGCACGAAGTAGCCGTCAGCCAAGCCTTGCATCAAGGCGCTGGCACCCAGTCGGTTTGCTCCGTGGTCGGAGAAGTTGGCTTCACCGGTGACATAGAGGCCGGGAATGCTGGCCTGGAGGTCGTAATCGACCCACAGTCCGCCCATCGTGTAGTGCACGGCCGGATAGATCCGCATCGGGGTCTGGTACGGATCCTCGCCTGTGATCTGGGCATACATCTGAAAGAGGTTGCCGTACTTGGCTTCCACGGATGTCCGGCCGAGTCGCGCTATCGCATCAGCGAAGTCAAGGTAAACCCCGAGTCCGCCGGGCCCGACGCCGCGGCCTTCGTCGCAGACGCTCTTGGCAGCACGGGAAGCGATGTCACGCGGCACCAGGTTGCCGAAGGAGGGATAGAGACGCTCCAGGTAGTAGTCGCGATCTTCCTCAGGGATCTCTCGAGGGTCCCGCTTGTCCTCACCGCTCTTCGGAACCCAGATCCTGCCGTCGTTTCGCAACGACTCGCTCATCAACGTCAATTTGGACTGGTAGTCGCCACTGACCGGGATGCAAGTCGGGTGGATTTGCGTAAAACAGGGATTCGCAAAGTAGGCGCCCTTGCGGTACGCCCGCCAGGTAGCTGTGACGTTGCATCCTTTGGCGTTGGTCGACAGAAAGAACACGTTGCTATAGCCGCCGGTGGCGAGCACTACTGCGTCGGCGAAGTACGTCTCGATGGCCCCGGTCACCATGTCGCGTATGACGACGCCGCGAGCTCTGCCGTCGACGACGATCAGCTCGAGCATCTCGTGCCGGGTATGCATGTCAACGGTGCCAGCAGCGATTTGACGCTCCAATGCCTGGTACGCGCCCAGCAGCAGTTGC